>JBBSLT010000053.1:0-13953 GCA_038233555.1 Acidimicrobiales bacterium
CGGTGCCCGTCTCCACTGTCCGCCCCGGGGTGGACGACGTGGTGGACGAGGTGGCCCGGGGCCGGGTGGTGGTGGCCATGCGCTACCACGCCCTGGTGTCGGCCGTGTTGGGAGGGCGTCCGGCCGTGTCGTTGGGCTACGACGCCAAGGTCGACTCCCTGGCCGCCGACGTGGGCCCGGGGGTGGTGGCCCGAGGTTGCGATCGCTCCTCCGTGGATGGTGTGGCGGCGGCCATCATCGAGCTGGCGACCAACGACCACGCCGGGGCCGAGGCGAGCGTGGTCGACGCCCGGGCCCGGCTGCGCCGGCGCGAGCAGGGCAACGGCGCCGCCCTCGAGCGCCTGCTGGGTCTGAAAGGTGATTCGCGGGGATAGTCACCCGGTTTCCGTCACCAGGACGTGGGGCCGGTAGCTTGGCGGCGATGGACGTCCTGGCCGCCCCCCGCAGTTCCGCCGACGCCACCATGCGGCGCCTGCTGCGGATCCCCGACGGGCGCTCCACGACGACCAGGAGTGCTCAGCGGGCGTTCAGCACCTCCATGGCCATCTCCGGCACCCGCTGCCTGCTCACCTACATCGTGCTGCCCTTCGTGGCCCCGGCGTTGGGGCTGGCCGCCGGCGTCGGGCCTGGCCTCGGGATCGTCATCGGGCTGGTGGCCATCGCCGCCAACGTGGCCACCGTGCGGCGCTTCTGGGCCGCCGACCACCGCCGGCGCTGGGCCTTCACCGCCATCTCCGGCGCGGTGGTGACCCTGCTGGTGGTCCTCCTCGTCGCCGACCTGGTCGCCCTGGCCCGCTGAGCACATCGACCGTGGCCGAGCCGGGTGGGGTCCGCACGGGAGCGGCCCGCTGGGCGTGGCTGATCGGAGGTTGGCTGGCCGTGGCCGTGGGCACCGCCGGCGTCGTCGTGCCCGGGTTGCCCACCACCGGGCCCTTCGTGCTCGCCGCCTCCTGCTTCGCCAAGTCGAGCCCCCGCTTCGAGCGCTGGGTGCTGGCGCTGCCGCGCATCGGTCCGCTGGTGCGCGACCACCGGGCCGGGTTGGGCATGCCCCGGCGGGCCAAGGTGATGGCCGTGTCGATGATCGTGGTGGCGGTCTCGGTCAGCGTGATCCTGGCCATCCCCTCACCCGTCGCCAAGAGCGTCACTGTCGCCGCCGGGGTGGTGGGCTGTTGGTACGTCGGCCTGCGCATTCCCACCCGGGAGAAGATCTTGGCCGCCCGGGAGGAGGGTCGAAAGGAAGGAGCGGATCAGCCGGGCCGGCGCAGCTCGGCCATCAACACGTCGAGGATCTCTGCCGTGGGGCTGCAGTCGGGCAGCGAGGACGGGCGGCGGTAACGCTCGGGGTCGGCCAGGAACGCCGCCTCCACCGCCGGATCGTGGCCGGAGACGACCACGTTGGCGCCGACACCGTCGGCCCGCTCGCTGTGGCGGCGCCATACCAGCGTGGGCACGCCCAGCAGGGCGCATTCCTCTTGGATGCTGCCCCCGTCGGTGACGACCAGCGGGGCCGAGCGCAGCATGGCCACGAACTCATGGTGGGCGACGAGCGCCACCAGCTCGACGCCGGCCTGGCGTAGCCGGGTCTCGTGGTCGCCCCGGCGCAGCGCCTCCCAGGTGGGCCCGTGGACCACGAAGCGCACGGGTTGGTGCCCGGCCAGATCGACCACGGTGTCGACCAGGCGCTGCACCACAGTGCGGCGGTAGAGGTTCTCCACCCGGTGCATGGTGACGATCGCAGGACCGGGCTCGTCGGTCGACTCCGGTGCCAGCGCGGGCGCCGCCCGTAGGGCGTCGACCGAGGTGTTGGCGGTCACCGCCACCACCCGCCCGGCCACCCCCATGGCCGCCAAGTTGGCCACCGCTTCGGCATGGGGGGCGAAGAGCAGGTCGGCCCGGCGCATGACCACCAAGCGGATGAGCTCCTCGGGGAAGGGGTGGGCCAGGTTGTGGGAACGCAGGCCGGCCTCCAGGTGTGCCACCTTCAGGCCGGCCCGTCGGGCCATGGCTGTGGCCAAGAGGGTGGTGGGTGTGTCGCCGTGGACCACACAGATGCCGGCGGCGCCGGCGAACACCTCAGCGCGTAGGCGCCGGGGCGAGCCCAGCCGCAACGCCAGGCGGGTGGCCCACGCCACGGCCTGGGCCAATGTCTCCACATCGGCTGCTCCGCCGAGGACGTGGTCGGGCTGGCGTACGCCGAGCTCGGTCCGCAGCCCGATGGTGAGGCGGGCGTGTTGGCCCGAGTCGACCAGGCGGTAGTCGACCTCTCGCTCGTCCATCAGGCGCAGCAAGGGAGCGGTCTTGACGTACTGGGCCTTGGTGCCGAGGAAGACGTGCAAGCGAGAGGTGCTGGAGCCGGTCGGCGTCATGCTCGACAGTATGCTTCACGCATGACGATTCAGATCGCAGTCAAGCTGGAGGACGACGCTGTGGCCAAGCTCGACCGGCTGGTTGCCGATGGCTCGTTCGCCAGCCGGTCCCAGGCGGTCCGCACGGCGGTCGAGGCCCTGGTTCGAAACTGCGAGCGGCGAAGGATCGATGCTGCGTTCACCGAGGGCTTCCGGCTTCACCCGGAGAGCGACGACGAGATGGATGACTCCCGACGGCGAGCCATCGCCTCCATCGAGGAGGAGCCCTGGGAGCCGTGGTGGTAGCCCGAGGCGAGATCTGGTGGGGCGAGGCGTCCGACGAGAAGGGGCGCCCGTACCTTGTCGTGAGCCGCGACAGCGCCAACCAGGCGATGGCCCGGGTGCTGGTCGCCCCGGTCACCACCCGGGCGCGGGCCGTACCAAGCGAGCTTGCCCTCGGAGCAGCCGAAGGTCTCCCGCGTCCGTCAGTGGCCAGCTTCGACAACGTGCAGTCCTTCCCCAAGGCGATGCTCACCCGCCAACTCGGCGTGCTTGCCTTTACCCGCCGTCACGAGCTGTGCGCGGTGGCGGCCGCCACCTTCGACTGCTGAAGATCACGCAGATGGGTCACCGACTGCAACCGACCCCTAGCTAGGCTCGCACCGCGCGCAGTAGAGTTCCCGGCGGAAGTCCTTACCATGAGCACCGACCTTTCCGCCGCGCCCGAGATCGACGTCAGCGTCGTGCTGCCCGTCTACAACGAGCGGGGCCACCTGGGCGACGAGATCGCCCGCATTCGGGCCGGGCTCGACGCCTCGCCCTACCGCTACGAGATCATCGTGGTCGACGATGGCTCCTCCGATGGTTCGGGCGAGCAGCTCCGCACCCTCGAGGGCATCCGCCTCATCCGCTTCGCCCAGAACCGGGGCACCGGCTCCGCTCGCCGGGCCGGCACCCGGGCGGCGCAGGGGCGGGTGGTGGTGTGGACCGACGCCGACATGACCTATCCCAACGACGAGATCGCCCTGTTGGTCAAAGAGCTCGACGGTGCCGACCAGGTGGTGGGGGCCCGCACCTCGGAACAGGGCACGCATAAGGCGGCCCGGGTACCGGCCAAGTGGCTGTTACGACGTCTGGCCAGCTATCTCACCCAGACCGAGATCCCCGATCTCAACTCCGGTTTCCGCGCCTTCCGCCGCTCGGTGGCCCTGCAGTACCTGCACCTGTTGCCCCCCGGCTTCTCCTGCGTCACCACCCTCACCATGGCGTTTCTGGCCAACGGCTACTCGGTGCGCTACGTGCCGATCGAGTACCGCCCCCGGGCGGGCACCTCCAAGTTCCATTGGTGGACCGACTCCAAGCGCTACCTGGTCCAGATCGTGCGCCTGGTGCTGTCTTACAACCCGCTGCGGGTGTTCCTGCCCCTGGCCGTCATCCTGTTGGCGCTCGGATTCCTCAAGCTCGGCTACGACGCAGTCGACAAAGATCTACGGCTGGCCACCAACACCCTGCTGATCTTCTTCGCCGGGTTCCAACTGTTCGTCATCGGCCTGCTCGCCGACCTCGTGGTCCGGGTATCCCGGCCCACCGGCGAGGTCGAGCCGGCCTCGCTGTGAACCTCTGAACCGGAGATCCCCCCATGCGCCCTTCCCTCGCCCTTCCCCCGCGACGACAGCGCTTGCGATGGTGCTCCCCGCTGGCGGCGGTGGTCGCCGTCGTCTTGTTCGCCTCGGTCGCCTCCCCGGTGCCGACCGCCTACCTCGCGGGCGGCGCCACGGCCGAGACCGAGAGCCAGGCTCTGCCTGCGTCAGTCGAGGCTCAGCTCGACGCCGGAGCCGACGTGGCGCCGAGTCGGGTGGAGCTGGAGCCCTTCCAGCTGCTGGGGGTGAGCTGGGCCAGCGGCCCTGCGGGCGGCCGCGTTCGCGTGCACACCGGTGACGGGTGGGACGAGTGGATCGAGCTCGACTTCGAGAACCGCACCGATCCCGGTTCCGGCGAGGACGCCAACCCCCGGGCGGTGAGCGAGCCGATCTGGGTCGACCAGGCCGACGGCTACGAGCTGGACCTGCCGGCCGGCGTCGACGACGTCGAGGTCCACCTGGTGCGCTCGAGCGGGACCGCCGGGGGCCAGCCTCTGGTGCTGGCGGCGGCGTCCTCGACCGAAGATGCGCCGCCGATCACGAGCCGCGCCTCGTGGGGCGCCCGTGATTCCAAGTCGACCCCTGAGGTAGCGCCCGGGCTCAAGATGGGCTTCGTGCACCACACGGTGAGCGCCAACGACTACGCCCCCGCCGATGTGCCCGCCATGCTGCGGGGGATTCAGGCGTATCACATGGACGCCAACGGCTGGGACGACATCGGCTACAACTTCCTGGTCGACCGGGCCGGCCAGATCTGGGAGGGCCGTTCCGGCGGCATCGACCGCAACGTGGTGGGCGCCCACGTCTCCGGGTTCAACACCGCCTCAACGGGGGTGGCCGTCATCGGGGACTACCGTAGCGCTGAGCCCACCAGCGCCTCGGTGGGGGCGGTGGCCCAGGTGCTGGGCTGGCGCCTCGGCCTGGCCGGGATCGATCCGTCCGCCTCCACCACCATGACCGGTCTCGACGGGGCCTCGGTGAGCCTGCGCACCATCTCCGGCCACCGCGACGCCGCCGCCTCCACCGAATGTCCTGGCCAGCAGCTCTACGACGAACTCAGCCTCATCCGCTCCGCTGCAGCCGACAAGGCGGCGACGGTCGAGCCCCTGCCCCAGGGGGCGCTACCGGGGCCGGCTGAGATCAGCCGTGCCTGCCCAGTCGGGGTCGTTCCCAGCGGACGCTTCTCCGACGTATCCGGCAACGCCCACGCCGCCGCCATCGACTGCCTGGCCTGGTACGGCATCGCCAGCGGGGGGCCGGGAGGCCGGCCGGCAGACCAGTACGGCCCCGGCCTGACCGTGCCCCGGGGCCAGATGACCAGCTTCATCGCCCGTCTCATCGACAAGGTCGACCCCGGGCTGCTCCCGGCGGCTGAGGGCGACTTCTCCTGTCCATCTGACCGAGGCCTGGCCGTGGCCGGCGATCATCCCCATCGAGACGCCATCTTGCGCCTGGCCGCCGCCAATGTGGTGGAGGGTGGCGTGGGCGGAGCGCCGGCCAACTGCTTCGGGCCAGATATAGAGGTGACGCGAGCCCAGATGGCGGCCTTCCTGGCGAGAGCCGCCGACAAGGTGGGTATCGAGCTGGGGGCGGGCTCGAACTATTACGGCGACGACGACGACAGCGTCCACGAGCCCGCCATCAACGCCATCAGCGCTGAAGGCATCGCCCAGGGCACGAGCGTGGGGCGCTTCGGTCCGAACGACCCGGTCCGGCGCGAGCAGATGGGCTCATTCTTGGCCCGTACCCTCAACCTGTTCGTCAACGAGGACCTCGCCTCCCCACCGGCCTAGTGTCCTGTCAGGCCAATCATGTCGGTATTTCAACGGGTCTGAACGCCGCTCGAAGCTCCAATGTTTCGACAACATCCCACTGTTGGCTAGATCGGAGGAACTCACCCCGC
Source organism: Acidimicrobiales bacterium (assembly GCA_038233555.1). Lineage (GTDB taxonomy): Bacteria > Actinomycetota > Acidimicrobiia > Acidimicrobiales > CADCSY01 > JADDRA01. The sequence continues at coordinate 5,889 of JBBSLT010000053.1, forward strand.
CCAACGAGCAAGGCGGCGTGGTGGCCCGCTCGTACGGGGTACCAAAACCACGGCCGAGGACGTCCTCGCCTTCTACGAGGAACTGCATCGTCTCGCTCGATCCCATCGGACGAGCTGCACCACCGACGCCAGGAGGTAGACGAGCCCGCCCGGTGTCCACATGAGCAGGCCGTCGAGGTGCTGGTCGTAGAGCGCCAAGGGTGGTTCGAGCAGCGACGTGGTCAGCGTAAAACGGAACCGGGCTCAAACGAGAGGATGGCCCCGAGAAACCCCAGAGAGATGGTGAGAGCAAAGAGAGCGAGCAGGCTGGCCCCGGTGCGCCGGCGGTGGGGGGCGATGGCTGCCCAGAACCAGAGGCCGGCTCCCAAGATGGTGAGGTGTTTGGTGGCGTGCAGGACCGGCAGTTCGACGGCGGCGTCGCAGAGACCTGGTATATGCCAGACGTGGTGCGAACACCGTTGAATCGGTGACCGGGGCGCATCGACGCCCCGGTCACCGAGATCACGGTGGCCGGGGCGTCAATTAGGCGAACAGGCAGGTCCTAGAGGCCGCCGAGGAGGCCGCTGTTGGAGTTGTTCGAGTTGTTCCTGTCGTTTCCACCAAACAGGCCGCCCAGCAAGCCGTCGTCGTTGGAGTCGCCGCCGAGGAGGCCACTGTTCGAGTCGTCGTTCGAGTCGTCGTTCGAGTCGTCGCCGCCGAGCAGGTCGTCGAGCAGGCCGCCCAGCAAGCCGTCGTCGTTGGAGTCATCGGAGTTGCCACCAAACAGGCCGCCCAGCAAGCCGTTGTCGGAGTCGTCCGAGTTGTCGTTTCCGAGGAGGCCATCGTCGTCGTCGGAGTTGTTGCTGTCGGCGTCGATGTCGGCGTCGACGTCGGCGTCGACGTCGGCGTCGGTTTCGCCGGAGTTGTCGTTGTTGCCGAGGATGCCATCGTCGCCGGAGTTGTCGTCGTTGCCGAGGATGCCGAGGCCGAGGAGGCCATCGTCGTCGTCGTCGTCGTCGGCGGAGTTAGCGGCGTCGAAGCGGACCGAGGTATCAGTGGCCACGTCGGCCGAGGTGTCGGAGTTCGAGCCCGAATGGGCAGAGGCCACTGCCGGGCCGATCAGCCCGAGGCCCAAGATAGCGGACAAAATGAGGGATAGCTTACGAATCTTCATGGGGGGGAATTGCTCCTTGCGAGTCGCGGATGTGCGTACCCCACAACCATGCCCGCCATGACGGCCGGCCAACCTTGACACCGGGCAGTTTTCCGGATCGTAAGAACGGGCGTCGAGCACCAAGTCGCTCGCAGGCCGACCAGATTCGATTCGTACCCACCATGGCCCGCGCTTTAGGCCTGGGTCGGTGACCGACGTGTTGGTAGTCGTCGGGCAGGTCTACGTCGGGCTTCCGTTGGCAATGCGACCCGTGGAAGTCGGCTACGCCGTGGTGGGCTTCGATCTCGACGCTGATCGGGTCAAACGCCTGGCCGCCGGGGAGTCCTGAGGGTCAGCGGCGTCCTCGTCACGTCGATCCACAGGCGTCGATTCTGCCTCGCTCCCGCCACCGACGAAGGCTCGACCGAAGGCAGCGGGATCTCCACAAGGACATACTCATAGCGGCGTCCTCCTCCTCGCCGTAGCTATGACTACGACTCGTCGTGCGTCCTTGCGACCGACGCCCTTCCCTCGCCGAAATCCTCAACGGACCAACCTGGCAGGACACTAGGAAACTGCTGAGGTTCCACTAGGCCCTGGCCCGGGAGTGGTCCCGCTGCGGCGGGTGCTGTGGCGGAGCTCGGCCACGGTCACCGCCACGCCGTCGCGGACGAGCACCAGCGCCCGATAGCCGGCCACCACCAGGACCATGCTGGCCAGGGAAGGGCCGTCCGCTGCTCCTGAGGTAGTCGCCGTGGTGAGCAGGGAGGACAGCGCAACCTCGAACACGCCGAGGCCCTGGGGGGCGAACAGGGCGAGCATGCCGAGGACCCGGGCAAGCATGTACGCCCCCGCCACTTCCAGCACGGGGGGGGCTCCTGTTTCCGAAAAGGTGCCTGGGAAGGCGTGGAGGTAGACGGCGAAGGACGCCGCTGACGTCGCCCAGAACAGCACCATCCAGCCCAAAAGGCCGACGAACGGCACCCACGCCAGCTGGGCCGCCGCACCACCCCGGCGCCTCGCCACCTCGGCGAGGATTCGGTTGACCATCGGTGGCGAGCACATCGCCGCCGCCCCCACCAGGCCCGCTAGGCCCACCACGCCCACCGCTGGCGCCACCCGGCGGGCGGCCAGCAACAACCCGGCACCGACCACGAAGCCCACCACCACGCTGAGGCCGATCTCCAGCACGGCCACCGCGCCGAGGGCGCGAGCCGAGACCCGGTGGCGCAGCAGGGCGCTGCGGCCCATGGCGTACCACACGCTGCCGGGCAGGTAGCGGGCGAGCAGCGATCGGGCGCTGGCGTCGAGCACGGTGGCGACGGGCAGGGGCTCGCCGAGGGCCCGCAGGGTGGCAGCCCAAAAGACGGCGGTCAGCCAGAGCTGTACGCCGGTGATAGCCAGGGCCACGGCCAGGAGGGCGGGGCGGGCGTCGCCGGCCAGCGACTGGAGCTCTTGGCGCTGGGCCCAAGCCAACCACACCAACACGACGAGGACGACGCCCAGATAGACGAGGCGGGCAACGCCGGCCCGACGGCTGCGAGTCGGCGGGGCTTCCTCGCTGGTGGCGCCAACGCTGGCACCGGGGCTGGACATGACGCAAGGGTAGGACCGCTCGGCGCCGGGGGACATGCTCGGGTCCACGGCGGCGGCGCAAGCTCTCAGGCAGAATCACCGGGTGCAGGTCGCCGTCCACGTTGGTCAGCTCCTCCAGCCGGTGCCCGGCGGTATCGGCCGCTACGTGAGCCGGTTAGTGGAGGCCCTACCCGGGGCCGGCGTGGAGGCCCTGGCCTTCGCCGCCGGCTCTCGACCCGCAGGGGTGGACGGGCCCTACGTCGACCTCGGATGGCCACGAGGGGCACTGCGCTACGAGGCGTGGGCTCGCCTGCGGCGCCCCGTGCTCGACCTCCCGGGGACGGTGGTCCATGCCACCAGCCTGGCCGTGCCTCCTGTCGGACACCGGCCGCTGGTGGTGACGGTGCATGACCTGGTCTTCCTGCGCCACCCCGAGCACCTCACCCCCCGGGGCGTCTCCTTCCACCGCCGGGGCTTGGAGCTGGCCCGGCGGGCGGCGGCAGCGGTGATCGTGCCCAGCGCCTTCGGGCGAGACGAGCTCGTGGCCGAGGGCTTCGAGGAGGGACGGATCCATGTCGCCCACCACGGCATCGTCGTGCCTGTCCCGCCGACGCTCGCCGATCCCGAGAGCGCCCAGGCCGTCCTGCGCCGCCTGGGCGTGGAAGCACCCTTCGTGTTGTTCGTGGGGACCCTCGAGCCCCGTAAGGGAATCGTCGACCTGGTGGCCGCCCACGCGCAGGTGCGCCGCCGCCATCCAGACCTGACCGTGGTGCTGGCCGGCCCGCCAGGATGGGGCACCTTGCCCGACCTCAGCGGCCCCGGCGTCGTCGCCCTCGGCCCCGCCCATGACGACGACCTCGACGCCCTGTACCGTGCCGCGGTGGCACTTGCCCTTCCCAGTCGCTACGAGGGGTTCGGCCTGCCCGTGATCGAGGCCATGGCCCGAGGGTGTCCGGTGGTGATCAGCGACGCCGCCGGCCTGGTCGAGGTGGCCGGAGGGGCCGCCGTGCTGGTGGCGGTGGGCGACGTCGACGGGTTGGCCGGAGCCCTCGACCGCATCGTCTCCGACCCCGACCACCGCCACCATCTAAGCGCTGCGGGGCGGGTACGCGCCGCCGACTTCTCGTGGGCGAACAGCGCCGAGGTCCACGCTCGCTCCTACCGGGACGCCCTCCAGTCCCATGGTGGACCCAGCAATTGAGCTTTCTGGCCCCCGTTCTCGCGTCAGTGAGTGGTCCTCCGGACGTCTGGTTGACGAAGGAACGGACAGCACCGCATGCCAGGCGGCGACCTGCCGATGGAAAAGGGAGTGGGAACTGAGGTGATGCGGTGACGACCAACACGCGACTGCGGGTGGCCCTCGACGTCTCGGCTGTCCCCGCCCAGCCGACAGGGGCGGGGATCTACGTGCTACGCCTGGTCGAGGCTTTGGCCGCCACCAGTGCCCTCGACCTGGACTTGGTGGCGGCGGTGGGCGATCGCCGGCGCTGGGAGCAGGCGGCGCCCGAGGCCGAGGTCCACGCCGTGGCCCCGGGTCGCCGGCCCGTACGCCTGGCGTGGGAGCAGGCCCAGGCTCCGGCGCTGGCCCGGCGCCTCGGCGGTCTGTGGCACGGCCCGCACTACACCATGCCGCTGCGAGCCGACGTCCCCACCGTGGTCACCATCCACGACCTGACCTTCTTCGATCACCCGGAGTGGCACGAGCGGGCCAAGGTCGTCTACTTCCGCCGGATGATCCGGGAGAGCACGCAGCGGGCCGACACGCTGGTGTGCGTGAGCCAGTACACCGCCGACCGGCTCCACGCCCTGTTGGCGCCCACCATCCCGGTGGAGGTGATCACCCACGGCGTCGACCACCGCCGGTTCCGGCCCAGCGACGAGGGCGACCTCGAGCGCCTGGCCGCTCTCGGTCTGCGTCCCCCCTTCGTAGCCTTCACCGGCACGCTGGAGCCCCGCAAGAACGTGCCCGCCCTGGTGCGGGCCATGGCCCGCCTGGCCCCGAGCCATCCCGGCCTCCAGCTCGTCCTGGCCGGGCACCGGGGGTGGGGAGGCGGGGAGGTCGACGCGGCCGTGGCCACCAGCGGGTTGGACGACCGGGTGGTCAACTTGGGCTACGTCGACGATGTCGTCCTGCCCGCCCTGTACCGCCAGGCGGCGGCAGTGGCCTACCCGTCGTTGGAGGAGGGTTTCGGTCTGCCCGCCCTGGAGGCGCTGGCGTGTGGGGCGGCGGTGGTGACCAGTAGCGGCTCGGCCATGGAGGAGGTGGCCGGGGAGGCCGCCCTGCTCGTACGCCCCGGTGACGAAACGGGGCTGACCGAGGCCCTCGAAGCGTTGCTGGCCGACGGTCCGGAGGTAGCCAAGCTGCGACAGGCAGGCCCGGTGGTGGCCAGGGGCCACACCTGGTCCGGGGCAGCTGAGCGCCAGGTCGAGGTCTACCGCCGGGTGCTGACCTCGTCTCCCCCGGTGTCGGTCCGCTCGTGATCGCCCGCTCGTGATCGCCCGCTCGTGATCGCCCGCTCGTGATCGCCCGCTCGTGATCGCCCGCTCGTGATCGCCCGCTCGTGATCGGCGTCCTCGCCGGCGGCGTGGGTGCCGCCCGCTACCTCGCCGGCCTGGTACAGGTGATGGCCCCCGAAGAGGTGGTGGTGGTGGTCAACACCGCCGACGACATCTGGCTTCACGGCCTGCGGATCTGTCCCGACCTCGACACCGTCACCTACAGCCTGGCTGGTGCCGTCGACGCCGACCGGGGCTGGGGCCTGACCGGCGAGACGTGGCGGGTGATCGACGCCCTGGGCCGGTTCACCTCGGTCGCTCCCGCCGGTTCTACCGCCGCCAATACCTGGTTCCGACTGGGTGACGCCGACCTCGCCACCCACCTCTACCGCAGTGCCCGCCTGACCGAGGGCGCCGGCCTGACCGAGGTGACGGCTGAGATCACCCGGGCCTGGGACATTGCTCCTCGGCTGCTGCCCATGACCGAACAGCCCGTCGAGACTCGCCTGACCATCGCCGAGGAAGGCGAGATCGGCTTCCAGGAGTACTTTGTGCACCGCCGCCACGACGTGGCCGTCTCGGCCGTGCGCTTCGCCGGCATCGAGACCGCCAGACCCGGCCCCGGCGTGGTGGAAGCGCTCCAGAGCGCCTCCCGAGTGGTCATCGCCCCGTCGAACCCCATCGTCTCCATCGGCCCCATCCTGGCCGTGCCCGGCGTCGCTGATGTGTTGGCGGCACGTCGCGACGACGTAGTGGCCGTGTCGCCTCTCATCGCCGGCGCCGCGCTGCGGGGACCGGCCGATCGGCTGATGTCAGGCCTCGGCCACGAGGCGTCGGCGGTGGGGGTGGCGCGGCTCTACAGCGCCGTGGCCGCAACGCTCGTGATCGACTCGGCCGACGCCGGCCGGGCCGAAGAGGTGCGGGCCACCGGGCTGCACTGCGTGGTGGGTCCGACGGTCATGCACGGACCCGAAGAGGCCGCTGCTCTGGCCCGCTTGACGCTGTAAGGATGGGTGGGCGGCGTCTGGAGATCTTTCCCGTCGAGCACATTCCCGAGGTGCAGGCCGGCGACATCTTGGCCGAGGTGATCGTCGAGGCCGTGCGCCGGGGTGGCTTGGCCTTGGCCGGCGGCGATGTGGTGGTGGTCACCCAGAAGGTGGTGTCCAAGGCCGAGGACCGGCTGGTCGACCTCGATCCCGGCGACCTTGTCGCCCGCCGGCGCCTGGTGGAGAGCGAGGCGGTGCGGGTGCTGCGCCGCCGGGGGGAGCTGCTCATCACCGAGACGGCACACGGCTTCGTATGCGCCAACGCCGGAATTGACCTGTCGAACGTGGGTGAGGCTCGGGCGGCGCTGCTACCCACCGACCCTGACCGCTCAGCCCGGCGTATCCGCGATGGCCTGCGAGCCCGGACCGGGGTGGAGATGGGCGTCGTCGTCTCCGACACCTTCGGGCGCCCATGGCGCCGGGGGGCGACCGATGTGGCCATCGGCTGCGCCGGCGTGGCTGGCGTGGTCGACCTTCGGGGCCGACCCGATGCCTTGGGGCGCCGGTTGGAGGTGACCGAGGTGGCGGTGGCCGACGAGCTGGCCTCCGCCGCCGAGCTGGTCATGGGCAAGGCGTCAGGGGTGCCCGTCGCCGTGATCCGCGGCGTCGAGCCGTCGTGGCTGCGGGAGTCCTCGGTACGGGCTGAGGTGGTCAGGCCTCCCGGCGAGGACCTCTTCCGCTGAACAACGCCGGCCATCCAGCCACCGTAGGCGACCCCGATCTGGCTGGCGCTTCAGCGAGCGCAGCTCGCCGTGGAAGTGGTCAGGGCGGAGGTCGGCGGGCTTTGCCTGCTGGCCGGAGCACCGTCTATTCGCCGCCGAACCTCTGGTTCGGCGGCGACGTAGCAAACCAGGCCAGGACCGAGGCGGCGCCGTCTTCTAGGGTCGTCCAGGGCGCCCAGCCCAGATGGAGGCGGGCCCGGGCCGGGTCGAGGGCGGAACGGGCCAGCTCGCCGGGGCGGGCGGGGGCGAAGGCGGGTGCGGTCCCGGCCCGGCCGGCGGCCTCGGCCATGACCTCGTACAGGCGCAGCACCGAGGTCTCGGTAGCGGTGCCGATGTTGCACAGCACGCCGCTGCCTTTGGAGGCGGCTCGCACGAAGGCGTCGACCACATCGTCGACGTAGACGAAGTCCCGGGTCTGGCGGCCGTCGCCGAACACGGTGCAGGGCTCTCCGGCGAGCAGCTTGCCGGCGAAGATCGCCACCACCCCGGCCTCGCCGTGGGGATCTTGGCGGGGGCCGTAGACATTGGCCAGGGCCAGGGCGGCGAACTCCAGGCCGTGCAGAACCCGGTAGGCATGGAGGTAGTCGCCCACGGCCTTCTTGGCCACCCCGTAGGGGGACACGGGCTGTTGGGGATGAGCTTCGGTGACCGGGAGGTCGGCGGGATCGGGGTCGCCGTAGATGGTCCCGCCGCTGGAGGCGAAGACGACCTTGCGACTTCCCGCCCGGCGTGCCCCCTCGATGACGTTGAGGCTACCCACGATGTTGACCTCGGCGTCGAAGGCGGGCCGGGCCACCGAAACCCGCACGTCGGCCTGGGCCGCCAGGTGGAAGACGACCTCGGGGGCGCGACGGACCAGGAGCTCGATCACCTCGGGGGAGCGGACGTCGAGCTGGTGGACGGTCAGCTCGTGGTTGCGCTCGGCCCGCGCCTCGGCCAGGTTGGCCAGCGACCCCGTCGACAGGTCGTCGACCACGTCGACGGCGTGGCCCTCAGCCAAGAGCCGATCGACCAGGGTGGAACCGATGAAGCCGGCTCCACCGGTGACCAGGACCTTCATCGCCACCCTGCCCGGGCCCTCAAGCCGAGGGCCC
>JBBSLT010000054.1:0-13915 GCA_038233555.1 Acidimicrobiales bacterium
AGGACCTCGAGGTCGAGTTCGATCGGTAACTCCATCGCCAATTCGGTCAGCTGACACGAACGCACGCCATTCGCCGGCGTCGGCGCCTGTGTCCCACGGGTGGATCAGCACGCCGGAAGTCTGGCAGCGGCGACATCCACCCGGTTCGGGACTTTCCGAGCGCCGGGTCCTCCCCTTCGTTCTCGGTGCAGGAACGTGGTGGCATCCGCACGCTTCTGCACCGAGAACGGGAGGTGGTCAGAGGCGGGCCAGACGCCGGTGCTCAGCCCATGGCCGTCACGAGGGCGCTTGCCCGCACCTTGCCCTCGACGGTCAGCCACAGGCGGAAGCCGCCACCGGGTTCGTCGCAGAGCGCAGCTCGACCTCGTCGGCCGGCTCGATGGCAGCGCCGTACTCGAGCTCGGCCCGGACCGGCACCACTCCTCGACGGCTCGCCTCGTCCTCCACCGTCTGCCAGGTGGCGGCGTTGTTCACGTGGTGGAGGACGTCGAGGTCGGTCGACCGCAACGGCCAGGGCCGAGACCCGGCAGCCGCCGGCGGTGGCGTGTAGGAGAGGCGCGACCCGACGCTCCGACCGAGGGCGGCCTCGCCGTAGGTGTCGACGAACCAGTCGGGCAGCTGGGTCGGTCGGGCGCCTTCGGCTCCGAGGAAGACCCACAGAGCGGCGACCTCGACCCGCTGCCACCGCCCTCGTCTCGTAACGATGACCGGCGCTCGGCCCAGCGGCTGCCGAGCCCCCCGCAGAACGTCGTCACCGTGAGCCGTTCGCCGAGGCGCGGCCACGACGGTGACCAGACGACCGTGCGTCGCCCCACCCACGGAGCGCCAGGGTCGAGCCCGGCGTCGGCGAAGTCGTCGTTGCCCACGTCCTGGAGGAGGCGAGCGAGGGCGTCGAGGCGGAGCCGCCCGTGCCGGTCGGCGTCGCCGAGGCGCACCCGCCGCGTCGTCCCGAACCGTCGGCCCACCTCGGGCACGGGCACGAGGTCGTCGGGGGAGGGGAGCGGAAGGTGCGGCCATGAGAAGAGGCCACCCGACCCGCCCTTCCCCCGTCAAGGTGGCGCAGGCGATCCGCGGACGGGCAGCATCCCGCACCATATGCCGCGCTTCACGGGTCCGATCGCAGCGGTGCCGGACGCAACCAGAGCACACCACCAGCCACGCCTGCGGCGCCGGACGTGCAGACTTGATCGAGTGCATCGACGAGACGGCCGATGAAGCGGCGATCGCGCGGGAACGCGGCATCCGAGGTGTAGATCAGGGCTGGCACCGGTTCATCGTGCTCATGTCGTTGGCGCCGCAGTCGCTCGAAGTCGACCACGTTGTTGGTAACGAGCGTGCGACCGGCGCCGAGTGCCAGGCGCAGCACATCTTCATCGGAGCTCTGTCGCGCCGCCGGATCGGCGACGACGGCGAGGCAGTCGTGGCCCCGGGCGGCGAGCTCCATGGCGATCCGCGGGGTGAACATCTCATCCAGCAACAGCCGGGTGCTCACCGGCCGAGCAGCTGCTGCTCCCGCCGCCAGCGCCGTTCCGCCTCCGTCGACTCCGCTTCTGCCCGCTCCAACCAGCCGTCGATCTCCTCCGGAAAGGCAGCCCAGTAGTCGATCGCAGCGCGCACCAGCCTCACCTCCACGCCGCTGGTCTCGCCGACCATGGCAACGATTCCCTCCGGGTCGAGCTCGGGCTCGGCTGTCCGGGCGCTGCGCAACGCCTGGACGACCTCCCACACGTCGGGCCCCCCGATCAGCCGGGCGCGACGTCCCGCCGGACCATCCCGGAAGACGACCAGGGGGTGCTCCTGGCAGCGCAGGGCCTCGTCGACGAGCAGGTTCGTCGCCGCCGAGGCGCTCAACCCCGGGTGCGATGCGACGAACCGAGACAGACGCTCGGCCACGGCGGCGCTAAAGCGGACAGATGCTGGCGTCAGCATGCCTACATCGTAGGTGCTCGTCGGTGTCTCGCGGGAGATGGGGGACGGTACGGTCCGCAGGACGTGAGCGACGTGGCCACCTTCGTCGTGCTCTGGGGGCTCGGGTGGGTGCTGCGGGCAGGCGACGAGGTGCTGGTGGTCGACGACCACTCGTCGGACGGCACCGCTGGCGTTGCTCGCTCGGCGGGCGCTCGGGTCCTGCCGGCACCGCCCCTCCCGGCCGGCTGGGCGGGCAAGCAGTGGGCGTGCCACACCGGCGCGAGCGTGGCGGCGAGTGAGGTGCTCGTGTTCCTCGACGCCGACACGCGGATCGAGCCGGGTGGCCTCGACCGGATCGCCGCCCGCCCAGGCCTCACCTCGATCCAGCCGTTCCACCTCGTGCCCCGCTGGCAGGAGCGCCTCGCCGCCTTCTTCAACATCGTGGGCGTGATGGGCACCGGGATCGGCACCCCGCTCGGCGATCGAGTGCGGCCCGGCGGCGCGTTCGGGCCCTGTCTGCTCACGTCGAACATGGCCAGCGCCACCACTGCGATCCGCCCCGTTGCGTCCTTGGCCGTGGCCGGCTGGATCGCCGCCTGCGTCGCGCCGCTCGTGCTCGCCGGGCGTCGCCGCGCCGATCGCGCTCGTTTGCTACTTCACCGTGGCGGTCCAGGTCAGCGTGCACCTGCGGCGGCTGGGCACGTTCGGGTCGCTGGTGGCGCTTGCCTATCCAGTCGCCCTCACCGTGTTCCTCGTGGTGTTCGCCCGCTCGCTCGTGCTCACCTACGGACTGGGGCGAGTCAGCTGGAAGGGCCGCTCCCTCCCCACCCGATGAGCCAGTAAACGGCATCGGGAGCGCACGACCGGCAGAGCCAAGGCTCCCCAGCCGATGGGACCGCCCGTCTTCGGCTCGTCGAGGGCGGGCAGCACGAGCCCTCCCCGGTCGTCGCGCCCGACCGGGTGGGCGGTGACGACGGCGGTGAGGTCGATCGGCCCGTACACGTGGGGGAACGCTTCATCGCCTCCCGGTGGCGCCTCCTCGACCACCTTGCTCGTGAGGAGCCCCGGGTCGATCTCGAGCAGGACGAGCGGCTCGGTGACCTCGGCGTAGAAGCGGGCAGCGACGCCAGCGACCTGCGACGCGTGGGAGCAGTGGGTGAAGCCCTCCTCCTCCACCGTCCGGCCGAGGGTCGATGTGCGGGACGAGGTAGTCGGGTGCTTCGGCGACGAGCGCATCGGTGGCATGGCGCAAGGCGGGGTCGGTGGTGAGGTCGACGGTCACCATCGTCGGCCCGTGCACGACCTCAGCGCCACGCGCTTCGAACAGCTTGGCCTGCTCGGTCCAACGCCGATCGGCGGTGACCCCGATGGTGCGGCCCTCGAGCGGGTGGTCGGCGTCGGCCATGCCCCCAGTCTGGCGACTCGGCCTGTCTCCGCACGCGAGGCGGTCCCGACCCCCGGAGGGATCGGGACCGCCGCATCGTGCTCCTCAGTTTCGAGGTCGTGCCAGGTGCTGCGTTGGTGCTACTGGCCTGCGTCGCCGTAGATGTTGGGCTGGAGCGGGCCGGTGTCGTACCCGGCGTGGGGGGTGGCGATGTACGGGAACGTGTCCAGGAAGGGCACGTCGTTCCCGCGGACGCCGTCTCCGAGCGCGTTGTTCGGAGCCTTGTCGAACTCAGGCGTCAACGGGGTGCCACCGGCGACGGCCCGGAGGCTGATGTCGATGACATCGTCGACGAGGCGCCGGCCGTTCGGGAAGCCCTGGTTGTCACCGGCGATCACGCCGAGCGGGCTGAAGGTGGCGGCGTCGGGCTTGATGCTGGTGTTGAGACGCAGCATCTCGGCGGGCACGCCGCCGGGCTGCTGGTTGAGGCCCTTGATGCCGGTCAGGAAGATGGCGACGAGGTCATCACGAGGAGCCTCGGGCGTGTCGACGACGTTCGGGTAGAGGACCTCGAGGAGCTCGCCGAGGATCGGGTCGGTCACCAGCGGGATGGCGCCCTCGGTGGCGTACGGCGGCACCTCGAGCCCGGCCAGCACATCTGCGTCCTGGTTCGGCTTGAGGTTGTTGAACACGTCCTTGAGCGAGATGGGGATGACCACCTCGTTCACGAGCGGGTTGCCCAGGCGCGAAACCTGGACCCAACGGCCACGGTTGACCGGGTTGGCGCCGCTGTTCTGGGCGAACACCCGGACCTTCTGCCGGCTGGCGGTCGCCCAGACGGCGATGACCGGCTGGTCGCTGCTCTGGACGACATCGGCGATCGGCACCTCGATGGCGAGCGAGTGGACGTTCTTGCCGATGGTGGCGTTCACGCCTTCCCGCTCGGGAAGCGGGATCAGGTGCGCCGGGTTGAACGGGCGCAGGCCACCGAGGTCGAAGATCGAGCCGAGGTCGACGGCGAACGCCTCGTCACGCTGGCCGGCGAAGCTCTGGAGGCCACCGACCTCGACGACCGCTTCGGCCGCCAGGCTGGGGTAGTCGGGCGTGGTGCGAGGGCCGACGTTGACCGGCGGCACCGGCAGGCCCGTGCCGAGCTCGGTGCGCCGACCATCCTTGACGACCGTGAGGCTGTAGGTCTGCTTCCGGTTGTAGGGGTCCTCGAGTGAGGAGATCGGCGCTTGCGCGTACAACGGGATGAACGGCACCTCGTTGGCGGTGGTGAACCGGTACTCGTAGGTGATGTCCGGGATTGCATCGCCGTTGTTGTCGATGTTGATCTCGTAGAGGACGTCGTCACCGAAGGCGAAGTAGTTCGGGCCGCCGAAGGGGTCCTGCAACGGGATGTAGTTGGCGATCAGCGTGACCTTGTTGGGGTCGTCGGGGCTGACGAACGCGTAGGTGTCGGTGTTGTCGGCCACGGGGTCCTGGGAGATCAGTGGTGCCTCCCGGTGACTGGCCCCGTTGGCCGGGGCGAGTGATGCGGCGGCGAGCACCGCACCAAGCCCGATGGCAACTGCGGTGCCTCGCGCTCGACGTGAAGGGATCTGCATGTGTGCCTCCATAGTTTGGGATCGGAAGTGTTGGAGGGCCCTGCGGGCCCCTGGGCGCAGCGGGGCTGCGGGGGTCACTCGACGATGAGGGTGAGGTCGACGAGGCGGACGAGGAACGACGCCATCTGCTGGCGGTTGACGGGCTCGTCGGGGTTGTACATCCCGTTCTCCCTCCCGGCGACCAGGCCGAGGACGTTCGCCCCGGACTGGATCTCGTCGTAGTGAACGTTGGCCGGCGCGACGTCCGAGAAGATGTTGCCGACCTCGATGGCCTCGAAGCCCTCGGTGCCGAACGCGAACTCCGCTGCTTGCACCAGGAAGGTGGCCATCTGGTCCCGCCTGACGAACTCATTCGGGGAGTAGGTCGTCGGGGTGGTGCCGTTCGTGACGCCGGTGAGGGCGAGGATCTGGATGTTGTCCTCGTGGGCGTTGCCCTCGATGTCGGTGAACCCCACGTCCTCGGACGGTGGCAGCTCGTAGCCTGCCGCCCTGAGGGCGTTGACGATGAACGACGCCATCTGGTCACGCCTCGTCAACTCGGACGGGCCATAGGTGTTGTCCGTGAACCCCACCGCGATCCCCTGGGCGAAGAGGCAATCGACGCTGGGGATGTGGACCGGCGCGATCGCGTCTCGGTCGGTGATCGGTGCCGGCGGTGCGACGGCGTCTGGAAGGCAACGGTCGTTCGGGTCGGTGAACGTCTCGGCGCCCGCCGTGCCCATGGCAGGGATCATCGTCATGGCGATCCCCGCAGTCGTGGCGAGGGCCATGCGGCGGAGCGGCGGCCTGGTGCGGGATCTCGTCTCTGCCATCAGACGATCACCTCCCATTGTCCGGCATCGAACAGTTCGGTCATGCTGTGCCTTTCGTTGGTGGCTTGGAAGGTCTCTCGGACGAGGTCGGAGGTCGTGAGGCGAGTCGCTCAGGGCACCACCCCGATCACGCTCCACTGGTCGCCGATCGGGGCGAGGACCGCCCCGAGCTCGGCGGGCCCGCTGATGCGGACGACGCGGGACGCCGAGACGGCCTCGGCCCCGAGGGCGGTGAAGAACGGTGTCGCCTCGAAATCCTCGAGGCCCCGAGGCTCACCGAGAGTGAATGACCCGTCGGCGTCGCAGAGCTGCTGGGCGAGGACCGGTGTCCCGATCAGGCCGCTGCGCTCGTTCGAGGGCGTCTCGCACGCTTGGCGAGCGTCGGCCCAGCGACGGGCGGCGTCGACCGCATCCTCCTCCGCCGGGTACAGCGGTTCGACGAGGCTCGTCTCGAGGGCGACACCCATGTCGCCCTCCGGCCCGGTCGTGACGTCCCAGGTGATGCGGGCCTGGCCAGGGATGAGCCCGGTGACGGGGTCGAGGCCCGGCTCGAAGACCACGGTGGTGACGAACGCGTCCGGTCCGGCCTCTTCGACCTCGTAGCTCACCACCGGCGGGAAGACGTCGGCGTGGGATGCCTCCCAGCCCGCAGGTGAGCCGTAGAACTGGCGGTCCTGGGCGCTCAAGAAGCCGAAGGAGGTCTCGAAGTCGGAGGCGGCCTCGGCGTCGAGGAAGCCGGTGACGGCAGCCTCGGCGGATCCCGCTCCCGCGCCTGGCGGTACGGGCCCGTCCTCGAGGAGGTCGGCGGGAGCGTTGACCGATCCGTCCGCCTCGTCCAGCGAGCGGCGGGCCTCGCTGATCGTCGCGGCCTCGCCGGCGACGTCGTCGCCATCGTCGAGCAGGCGGGGCACGAGGAAGGCGACGGCCAAGCCGACGAGGAGCCCAAGCACCACTGCCAAGGCGGTTCGCCCTGACCTCCTCTTGGCCGGGCGCCGAGCGACACGCTCATCGGCGTGGCGCTCGTCCCTCTCCGTTCCCGTCTGCGTGCTGATGTCGACCTCCAGGTCGATTGTTTATCGCGGCCGCGCCCGATCGAACTTCGTTCGGGGGTATGGCCCGGCCTGGACGGCGCCTTACCCAGGTTTCTCGGATCCACTCCGGGGATGTCGCCCGAGCCCGTGATCGCGTGCAGCGCCGTTATCGTCAGCCCATGTCCAGCGCTTCCGCCTCCGCGCGCGCTCGCCAGCCGGCGCGCCGCCGCCTTCCTGTCTGGTCGGTGGCCGCACTGGCGGTGGTGGGTGGCCTCGCCATCGGTCGCTTCGTCACCGCCGGCAACGACGGGACGCCCGCATCCTCTCCGGCGCCGCCGGCAGGAGCCCCCGAGGGCCCCGCTGATGAGATCGGCGCGCTCGAAGCAGCTGTCGCCACGAACCCGGAGGATGCGTCGTCGTGGCGACAGCTCGGGTCGGCGTACGTCAGGCAGGCGATCGAGACCGGCGATCCGGCGTTCTACGGCTTGGCGGAGCGCGCCTTCGCCGAGGCGACGGAGCTCGCACCCGATGACCCGACGATCCTCGTCGGTCGCGGTGCACTGGCGCTGTCCCTCCACCAGTTCGACGAGGCCGAGCTGCTCGGCCAGAAGGCCACCGCCGCCCTCCCCTCCAACGCCGACGCCCTCGGCGTGCTCGTCGACGCCCAGGTCGAGCTCGGCCAGTACGAGGCGGCGGCCGAGACCCTCCAGGCCATGCTCGATGCGCGGCCGGGCCTGCCCGCCCTCTCCCGGGCGTCGTACCTGCGGGAGCTGAACGGCGACCTCGACGGCGCGATCGAGGCGATGCGCCGGGCTGTGGTGGCCGGGACGTCGTCGCCCTTCGACCGCGCCACCGTCACCACCCTCCTCGGTGACCTCCTCCGGACCGAGGGCGACCTCGACGGCGCGCTGGCGAACTACGACGAGGCGCTCGAGCTGGTGCCCGGGCTGACCCTGGCCGAGCTCGGGCGTGCCGAGGTGCTGGCGGCCCAGGGGCAGCACGAGGCTGCGCTGGAGATCGTCGAGGAGGTGGTGGCGCGCTTCCCGGTGCCGACGGCGCTCACGCTGCTCGCCGACCTGCAGCACGTGACCGGCGACCTCGCAGGCGAGGCGGAGACAGCCGAGCTCTACCGGGTGACCGCCACCCTGCAGGAGGACGCCGGTCAGATCGTCGACCTCGAGGCGGGGCTGTTCGAGGCTGACCTTGGTGACGACCCACAGCGGGCAGTGGAGCTGGCGCAGCTCGCCTACGACGCCCGCCCCGAGAACGTGTTCGCCGCCGATGCGCTGGCCTGGGCGCTCCTGCAGGCAGGCGATCCGGAGGCTGCCGTGCCCTTCGCCGAGCAGGCGGTGCGCCTCGGCAGTGCCATACCCTTCCTCCAGTACCACGCTGCCGAGGTGTTCGCTGCCGTCGGTGACGACGAGCGGGCCACGGAGCACCTCGAGCAGGCGCTCGTCGGTGGCCCTGCGTTCTCCATCCGATACGAGGAGGCGGCCGCCGCCCTCGCCGAGCGCCTCGGGGTGAGCGTGCCCGAGTTCTCGTGAGCGCCACCCGGCGCTTGCTCGCGCTGCTCGTCGGCACGGTCACCGTGCTCCTGCTCGTTACGCTGGCGGCAGCGCCGGCCAGCGCCCACCCGCTCGGGAACTTCACCATCAACCGCTACGCCGACATCGAGGTGTCGGCCGGGACGGTGCGGGTCCGCTACGTGTTGGACCTGGCGGAGATCCCGGCGTTCCAGGTCCGAGACGAGGTCGCAGCCGACCCCGAGGGCTTCGCCGAAGAGCAGGTGGAGGAGATCGCCGAGGGCCTCCGCCTCGAGGTCGACGGTCAACGGCTCCCGTTGAAGGCCACCGACCGACGGCTCTCCCAGCTGGACGGGCAGGGCGGCCTCAAAACCTTGCGCCTCGAGGTGCTCTACGAGGCGGCGCTGCCCGGCGGCGGGGCCGACGAGGTCCTCGAAGCTCGCTTCGCCGACACCAACGGCACCGATCGCATCGGGTGGCGGGAGATCGTCGTGCAGGCTGCGGGCGACGCCCGCATCCTCGAGTCGACCGCGCCTGACGAAGGCGTCAGCGACGCGCTGCGCAGTTACCCCGAGGATCGGCTCGGGTCGCCGCTCGACGTGGAGGAGGCCGCCTTCAGCTTCACGCCCGGCAACGACGAGGTGGCGGCGCGACCGCTCGGAGCGGGAGGTGATGCGGACGTCCGGTCAGGGGATCGCTTCACCGACCTCCTCGACCGCCAAGACCTCACACCGGTGGTGCTGGTCGGGATGCTCGCCGTCGCCGCCCTCGTGGGCGTGGGCCACGCGCTCGCCCCCGGACACGGCAAGACGGTCATGGCCGCCTACCTGATCGGCACGCGGGGCCGGCCCATCGACGCCGTGCTGCTCGGCGTGATCGTCTCGGCCATGCACACGACGAGCGTCCTGCTGCTGGGCGTCGCCCTCTACCAGGTGGACCAGTCGTTCGCCCTCGATCGCATCTACCCGGCGCTCACCCTCGCCTCGGGCGTCGGCGTCCTGTTCATCGGGGTCTGGCTCGCCACCACGCGCGCCCGTGCGCTGCGCGCCAGGTCGCACGCCGTCGCGGCAGCGGTGGGCCTGGACCACGAGCACGACCACGGCGACCACGAGCACGACCACGGCGACCACGCGGGCGACCACCATCCTCACGGGAAGGAGGTCCAGGGCACCGGCGTGGCGGGGGGCGGCGCCGAGCCGGCGCCAGTGGCGATGCTCGAGCGGTCCACAGCCGTGCACGACCACGACGGGCACGACCACAGCCACGATGGCCACGGGCACCACCACGGCCCCGGTGGGCACAGCCACGAGCTGCCCGAAGGCGTGGCGCCGCTCTCCAAGCGCGGCCTCGTGCTGCTCGCCACCGCCGGTGGGGTCGTGCCGTCGCCGTCAGCGGTCATCGTCCTCGTCAGCGCCTTCACCCTCGGCCGCGTCGGCCTCGGCCTCGCCCTCGTCGCCGCCTTCTCGATCGGCCTCGCGGCCACGCTCACCGCTGTCGGCCTCGCCCTCGTCCTCGGTAGCCGCGCTCTCGGGGATCGCGTCAGCGGCCGGGTCGTGCGGGTCTTCCCCATCCTCGGCGCGGTGGCGCTGCTCGTGCTCGGCACCGTCCTCATCGTCCAGGGCGCCACCGGCCTCTGACGCGGTTCGCTCGACGAGCGACCGGTACCGTCTCCGGTGACGGGCCGCTAGCTCATCGGGCTAGAGCAGGGGACTTTTAATTTTCTGTAGGGTGGCGTCGTGCCCACGGGGACGATCCGACAGCGGGGGCCCGATCGGTGGGAGATGCGAGTCGCCGCTGGGATCCAGCCGCCGGCCGGTACCACCAGGTGTCCCGGACGGTCAGGGGCACCAAGCGAGACGCCGAGAAGGTCCTCACCCAGATCCAGGCCCAGATTGACCAGGGTGGGGTATCGTCACCCCGGCTAGGGAGGACCCCTCGCCGTCGACGACCGACTCGAGCACACTGAAGCTGCCGTCGGTCTCGAGCACCACCGCCCCCACCGTCTCCAATGAGGCGACGCCCTGCTTTCGGACCGCTTGGCGCAACTCGTCCTGGGTGATCCGCTCGTCCTGCATGGCCTGTTCGACGACCAGGCCCCGGTACAACAGCACCGTCGGCTCGGCCTTCACCGTGCGACGCATCCGGCCCGAGGCCATGGTGAGGCGGGTGACGGCGAACTGGAGGCCGATCAGGAGGACGAAGGCCAGGCCCGCCTCGGCCAGGGACACCGTCCGGGAGAGGAAAGCGCTGGCCAGCGTGGACCCGAAGGCGATGGTGACGACCAGGTCGAAGGCGCTGAGCTTGGCCAAGGTGCGCTTCCCCGATACCCGCAGCAGCAGGACGAGCATGACGTAGGTGATCGGCGCCACCACCAGGGTGCGGCCGAGGTCGCTCCACGTGCCGAAGAACAACTTCACCGCAAAGCTTCGGTCCGCACGACGGGGGCCTACCCACGACCCGTGAAAGAGAGACGTGCTCCGATGCAGCCCAGGAACCCCTTGAAGGCTGTCACCCGCCAGGAACCTGTCGCACGGCGTGGCTGATGCTCTCTTCAGCGGTGCTGACGCCACGCTGACCTGGTGCATCGGGGCCGCCTCGCCGATGCGCCGAACGGAGCGTCGGCGCCTGGACCCCGACCGCCGGGAGAGGCCGGCTCAGGCCTCGTCCACCACGACGGCATAGGAGCCGTTGGCGACAAAGCGCTCGCTGCCGACACCCTCGCCGGCGGGCACGATGGTCACAAGGCGACCCGACTCCGGGTCGAACTCCACATCGGACACCCTTCCGAGATCGCGACCACCGGTGGTGAGCACCCGTCCTCAGATCAGATCAGGCCGAAACGCCCCTGGCTGCGCTGTCATTCTCTTCATCGTTCGGCTCCCGCAACACCCCGACGGAGTCGATGGTCACCGCCTCGGCGCCAAAGGCGTGCAGATCTTCCCACCACTCGAACCTGAACAGATCGTCGCCATGAAGGAGCGAGAAGGAGAGCGCCGGGGGCACCGCTCGGCAGGCTGGCCCGCCGGGACACGCCCCTCGTGATCGCGCCCGGCGCGTTCGAGGCCCGTGCCGGCCCGTCGTGGGCAACCGAGCGATCGATCCGGCCGATGCGATGGAGGGAGCGTCAGGGGGCGGCGGCGGCTGACGGCTCGTGACCCCGCCGGTCCGCCCGGGTGATCCAGACTCGTACCTCAGTGAGCACCAGCGAGGGACGATCGGCGGCATCCGCGCTCCTCCGACGCCCGCCGAGCGAGCGACAACAGGTGGCCGAGGCCATCGCCACCCGACTCGACACCCCGATCACGGTGTTGGGGGTCGCCTTCGTGCTAGTCGTGCTTGCTCAGACGACGTCGTCCCCGAACGGGTCACTCGCTTTCGCCCTCGAAGTGACGTCGTGGGTGCTCTGGGCGATCTTCGTCGCCGAGTTCGTGCTGCGGCTGGTCATCGCCCCCTCGACCACCGCCTTCCTGCGGCGTAACTGGTGGCAGCTGCTGTTCCTGGCCGTTCCCTTCCTCCGCTTCCTGCGGGTGGTGCGACTCGTGCGAGCGGGGCGGCTCGTGCGGCTCGTCCGGGTCGTGTCGTCGGCGGTGCGCTCGACGCGCAGTGCGCGGCGCGCCCTTTCCGGCCGGCTCGCCTCGCTCGCCGCCGTCACCGCGGTCGTCATCCTCGCCGCCAGCCAGCTGCTCTACCTTCTCGAGGTCTTCGACAGCTACGGCGAGGCTCTCGCCGCCACCGCTCTCGCCACCATCTCCAGTGAACCACTCGAGCCGGCCACGGCGGCGGCCCGGACCGCCTCGGTCCTCCTCGCTCTCTACTCGGTGGTCGTCTTCGGCTCGGTCGCAGGGAGCATCGGGGCCTACTTCCTGCAGCGAGCCGGCGAGGAAGGCCAGCCGTGAGCGCCGCCGGCAGCGCAGACCCAGCGGGATTCCCTCAGAAACCCCAGCTGGCCTGCGCAGTTCCGGTTCCGTCTGCCTCGGGGACATTCGACCACGAGCCAGAATGCGTGTGCACCAGAAGGAGCGACATGCTGGCCGAACAGCGACTTGGTGACATGAACGTCGTGTTGCCGGGAACCCGCGCCGTCCCGCCGGAAGTGAGTCCCCGTTCCAATGGGCGGCCATCCATTGGAGGCCGAGTCAACGTGTCCGGTCATGAGCCGCTCGTCCCCGATGGAAGGCCCGCCAGCCGGCTCGGAAGGGTGCCCACCGAGGTCTCCCTCGAACACGCTAAATAGCGATGGCGGCGGGGCCCAGGTGTTGCGCCCGTAGTTGGAGCGCCGGGCCCACCCGCCTCGGGGAGCGGGGAACACCAGCCCGTCCGACTCGATCTCACCCAGGCGGCGCTCGACCAGGGCGGCCAGGTCGACCCCGCCGGGGGTGCGGGAGGGGAACATCGTCACCCGCTGTCGTTGGAGTCCCACCTGTGACGGGCAGGTTCGGTCAACGGTTGCCGGGGGGGGGACGACTGCTACCTACGGCCGAGCAGCCACAGCGGCGCCTGCCCGTGGAAGGGACAACCAGCTATTTCGACGTCGCGGTCGGTAACGCCGTGAACGCCCAGGCGGCTTGGACGTACCCGCAGCCCAGCGACCGGGCGGCCCCCCTCGTCGGTGACCGCGTAGCGGTCTGGCGCGGCGTGAGGATCGAATGCGACGGGCCCACGGGTGAGGCTGCTGGCGGACGGTTGCGTCCCTGCTCGCCCGGCGGGGATGACAACGCGGTGAGCCGTTCCCGTTCGATGCTGATGGGTGCGGTGGCCGGCGCCGTCGCGCACCGCCGGCGTCCCCGCTGGTGGCGGGGTCTCGGGCTCGGCGTCATTGCCTGGAGCGCCTCCTATGCGACCTTGCCGCTCGCCAGCGTCTACAAGCCGATCTGGGAGTACGACGCCGACACGCTCAGCAAAGGACCTCAGCGCGAATCTCCTCTACGGCGCGGCGGCCGGCGCGACATACGTCGCCGCCCGACATGTCCGGCCCGAACCGACGACGAAGAAGGCACCGTGACCGACATCCGCCCTGCCCGCGTCGACCGTGACGAGGTCTTCCTCGAGTACACGAAGAGCATCTGCCCGGTCTGCAAGACCGTCGTCGATACCGAGGTGAACATCCGCGACAACGAGGTGTTCCTCCGGAAACGGTGCCGCGAGCACGGCAGCTTTCGAGGCGTTGGTCTACGGCGACGCGGAGATGTACGCAGCGTCGCTGCGGTTCAACAAGCCGGGTACGCTCCCGCTGCAGACCCAGACCGAGGTCCATGACGGCTGCCGCTCGACTGCGGGCTCTGCCCCGACCACAAGCAGCACGCCTGCGTCGGGCTGATCGAGGTCAACACCACCTGCAACCTCGACTGCCCGGTCTGCTTCGCCGACTCCGGCCATCAGCCGGACGGGTTCTCCCTCACGCTGGCTCAGGTCCTGGCGGGCCTCGACGCGTTCGTCGCCGCCGAAGGCGAACCCGAAGCCGTCCGGCGGGGAGCCGTCGATCCACCCGCAGATCCTCGAGTTCTGTACCATGGCCCGCGACAAGGGGGTGCGGTCGGTGGTGCTTAACACCAACGGCATCCGCCTCGCCCGCGATCCTTCCTTCGCCCGCGCGCTGGCGGCGCTCGACCCATCCCGCCGTGCGCGGCGTGGTGTTCCAGCCGGTCAC
>JBBSLT010000055.1:0-13731 GCA_038233555.1 Acidimicrobiales bacterium
CCCAAGCGGCCCGGGTGGCGGCGTCACGTCCCTGCAGCTCTGCTGGTGGCTTCGCTGGTGGGGATGGTGATCTCGCTGGCCCGTCCCGCCCGGGCCGAGCTCGTGCCTCGAGAGCGGGCCACCATCATCCTGGCCATCGACGTGTCCATCTCCATGGATGCCACCGACGTCAGCCCCTCCCGGCTGGCGTCGGCCAAGGGGGCGGCGACCGCCTTCGCCGAGGTCCTGCCTGATCCCATCAACCTCGGACTGGTGGCCTTCGCCGGCTCCGCCCGGTTGCTGGTACCGCCCACCACCGACCGGACACAGGTCACTGACGCCATCTCCCGCCTGGAGCTGGCCGAGTCCACCGCCATCGGCGATGCCGTGCTCACCTCCCTCGACGCCATCGAGTCGGTGCCCGAGGCTGTCGACGGCCAGCCCGTTCCCGCCCACATCCTGTTGCTGTCCGACGGCGAGACCCAGGTGGGGACCCCCAACGAGCTCGCCATCGAAGCCGCCCGCCAGGCGGAGGTGCCGGTGACCACCATCGCCTTCGGCACTCCCGACGGCACCATCACCTACCAGGGCCAGACCATCCCCGTAGCCGTCGACGAGGGGGCGCTAGCCAGCCTGGCCGAAGCCACCGGAGGCTCCTCCTTCGAGGCGGCCACCACCGAGGAGCTCACGTCCGTGTACCAGAACATCGGCAGCTCGATCGGCTTCGAGACAGAGCAGCGTGAGATCGCAAGCTGGTTTACCGGTGCTGGCTTCGCCTTTGCCCTGCTGGCGGCGGGTACCTCCCTGGCCTGGTTCTCCCGCTTGCCCTAATCGCCTTCGCAACCGGAGGTTGCTCGGCGAGCTTGGTTGAGCTCCGCCACCGGGCAAAGCCCGGCGACCGGAGCACTGAACACCTTTTGGCGGGCTTCGCCCGCTGGGCCGCCTTCGGCGGCGTCCGTGGCCGGCGGCCAATCGGCTTGCTGGAGCGTGGCCGGCGGCCACCCCCCGGAGGGGATCTGCTGCCACGGCCCGGGCCCCTTACCAGTTCTGGCTCCACCGGAACCGTGTCGATTGGCGCCACCTGAGGTCTCAGGAGGGGAGGGGGAGTGCGTGCGGAGGGAGCGGGGAAAGGGGGTCCGGTAGCCTCCCGGCGTGGCCAAAGCTCCCGTGTTGACCCCCCAAGGGCAGGACTTTCCCCGGTGGTACCAGGACGTGGTGGCCAAGGCCGAGCTGGCCGACAACGGGCCGGTGCGGGGGACCATGGTCATCCGGCCCTACGCCTACGCCCTGTGGGAGCGCATGCAGGCCGAGCTCGACCGGCGCATCAAAGACGCCGGCGCACAGAACGCCTACTTCCCCCTCTTCATCCCCGAGAGCTACCTGCGCCGGGAGGCGGAGCATGTGGAGGGCTTCAGCCCCGAGCTGGCGGTGGTAACCCACGGCGGGGGCAAGGAGCTCGAGGAGCCGGTGGTGGTCCGCCCCACCAGCGAGACGGTGATCAACAGCTTCTTCGCCAAGTGGATCCAGAGCTACCGCGACCTACCCCTGCTCATCAACCAGTGGGCCAACGTGGTGCGCTGGGAGCTGCGGCCTCGGCTGTTCCTGCGGACCAGCGAGTTCCTCTGGCAGGAAGGCCACACCGCCCACGCCACCCGACAAGACGCGGCCGCCTACGCCGAACGCATCCTGGTGGAGGTCTACGAGGAATTCATGGTCGAGGTGCTGGCCATCCCCGTGCTCACCGGGCGCAAGACCGCTCGCGAACGCTTCGCCGGGGCGGTCAACACCCTCACCTGCGAGGCCATGATGGGTGACGGCAAGGCCCTGCAGATGGGGACCAGCCACGAGCTGGGGCAAAACTTTGCCAAGGCCTTCGACATCACCTACTCCGACGAGCATGGGGGCCGCACCCACGTGTGGCAGACCTCCTGGGGGGTCTCCACCCGCATGGTCGGGGGCCTGATCATGGCCCATGGCGACGACGCCGGCCTGCGGGTCCCGCCGGCGTTGGCCGCCACCCAGGTGGTGATCCTGGTCGTGCGCGACGAGGCCGGGGCGGGGGACGTGGCGGCTTCCCTGGCCCGGGCGTTGACCGCCGCCGGCGTGCGGGCCAGCGTCGACGACCGCACCGACGTGGCCTTCGGCCGTCGCAGCGTCGACTGGGAGCTCAAGGGCGTACCCGTGCGGGTGGAGGTCGGCCCTCGCGACCTGGCCGAAGGCCGGGTCACCCTGGTGCACCGCATCGAGGGGACCAAGCAGTCCGTCGCCGTGGCTGAGGCCCCGGATCGGGTGGTCGCCGCCCTCAACGAGGCTCAGCGGGCCCTGCTCGTCGACGCCCGGCAGCGTCGGGAGGCCAACACGGTCGAGGTCGAGACCCTCGACGCCGCCATAGAGGCAGCGCAGACGGGTTGGGCCCGTTTGCCCTGGGCCACGGTGGGCGAGGACGGAGAGAACCGCCTGGCCGGGCGGGGGGTGACGGTGCGCTGTCTGCAGCGTCCAGACGGCGGCCTGCCCGCCACCGACGACGAGGCCGACCTCGTCGCCGTGGTCGGACGATCCTACTGACTCACAGCAGGCGCCAGGCTGCCCCGGCCTGGCTATACTCAAGCCTGCTCTTGAGGTACCAGCGGTCTGCGGACCGGTCCGGCGTGGGCTTTGCCCACGCCTTTCTTGTTGGCGATGGAATGTTGGTGGTGGAGTGTTGGTGGTGAAGACGTAGTCCCGAGGTGACCGACAGACGAAGGGAGGAAGCCAGTGGTGACGATGCTCGACAAGGTCGAACAGCTCGTGGCGCCTCTCCTCGATCGCCGTGACATCCGCCTCTACGACGTCGAGCAGGCTGGCGCCACCCTGCGGGTCCTGGTCGATCGCCCCGGGGGGGTCGACCTCGACCTTCTGGCCGACGTGACCCGCGAGCTCTCCTCGGCCCTCGACGACGTCGAGCCTGTCCCCGGTCGCTACACCCTGGAGGTCTCCAGCCCCGGCCTGGAGCGGCCCTTACGCCGGCCCGATCACTTCAGCGCCGCCATCGGGACCAAGATCCGGATCAAGACCGGCGCCGAGGTGGAAGGCGACCGCCGGGTCGAGGGCGTGCTGGTGACGGCCGACGACGACAGCGTCACCGTGGAGACCGAGGGGGGGCTGCGCCGCTTGAGCCACCACGAGATCAGCTCCGCACGCACCGTGTTCGACTGGGGTTCCTCAGGGCCCCGGCCCAGCCCCAGCAGAGGAAAGCAGCGGAAAGGCAACTCCCGATGAGCTCCAGCTTCGAGATGATGGAAGCCCTCCAGGCCCTTGCCATCGACAAGGGCATCACCGTCGACACCTTGCTCGACGCCTTGGCCAACGCCTTGGTGTCGGCCTACAAGCGTATGCCCGGTGCCGCCGAGGAGGCCTACGTCACCATCGACGCCGAGTCCTTCGAGATCCGGGTCTACGGCCAGGAGCTTGACGAGGACGGCAACGTGGCTCGGGAGTGGGACGACACCCCCGACGACTTCGGCCGCATCGCCGCCCAGACGGCCAAGCAGGTCATGACCCAGCGCATCCGCGAGGCCGAGCGGGACATGAAGTACGAGGAGTACGCCGGGCGCGAGGGCGACATCGTCACCGGGATCATTCAGCAGACCGACAGCCGCTTCACCTTGCTCGACCTCGGCAAGGTCGAGGCCCTGTTGCCCCAGGCCGAGCAGGTGCCCTACGAGCGACCTGAGCCGGGCAACCGGCTGAAGGCCTACATCGTGGAGGTGCGCCGCAACCCTCGCGGCCCTCAGATCGTGGTCAGCCGGACCCATCCGGGTCTCATCAAGCGGCTCTTCGAGCTCGAGGTCCCCGAGATCGCCGACGGCATCGTCGAGTTCAAGGCCGTGGCTCGTGAGCCCGGACACCGCACCAAGATCGCGGTGTGGTCCAACGACCACAACGTCGACCCCGTCGGGGCCTGTGTGGGCGCCCGTGGCGCCCGCGTTCGGATGGTCGTCAACGAGCTGCGGGGCGAGAAGATCGACATCGTGCCCTACACCGACGACATCCAGGAGTTCGTCATGAAGGCCCTGTCGCCGGCCAAGGTCAAAGAGGTCCGCCTCGACGACGACACCGGTACGGCCGAGGTCATCGTGCCCGACTACCAGCTCTCGCTGGCCATCGGCAAGGAGGGCCAGAACGCCCGACTGGCGGCCCGGCTCACCGGGTGGCGGGTCGACATCAAGAGCGAGTCCCAGCTCGCCGACGAGGAGGCCGGCTATCAGGGTGAGGAGTGGGCCGAGGGCGAGTGGATCACCGATGCAGAGTCGGGTGAGCTGACGTGGCGGCCGGCCGAAGGGGGCCCGGCGGTGACTGCCGAGGAGTGGCGCCAGGGTGGCGACGTGGTCGTGGACGGCCCGGTCATCGACGACGGGTCCGGGTCGACGCCGGCCTCCGAGGGGGCCACGGTCGTCGATACTGAGTCGATCCCCCAGCCGCCGGCGACGCCGGTCCAAGAGACTGCCGCCTCCGAGGAGGCCGAGCCGGCAACGGTCAGTGCCTCGGTGGAGGCGGGCGAGGGGCAGGAGGACGCCTCATAGCACCGGTACGGACCTGCATCGGATGTCGGCGACGCGCACCGTCTGAGCTGCTGACGCGTGTGATTCGCCGATCTGACGGCACACTGGAGGTAGGGCGTACGCTTCCCGGCAGGGGAGCGTGGTTGTGCCCGGCGTCGCTGGCGTGCGTCGATCACGCCGAACGACGGCGGGCATTCGACCGGGCGCTGCGGGGGCCAGTGCTGCCGGAGACGGTCGCCGGCCTCCGGGAGAAGATCAAGGCACGTGAGGATGAGACTGGCGCCGGACAGCGGCGCGAGGCGGGTAACCGTGATCAGGCAACGAAGGGGTTGAGGTAAGCAACTTGGCATCCAAGATCCGGGTCTACGAGCTCGGTCGAGAGCTCGGGCTCTCCAACAAAGAGACACTCGACCTTTGCGAGGCGCTTGGCATCGGCGTGCGTAGTCACTCCTCGAGCATCGTGGAGGCCCAAGCCGACCGCGTCCGGCGCAAGGCCGACGCCGAGGGACTGCGGCGCGACCCGATCGTCGATGAGCCCGCCCCCGCACCGCCGGCACCCACTCCAGCCCCCCCGGCGCCGGTCGCCGAGCGGCCACCGGCCCCAGTCGAGCCTCCCCGTCCCGAGCCGCCTCGTGCTCCGGCGCCGGCCACCTCGCCCTCGCCCGCAACCTCGACCTCAGAAGGGCCAAGGCCGATCCCCCCGCCGCCCCGCGTCCCGGCTCCTGGGCCGCCGCCTCCTCCCGTGCCGCCGCCTCCTCCTCCTTCCGTCCGCCCCGCCGAGGCACCGCACCGGTTGGTCACGAGCGGAAAGGCCAGCGAGCAGCCCGATCTCGACGTCCTGCGCTCCGATCGAGGGGCCCGGACCAGCCCGCAACCCCCGCCTCCGCCCCGCCCGCCGGCCCCACCGGCCGCCCGCCCTACGCCCCCCGCCCCCCGCCCCCCGTCCGACGTCCCCCTCCCGCCGGGGGATGCCCCGGTCCAACCAGCCGAGCAGGCGCCGGCGGCCAGCGCCGGTCGTCCTCCCGCTGCGGGCACGGTTCGCGCCCCTGGCGGTCAGGCCACCCCACCACCGCCGGGCGGTCCGCCGCGCTCCGACGCCGGGCGTCCCATCCCGCCCCCGCCTCGGCCCACCTCCAGCACCGGGCGCGCCATCCCGCCCCCGCCCGGCGCCGGCGGCCGCAAGGCCGCTCCCCGACCCTCGGGCTCTCCCTCTTCCGGGCGTAGCGCCACCACCCCGGGCAGCCGCCCCGGCTACAGCCCTCCCAGTCAACGTCCCGGCGGACCTCCGCCGCTGCGACCGGGCCAGGTGCCCGGTGCCGGTGGCCGTCCCGGCGGCCGCCCCGGCGGGCCCCGCCGTCCTCGACGCAAGGGCCGTCGGCGCCGCAACCGTGAGGAGCTCCAGCCCCAGGGCATCGCTTCCTACACCCCTCAGGACACTCCTATTCCCGAAGGCGAGATCGTCATCGAGCGGGGGGACACGGCCAAGGATCTTGGTCCTAAGCTGAACCGTTCCGCCGCCGACGTGGTCCGCTTCCTCCTCCAACAAGGCGAGATGGTCACGGCCACCCAGACCCTCTCCGACGACATGATCGAGCTGTTCGCCGCCGACGTCGGGGCGATCGTACGTCTGGTCGACCCCGGCCAGGAGCAGGAGGTCGGCCTGCAACAACTGCTCGACGTCCTTGATGCCGAGGACGAGAACGAAGAAGACCTGCGGCCCCGGCCCGCGGTGATCACGGTCATGGGTCACGTCGACCACGGCAAGACCCTGCTGCTCGACCGCATCCGCTCGGCCCATGTGGCCGAAGGCGAGGCCGGTGGCATCACCCAGCACATCGGTGCCTACCAGGTGCAAAAGGAGGGACGCCGTCTCACCTTCATCGACACGCCCGGCCACGAGGCCTTCACGGCCATGCGGGTGCGGGGGGCGGAGGCCACTGACATCGTCATCCTGGTGGTGGCCGCCGACGACGGCGTCATGCCCACCACCTTGGAAGCGCTGTCCCACGCCAAGGCGGCCGAGGTTCCCATCGTGGTCGCCATCAACAAGGTCGACCGGGAGAACGCCGATCCCGACCGGACCCGCCAGCAGCTCTCCGAGCAGGGCCTGGTGCCTGAAGCCTGGGGCGGCGACACCATCATGGTCGAGATATCCGCCCTACGGAACACGGGAATCGACGACCTGCTGGAGAACCTCTTCGTGGTGGCTGAGCTCGAAGACCTGCAGGCCAATCCCGAGGGCCGGGCCTACGGAGTGGTCCTAGAGGCCAACCTCGACGTCGGGAGAGGGCCGGTGGCCACCGTGTTGGTGCAGCGCGGCCTGCTCAAGGTGGGCGACCCCATGGTCGCGGGCCCGGCGTGGGGCCGGGTGCGGGCGCTCATCGACGACCACGGTGACAAGGTCAAGGAGGCCGGTCCGAGCGTGCCGGTCCAGGTGCTCGGCCTGTCCGAGGTGGCCGACGCCGGCGACGACTTCGTCATCGCCCCCGACGACCGCACCGCCCGGCGGGTAGGCGAGACCCGGGGCCAGTTCGCCCGCATCAAGAACATCGCCTCGGACGCCTCGGCTATCTCCACCGGGGTCAAGCTCGAGGACATCTTCGAGCAGATCCAAAAGGGCGAGGCGGCCACGCTGAACCTGGTGCTCAAGGCCGACGTCAACGGGTCGCTGGAAGCGCTCACCGATGCCCTTCGCCGTCTCGAGCGCGACGAGGTCAGGATCGTGTTCGTGCACCGGGGCGTGGGCGGCATCACCGAGAACGATGTGCAGCTGGCCAGCACCACGGGGGCGACGATCATCGGCTTCAACGTCCGTCCCGACCGCAAGGCCCGTGACCTGGCCGAGACCGACGACGTCGAGATCCGGACCTACGAGATCATCTACCAGGTCATCGACGACGTGGGCAGCGCCTTGGTGGGCATGCTGGCCCCCGAGTTCGAGGAGATCGTCACCGGGGAGGCCGAGGTCCGAGAGGTCTTTCGGGTCCCTCGCATCGGTGCGGTAGCCGGTTGCTACGTGCGCAGCGGAAGTATCACCCGCAACTCCGGGGTGCGCTTCCTCCGCGACGGGACCATCATCTGGAAGGGCACCATCACGTCGTTGCGTCGCTTCAAGGACGACGTGCGGGAGGTGGCCACCGGCTTCGAATGCGGCATCGGCCTGTCCGACTTCCAGGACCTCAAGCCCGGCGACATCATCGAGACCTTCGCCCACCGGGAGATCCCCCGCACCTAACGGAGCACCCCTCCTCCAGCCCGCCGCCACCGACGTTCCCGAACGTAAGGTCCGCCCCTCCCATTCCCTGGCTATCCTCGGGATCAGTGCTCCACGCGGCAACGGATCCCGGTGAGCTCGACGCCGGCCGCTTGGCCAAAGCCTTGGCCGTGCTGCGAATCTTCGTGGGTTCCATCTTCCTCCTGAACGGCCTGGCCAAGCTCTTCGGCTGGTCGACGGTCAAGATCGGGCCCTATGTGGCCAACCTCATCGACCGTGATGCGGTGGGCTTCATCCTCGACTTCGAGGTGAACCGGAACCCCGCCGGCGGGGAGCCAGGCACGCTCCTGCCCGGCCTCGGCGCGCTGGTCAACGACGTCCTGCTCCCCAACATCGAGGTCTTCGCCTGGCTGGTCACCATCGTGGAGTTGGTGGTGGGGTTGCTCCTGGTCCTGGGATTGCTCAGCCGGGGAGCGGCGCTGGTGGCCCTCGGCCAGTTCCTGTTCCTCGCCTTGGTCTACTTCTCGAGCAACCGCTGGCTCTTCGAGCAACCGCACGAGTATGTTCCCGCCGCCATCCTCGCCGTCGTCTCCTCAGGCTATGCCTGGGGCCTTGACGGGCGGCTCAACCTCGACCGGGCCAAGCGGCGGCGCTGGCCTTTCTGACTGGCCGGCTCGTGACCGTCCAGCTCGTGGAGGCTTCCCAGGCCCCCCTGCTCGCCCGCCCGTACTACGCCAACGGCGACCCCGGGCCCATCGTGGCTGCGCTGGCCCAGGTCCCCGAGCTGCTCGAGGTGGCCATGCCCTTCATCGGGATGACCCTGGCGCCCAGCGCGATCCCGTGGCGCACCAAGGAGATCGTGATCCTGCGGACGTCAGGGGTCCTCGAGTGCCGCTACTGCGTGCAGAGCCACAGCCTTGTGGCCCTCGATGCCGGACTGACCCGAGCCGAGGTGGACGCCCTGCGGCGACCGGCACCCGCCGCCCCCGTCTTCGAGAAGGCGGCCGACCGAACCCTCATCGAGTGGGTCGACGCCGTGGCGGGAGGCAGGGGGACGCCACCGCCGGCGCTGATGACCGCCATGGAGCTGCACTTCCGCGACCATGAGGTGGTCGAGCTCGCCGCAGTGGTCGGCGTCACCATGATGCTGAACCGCTTCTGCACGACCCTCGGGCTCCCCACCGCGCCCGACGTCCTCGCCCGGCTTGCCGCCGAGGGACTCGCATGAGCCCGGTGGCCGAGGCCGTCGTGGAAGGCACGCTGCCGGGTCGCGTCTGGCTGTACTCGAACTACAACTGCAACCTGGCCTGCAACTACTGCCTCACCGAGTCGTCGCCGCAGTCAGCCCGGCGGGAGCTGACGGGCAAGCAGATGGTGGAGGTGGCCACGGAGGCTCGGGCTCTCGGCTTCACCGGCCTCGGCGTCACCGGCGGTGAGCCGTTCCTGCGGCCGGATCTTCCGGAGATCCTCTTGCAGCTGGCGGACATCCTCCCGGTGGTGGTGCTCACCAACGCCACCCTGTTCAACGAATCCCGGCGGGAGCGCCTCCGCCCCCTGGCCGGCGCCCCGATCCAGATGCAGGTCTCCCTCGATCGCCCCGATCCCATCGTCAACGACGAGATGCGGGGGCCGGGAAACTTCGCCAAGGTGGTGGAGGCCATCCCCATGTTGATCGACATGGGCATCCACGTCCGCATCGCCACCACCGCCGAGCACATCGAGGAGGATGACCGGGTCCGGTTGTGTGAGCTGCACCGCCGGCTTGGGATCAGCGACGACGACCACATCGTGCGCCCGGTGGTACGCCGGGGCCGGGCCGTCGACTTCGACATGGGCGTCGAGGCTGGTGCCCCGGATCTTCCGGCCGAGCTGACCATCACCGCCGACGGGGCCTTTTGGAGCCCGTTCGGGCCCACCGTGCGCCAGGGACAGCTCGACCTCGACCTCCTCGTCACCCGGACCACCCGGCCGCTCGCCACGCCGGCATCGGCGCTGCTTCGTCTGGTCGAGGGACGCCCGCCCGGCGGGGACACGCAGCTCAACATCCGTTGAGCCTGACCCTTTCGGGTCCGGTCGGATCCCTGGAGACGGATCGCGTCGGCAAAGTTCGCCCTCGCCGGCGGCTGGCCGCCTCGGCGCCTGCTCGCTGGCGTCCACTTCCTCCTACGCTTGCTCCGGTACCGTTCCTGGCGTGCACGCCGCCGCCTTGGAGTTTGATCTCCACATCCCCGACTCGCGGTCGTTGAAGGCCAAGCGGTCGGTGGTCAAGCCCATCGTCGAGGGGCTCCAGCGGCGCTACCGGGTGGCAGCGGCCGAGGTTGGCTACCTCCAACAGTGGCAGCGCAGCGAGATCGGGGTGGCGGCGGTGGCGGCCACCGCCGGTCACGTGGGCGACATCCTCGACGAGGTGGAGCGCTTCGTGTGGTCGCACCCCGAGGTGCAGGTGCTGTCGGCCCAGCGGAGCTGGTTGGACGATGGGCAAGCCTAGGCGCCGGCGCCGGGCCGCCCCCGGTGGGTCGGGGCGCTACCCCCGGGTGGCCCGGGTCAACGAGCTGTGCCGGGAGATCGTGGCCGAGGAGCTGGAGCGCCTCGACGACGAGCGCCTGGAGCTGGTGACCATCACCCATGTCGACGTCGACCCCGACCTGCGCCACGCCACCGTCGAGTTCTCCCGGCTGGGCGAGGCCGAGGACCTCGCCGCCGAGGCCCTGGCCGAGCACCGAGTCACGTTGCAGGCGGCCATCGGGCGCCAGGCCCGGCTGCGGCGCACGCCCGAGCTGTCCTTCCGCCTCGACGAGGCCATCCGGGCCGGCGCCCGCATCGAACAGCTCTTGCGGGAGCATCCGGTGGTACCCGGCCCCCCGGTGGTGCCCGACCAACCGGTGGTGCCCGACCAACCGGATGGCTGACCCCGAGGTCGACGCCGGCCTGGCCCGGGTGGCCGAGGCCGTCACCGCCGCCGGCGAGGTGGCGCTGGCCTGTCACGTCCACCCCGACGGCGATGCCCTCGGTTCGGTGCTCGCCTTCCACCTGCTGTGCCGGGCGCAGGGCGTGGCTTCGACGGCATCGTGGGGCGAGCCCTTCGCGGTGGCGCCCCATTACCGGTTCATGGCCGGACTCGACCTGGCCTCGCGCCCGTCCGCCTTCCCCGAGCACCCCGAGCTCATGGTGACCTTCGACTGCGGCTCGCTGGCCCGCCTGGGCCAGCTCGGCGGGCCAGCCCGGTCGGCCGGCGAGCTGGTGGTGCTCGACCACCACCACGACAACGCCCGCTACGGGTCCATCAACGTGGTCGACACCGCCGCCGCCTCCACCGCCACGATGGTCCGGCGCCTGGCCGAGGTACTCGGGTGGGAACTCGACCGCGATGTTGCTCTCGACCTCTACGTGGGCCTGCTCACCGACACCGGGCGCTTCCAGTACCCCAACACCACCAAGGAGGTGTTCGTCCTGGCCCAGGAGCTGGCGGGACATGGGCTGCCGCTCGGAGTCATCACCCGCGAGCTGTTCGAGAAGCACCGCTTCGCCTACCTCCGCCTGGCCGCCGCCGCCCTGGCCCGAGCGCATCTCGACCGAGAGCACCGGTTGGTGGCGGCGTGGGTCACCGCCGAGGACCTGGCCGAGTACGGCGTGGGCTTCGACGAGACCGAGGGCCTGATCGACCTCGTCCGCCGCACGGCCGAGGCCGACGTCTCGTGCGTGCTGAAGGAGGCTCCCGGCGAAGGCCTGCGGGTGTCCCTGCGCTCGGTCGCCGGGGTCGACGTGGGCCAGGTGGCGGCCGAGCTGGGCGGTGGCGGGCACCACTTCATGGCCGGCTTCCTCAGCGACGCCTCGATCCCGGCCACCATCGAGCGCATCGTCGAGCAGCTGGTCGAGCGCGCCCCCGCACCCGCTTGACGGCGGCGTCGCCCCCGCCGGGGCCCCACGGCGTGTGCATCGTGGACAAGGCGGCCGGCCTGACCTCCCACGACGTGGTGGCCGGGGCCCGGCGCCGGCTGGGTACCCGCCGCGTCGGCCATGCCGGCACCCTCGACCCCGACGCCACCGGCGTGCTGGTGCTCGGCGTGGGTCGGGCCACCCGCCTGCTGCGCTTCGTGACCCCGTTGACCAAGTCCTACGCGGGGGAGGTAGTCCTCGGGGTGGAGACATCGAGCCTGGACGCCTCGGGCCAGATCACCGCCGTCCACCCGATGGCAGCGGTCACCCTGGAGCAGGCTCGGGAGGCGGCGGCCACGCTGGTGGGCGAGCTGGACCAGGTCCCACCGATGGTTTCCGCCGTGCGGGTGGGGGGGCGGCGGCTCCACCAACTGGCCCGGGATGGGGTCGAGGTCGAGCGCCAGGCCCGCCCCGTCACCGTGTACCGCTTCGACGTCACCGCCCTTCTGGCCCCTTCACCGGTTGCGATCA
Organism: Acidimicrobiales bacterium; assembly: GCA_038233555.1. Classification (GTDB taxonomy): domain Bacteria; phylum Actinomycetota; class Acidimicrobiia; order Acidimicrobiales; family CADCSY01; genus JADDRA01. The sequence continues at coordinate 12,142 of JBBSLT010000055.1, forward strand.
CCACCGCTGAAGGGGTCACAACCGGAACGGAGGAGGCAGCCGGACCGGTGCTGCGGGTGGAGGTCGACTGCTCGTCGGGCACCTACGTGCGGGTGTTGGCCGCCGATCTAGGCCGGGTGCTGGGCGGTGGCGCCCACCTGCGGGCGCTCCGGCGCTGTGCCGTGGGGCCCTTCACCCTGGCTCGGGCCCGGCCCCTCGACGACCTCGAGCTCCTCCCTGCCCTGGACGCCGTGCACCACCTCGACCAGGTGGCCGTCGACGACGAGGTGGCCGCCCTGGTGGCGACCGGTACGCGCCTGGTGCGCTCGGGCGAGTCGGTGGCCTTTCCCGGAGACGGGCCGTGGGCGCTGACGTCGGCGCGTACCGGCGAGCTGCTGGCGGTCTACGAGGCGGTGGGGGAGCGAGCCCACCCAGCCGTCGTGTTGGCTCAGCCCGACGCCGCTGGTCACGGGTAGCGTCGCCGTCGTGGAGGTCATCGCCGGCGGCGCCCCGTGCCCGCACCTGGAGGCCGGGGTGGCGGCCACCATCGGCTTCTTCGATGGCGTACACCGGGGCCATCAGGGCCTCATCGACAGCACCCGCAAGGTGGCCGCCGCCCTGGGGTCGCGCACTGCGGTGGTGACCTTCGACCGCCACCCCGCCACCGTGGTACGGCCTGAGTCGGCCCCGCTGCTGCTCACCGATCTCGACCAGCGCCTGGAACGCCTGGAGGACGCCGGCGTCGACGTCACCCTGGTGCTCCCCTTCGACAAGGCCCGGGCCCAGGAGTCGGCCGAGGACTTCGTCACCGAGGTGCTCCTGCGCTGCCTGGCCGCCCGGGCGGTGGTGGTGGGCGCCGACTTCCATTTCGGCCACCGACGCCGGGGCAACGTGGCCATGTTGGCAACAATGGGCACCGAGCACGGCTTCGAGGTCCACGGCATCGACCTGGCCGGCACGGGCGACGCCGGCGCCGGCCCTGCGTCGTCATCCCGTCCCATCTCCTCCACCGCCATCCGTCGAGCGCTCGCCGCCGGCGACGTGGCCACCGCCACCGCCATGCTCGGGCGCCCCCACGAGGTGCGGGGCGTGGTCGAGCGGGGAGACGCCCGGGGCGGCTCCGAGCTCGGGTACCCCACCGCCAACGTGGCCGTCCCCGCCGCCATCCAGCTCCCGACCGCCGGCATCTACGCCGGCTGGTATATCCGCCCCGACGGGCAACGCCACGCCGCCGCCATTGCCCTCGGCTGGCATCCCACCCTCGCTCCCACCATCACCGCCCCCCGGCTGGAAGCCCACCTCCTTGACTTCGACGGCGACCTCTACGGCGAGGAGGCTCGGGTCAGCTTCGTGGCCCGAGTGCGCGACGAAGCCCGCTTCGACTCGATTGGGGCCCTAATGGCCCGGATCGACGCCGACGTGGCCGCCACCCGCCGCCTCCTGGGCGTCGGCCAGGGCGATCAGAAGAAGAGCCGCACCGTCCGCTCCACCTGGTCGAGCTGGTAGCCGAGCTGCTCGGGGGTGTAGGTCACCAGGACCGCGAGCACCCCGGTGGCCAGGATGCCCAACCAGCCGAGGCGGATGCCCAGCGTGGCTCGAGCCGCCCCTCGC
>JBBSLT010000056.1:0-13521 GCA_038233555.1 Acidimicrobiales bacterium
ATGCTGAGCCCCGCAGCCAGCGGCACCCGCACGACGGGACCGGCGTCGGCGGCCTCGCCCTCCACCCTGGTCATGTACATGGCCACGATGATGCGCAGGTAGACGAAGGCGGACACCACCGCCGACACCATGGCGATGAGGGCCAAGGCGTAGCTGTTGGCCTCCACGGCGGCGCCGATCACATAGAACTTGGCCAGGAAGCCCGAGGTGAGGGGCACCCCTGCCTGGGCCAGGAGGAACACGGTGAAGGCCAGGGCCAGCGCCGGCCGCCGGGCGCCCAGGCCCCGATAGGCGTCGATCCCGTGGTCGGCGTCGCCCCGGCGCCCCACGAGGGTGGCCACGCCGAAGCTGCCCGCCACCATGAAGGTGTAGGCCAACAGGTAGAACAGCGCCCCGGCAATCCCCCGATCGCTGGCCGCCTCGGCCCCTACCAGCACGAATCCGGCGTGGCTGATGGAGCTGTAGGCGAGCATGCGCTTGACGTCGCTCTGGACGATGGCCAGGAACGACCCCACCACCAGGGTGAGCACGGCCAAGGCCCACATGATGGGTCGCCAGTCGAGGCGGTAGAGCTCGAAGGTGGACAGGAAGACTCGCAACAGCGCAGCGAAACCGGCGGCCTTGGAGGCCGAGGCCATGAAGGCGGTGACCGGGGTGGGGGCACCCTGGTACACGTCGGGCGTCCAGACGTGGAAGGGCACGGCCGCCACCTTGAACCCGAGGCCGACGAGCAACAGGGCGAAGCCGGCCAGCAGCAACCCGTTGGCCACCAACAGGTTGTCGGCCAGGAAGGCGGCGATCTGGGTGAAGTTGGTCGACCCGGTGGCGCCGTAGACCAAGGCGATGCCGTAGAGCAGGAAGGCCGAGGAGAACGAACCGAGGACGAAGTACTTGATGGCCGACTCCTGGGACTCAAGGCGACGCAGTTGGAACCCGGCCATGACATACAGGGCGATCGACAGCGTCTCGAGACCTAGGAAGATGACGATGAGGTCGTTGGCCGCGGCCATGATCACCCCGCCGGTGCCCGACAACAGCATGAGCACGTACAACTCGGGGCCGTCGAGGCCCTCGCGGCGGAGGTAGTCGTCGGCCAACAGGGCAGCCAAGGCGATGGCGGCGCAGATCACCACGGTGAAGAACACCGTGAACCCGTCGATGGCCACCGCGCCGCCGATGGCGCTGAACGCTCCCCGTGCGGGGTCGGTCACCCGTCCCCACATCAGGGCCGAGAACACCGCGGCCAACACCGCCGTGGCCACCGTGAACAGGGCGTAGAAGCCCTTCGGGGGCCGGCTGCGGGTGAGGGCGGCAGCGGTCAGCAGCAACAGCGCCCCGCCCACCAACACGAGCAACGGCGAGACGGCCGACCACTCGATCTGGGGGGTGGGGATAGGTTGGATCTGGGCCAACAGCAGCGCGCTCACTCCGTCCCCTCCCCCGCTGCCACCTCGGGCTGGGTGAAGTCCGAGTTGGCCTCTACGTGGGCGATGAGACGGTCGACGGCGGGCTCAATGCGCTCGAGCACGGGCTTGGGGTAGACGCCGAGGAACACGATGGCGGCCAAGAGGGGTGCCATGACCGCCAGCTCCCGCCGGCTCATGTCCGCCATGGTGGCGTTGTCGCCCTCGGGCTCGCCGTGGAAGGTGCGCTGGTAGGCCCACAGCAGGTAGAGGGCGGCGAGGATGACGCCGGCGGTGGCCACCACCGCCCACCACCGCCGGGTGGGGAAGCTGCCGATCAGGATGAGAAACTCGCCCACGAAGCCGTTGAGGCCCGGCAGGCCGACCGAGGAGAGCATGACGAGCGTGAACACCCCAGCCAGGACCGGCGCCGCCTTCTGCAGCCCGCCCAGCTTGGCGATCTCCCGGGTATGGAGGCGGTCGGAGATCATCCCCACCAAGAGGAACAGCGCCCCGGTGGAGATGCCGTGGTTGACCATCTGGATCACCCCCCCCTGCAAGCCCTGGGTGGTGAAGGCGAAGGTGCCAAGAATGATGAAGCCGAGGTGGGCCACCGAGGAGTAGGCGACCAGGCGCTTGAGGTCGCGTTGCACCGCAGCCACCACCGCCCCGTAGATGATGCCGATGACCCCGAGGGTGACCAGCAGGGGGGCGAAGTAGGTGGCGGCCTCGGGAAAGAGGTACAGCCCGAAGCGCAAGAAGCCGTAGGTGCCGAGCTTGAGCATGACCCCGGCCAGGATCACCGACCCCGCCGTGGGGGCCTGGGTGTGGGCGTCAGGCAGCCAGGTGTGCAGTGGGAACACCGGCACCTTGACGGCGAAGGCCACGGCGAAAGCAAGGAACAGCCAGCGGGCGGCGCCCTGGCCGATAGCGCCGTCGGCCTCGGCGATGACGACGAGGTCGAAGGTGAGCACCCCGGTGGCCTGCTGGTGGAGGAAGGCCACGGTCAGGACCCCCACCAGCATGAAGGCCGACCCGAGCATGGTGAAGAGGAAGAACTTGATGGCGGCGTAGACCCGCTCTCCGTAGCCCCAGCCGCCGATGAGGAAGTACATGGGCACCAGCACGATCTCGAACATCACGAAGAAGAGGAACAGGTCGAGCGCCAGGAAGACCCCGATGCAGCCGGCCTCCAGCAACAAGAGCCAGGCGAAGTAGGCCTTGGGATCGTGGTGAGGCTTCACCCCGATCAGGGCGATCGGGAACAACAGCCCGGTAAGCACCACCAGGAACAGCGAGATGCCGTCGACGCCGAGGTTCCAGGAGATGCCGAAGTCGGCGATCCAGGTGTATCGCTCGGTGAGCTGGAACCCGGCGTCGCCGGCGTCGAAGCCGACGAGCATCACGATGGACAGGACGGCCACCACCAAGGTGGTGGCCACCGCCAAGGCCCGGATCAAGGCGTCGTTGCTCTTGGGCACCAGCGCCACCAGGACAGCACCGATCACCGGCACCACGATCAACGCACTGAGCAACGGGAAGTCCTCCACCTAGACCAGGCCTGTCCGCAGGACGAAGAAGCCGAGGAGGAGCACGGCGCCGGCGGCCATGCCGAGCGCATAGTTGCGGATGTAGCCGGTCTGGGTGACGCGCAGGCGCGACCCGCCTTGGCGGACCAAGGTGGCCACCCCGTTGACGGCGCCGTCGATGACCCGACCGTCGAGGATGCGCGAGGTGAACGAGGCGAAGGCCCGCCCGGGCCCGCTGAAGAAGGCGGCGAGGGCTTCGTCGAAGCGCCAGGCCCGGCGCAACAGCTCCGGCTCGAAGCGCTCGGCCGGCTGGCTGTGGCGCAGGTAGATGGAGCGGGCCACCAAGATCCCTACCGCGGCGCCGATCACGGCGATGACGCCCAGCACCACCTGCATCCCCACGTCGATCGACAGCACGTGCAGGCGGTCCTCGAACACGGGCTCCAGGAAGTGCTCCAGGGTGAACACCCCGGGCAGGTTGAGCAGACCCCCCACCGCCGCCAGCACGGCCAGCACGACCAGCGGGATGGTCATGAGCCGAGGTGACTCGTGCGGCGTCGCCGGGGCATGGGTGGCGGCCGCGGGCTCGTGCTGCGGCTCGGCTACGGCCGCATCCGTCGTGTGGCCGGTGTCGGCCTCCTTCCAACGGGGTTGCCCGTAGAACACGAGGAAGACCTGGCGGCTCATGTAGTAGGCGGTGAGCAGGGCGGTGACCACACCGACGAACCACAGCACCGGGCTGAAGTCCCAAACGGCGGCCAGGATCTCGTCCTTGGACCAAAATCCGGCGAAGGGAGGGATGCCGGCGATGGCCAACCAGCCGACGATGAAGGTGACGGCGGTGACGGGCATGAGCTTGCGCAGGGCGCCCATGCGGCGCATGTCCTGCTCGTCGTGCATCCCGTGGATGACCGACCCGGCACCGAGGAAGAGCAGCGCCTTGAAGAAGGCGTGGGTGATCATGTGGAAGATGGCGGCCACATAGGCGCCCACCCCGATGGCCAGGAACATGTAGCCGAGTTGGGAGATGGTCGAGTAGGCCAGCACCTTCTTGATGTCGCGCTGGGCCACCGCGCAGGTGGCGGCGAAGAGGGCGGTGGCGGCCCCGACCACGGCGATGACGGTCAGCGCCGTCCCGGCCACGTCGAGAAGGGGGTTCATGCGGGCCATGAGGTACACCCCGGAGGTGACCATGGTGGCGGCATGGATGAGCGCCGACACCGGCGTGGGGCCTTCCATGGCGTCGGGCAACCAGACGTAGAGCGGGAGCTGGGCCGACTTGCCCGCCGCTCCCACGAACAGCAGGAGGGCGATGGCCAGCGCCGTCGTCTCGGGCAGGGTGCCGACGTTCTCCAGGATGCCTTCCTCGCCGGCGTAGGTGAGGGTGCCGAGCGACAAGAAGGTGAGGAACATGGCGACCATGAAGCCCCAGTCGCCCACCCGGTTGGTGACGAAGGCCTTCTTGCCCGCCACCGCCGCCGAGTTGCGCTCGAACCAGAACGACACCAAGAAATACGAGCACGCTCCCACCCCCTCCCAACCGAGGAAGGTGACGAGCAGGTTGTCGCCCAGCACCAGCATGAGCATGGAGAAGGCGAACAGGTTGAGGTAGACGAAGAAGGTGTGGAAGCGGGGATCGCCGTGCATGTAGCCGATGGAGTAGAGGTGGATCAGCGAGCCCACCCCGGTGACGAAGAGCACCATGGTGATCGACAGCGGGTCGACCAGGAAGCCCATGTCGACCGACAGGCCGCCCACCGGGAGCCACTCGAAGAGGGTGAAGGTGAACTGGCGATTGTCCTCGTCCTCGGCCAGGAGACCGGCGAAGGTGACCAGGCCGGCCACGAACGATCCGGAGACCATGACCGTGGCCAGCCAACCGGCGGTGGGCTCGCCTAGCCGGCGGCCCCAGAGCAACAGGATGACAAACCCGGCCAGGGGCAGAGCGGGGATCAGCCAGACGGCGCTCAACATGGCGGGCCGACCCTAGTCCAGCGTGGGTGGTGGAGGCCGCTCCTCAGCTCTGCACCTCGCTGCGCCGGGCTCTCGGCAGGGCCCACCACAGCGCCCCGGCGCCGAGCGCAACCACGCTTCCGAGCACGATGCCGGTGGGCGTGCCGAAGACGAAGCGGGAGACCACGAAGACCGAGACCGAGATGGCAAGAGCCAAGATGGCCAACCCCGAGACCACCAAGCGCACTGCGGTGTGCAGCCGGGTCCGGCGGTCCTTGCGGGGGGCGATGCGGTGATAGGCGGTCGGCGCCACCAGGATGATGGTCGAAGCCGCGGTGGCCAGGAGGGCAACGGCGTAGGCCCGCTCGCCCACGGCGTCCAGCTCGGGAAAGCGGGAGGAGAAGGGTGTGGTGAGGAGGAAGGCGAAGAGCACCTGCACGCCGGGCAGGACCACCCGCACCTCTTCCAGGAGCTCCTGGTAGCGCTCCCGCAGCTCCTCTTCGTCCGACTGCTTGCTCACGCCGGCGAGGACACCAGCGCGCTGCGGGCGGCGCCCACCACGTGCAGCGAGCCGGTGATCACCACGGCGTCGTCGGGACCGGCGACGGCAAGGGCCCGGGCCACGGCCTCGACCACGACCGGCACGATCTCCACCTCGGCACCCAGTTGGCGGGCGGCGGCGGCCACCTCTGGTGCGGGCATGGCCCGGGGCCAGTCGACGGCACAGGCGATCACCAGCCGGGCCTGGTCGGCACCGAGGGCCGCCAACATCTTCAGCGCCGAACGGCCCCGGTTCATCCCCACCACCAGGACCGGCGCGCCGGCCAGGGAGAAGTCGTCGAGGGTCTCGGCCGCGGCCTGGCAACCGTCGGGGTTGTGGGCGCCGTCGAGGACGACCAGTGGACGGCGCCCGACGATCTCGAAGCGACCCGGCACCTGCACCGCGGCCAAACCCTCACGTAGCACTTCGTCGTCCACGGGGCGGCCGAAGAAGGCCTCGACGGCGGCGACGGCGGCGACGGCGTTCTCGCCCTGATGGGCGCCGTGCAGGGGGAGGAAGACGTCGTCGTAGGAGGTGCTGGGGGTGTACAGGTCGAGGAGCCGGCCGCCGACGGCCACCTGGTTGGTGCGACAGCCGAAGTCGTGATCACGGCGCCACAGGCCGGCCGGCGTCCCTGCCTCGAAGAGAGGGAGCAGCTCAGGATCGGTCTCGCCCAAAACCAGGGTGGTGCCGGGCTTGACGATGCCCGCCTTCTCGCCGGCGATCTCGGTCCGGGTCGGGCCGAGCACCTCGGTGTGGTCGAGGCCCACGTTGGTGACCACGGCTACAGCCCCGTCGACCACGTTGGTGGCGTCCCAGCGCCCTCCCATGCCCACCTCGACCACGGCGGCATCGACGGCGGTGTCAGCGAACCAGCGTAGGGCGGCGAGGGTGAGGATCTCGAACCGGGACGGGGCGATACCGCTGGCCTCTTCCAGCACGGCCACGGCCGCGACCGCCTCGGTGAAGTCGGCGTCGTCGATGGGTTGTCCGTTGCGGGAGATCCGTTCGTTGACCCGCACCAGGTCCGGACTGGTGTAGGTACCCACCGCCAGCCCGTGGGCACCGAGAAGAGCCGTAGCCATACGCGTCGTCGAACCCTTGCCGTTGGTGCCGGTGACGTGGATGGCGGGCTGGGCGTGCTGGGGATCGGCCATCAGGGCGCAGAGCGCCACCATACGATCGAGGGTGGGCGCCTCGTAGCGGCCGGCGACCAAGGCTTCAAGGTCGACGGATGCGCCGAGGTAGGCCATGGCCTCCTCGTAGGTGGCCGGCCGACGGTGGGGAACCAGCTTCGCCCTAGAGGCTGACGACGACGGGAACGTCATGGCCGGGCAGGACCATTCGAGCACCAGGGGCCGGGGCGTCGAGGTGGGGGCGCCTCGCCTCGGCCGCCCACAGGGCCCGCTCGCGAGCCGTCTCGGCCACCGAGGCCACATGCGGTCGGGCGGCATCTGCTACGCGCGAGGCCCGCTCCCGTGCCGTGTCGGCGGCGGCCTGGACGTGGGGGCGGGCCACCTCGGCGGCGTGCATCGCTCGGTCCCGTGCCGTGTCGGCGGCGGCCAGGACGTGGGGGCGAGCCGAATCAGCGGCGTGCAGCGCTCGGTCCCGAGCGTTGTCGGCGGCCGAGCGGACGTGGGGGCGGGCTGACTCGAACGCCTCGGTGGCCGCTCGGCCGGCGGCGTCGGTCGCCCGGTGGACGTGGGGACGGGCGGCGTCGGTGAGCGCGGTCACTCCCGCCAGCGGGCCTCGCCGGCGAGCGGCCGCCGCCCGAGCGGCGGCGCGGGCGTCGCGCCAGGCCAGGAGCCAACCCACCAGACCTCCGATGGCCGCACCTTCTGCTGCTCCCTTGGCGATGCGCCCGGCCACCCGGTCGTCGTCGTCGCTCATCAACGCCTTGGCACCGGCTACGCCGGCTCCTGCCGCTGCGCCTACCAATGCACCCTTGCAAGCCATGTGCATTACCGACCTCCTATGACGAGATGGAGGGACACCGAAGGGTCCCGGAACTCAACTGGCGGCGCGGCGGGGACGTTGCGTCCGGGTCGTGTCCGACCTTGGGACGAGCGTCGGGTTGACCTTGTCCTGCACCACCTGGCGATCGATCACGCAGCGCCCCACGTTGGTGACGCTGGGCAGGTCGTACATGACGTGCAACAGCACCTCTTCGAGGATGGCCCGCAGGCCGCGTGCTCCCGTCCCCCTCAGCAGTGCCTGCTCGGCCACCGCCTCCAGGGCGTCGGGTGAGAACTCCAGCTCCACGTCCTCGAACTGGAACATGCGCTGGTACTGCTTGACCAGGGCGTTCTTGGGCTCGACGAGGATGCTCACCAGGGCCTCGGCATCAAGGCTGGAGACGGCCCCGATGACCGGGAGGCGGCCGATGAACTCGGGGATCAGCCCGAAGCGGAGCAGGTCCTCGGGAAGCACCTTGGCCAGGACCTCGCCCACCTCCCGCTCACCGGAACGGCGTACGTCGGCACCGAAGCCCACGCCCTTGCGCCCGATACGGGACTCGATGATGCGCTCCAACCCGGAGAAGGCCCCACCGCAGATGAACAAGATGTTGGTGGTGTCGATCTGGATGAACTCTTGGTGGGGATGCTTGCGTCCTCCCTGGGGCGGCACCGAGGCCGTCGTGCCCTCCAGGATCTTGAGCAGGGCCTGTTGCACCCCCTCGCCCGAGACGTCACGGGTGATCGACGGGTTCTCCGACTTGCGGGCCACCTTGTCGATCTCGTCGATGTAGATGATGCCCGTCTCGGCCTTCTTGACGTCGTAGTCGGCGGCCTGGATGAGCTTGAGGAGGATGTTCTCGACGTCCTCGCCCACGTAGCCGGCCTCGGTCAACGCCGTGGCGTCGGCGATGGCGAAGGGCACGTTGAGCATGCGAGCCAGGGTCTGGGCCAGCAACGTCTTGCCGCAGCCGGTGGGGCCGAGGAGCAAGATGTTGGACTTGGCCAGCTCGACGTCGGCATCGGGACCGGTGCCCACCTGAATCCGCTTGTAGTGGTTGTAGACCGCCACCGAAAGGATCTTCTTAGCGTGGGTCTGGCCGACGATGTAGTCGTCGAGGAAGTCGTTGATGTCCTTGGGCTTGGGCAGCTCGTCGAAGCGCAGCTCGGCGGTATCGGAGAGCTCCTCTTCGATGATCTCGTTGCACAAGTCGATGCATTCGTCGCAGATGTAGACGCCGGGGCCGGCGATGAGCTTCTTCACCTGCTTCTGCGACTTGCCGCAGAACGAGCACTTCAGCAGCTCTCCGCCGCCGTCACCGATCCTGGCCATGAAGCTCCCCCGGTCCTGTTCGAATCGCCTACGCCGTGGCCGAGGCCACGGCCGCCGGCGCCGACTCACGCACGTTCAGCACCTCGTCGATGATGCCGTAGGCCTTGGCCTCCTCGGCAGACATGACAAAGTCGCGATCAGTGTCTCGATGGATCTTGTCGGTCGGCTGGCCGGTGTGGTCGGCCAGCATCTCTTCGAGCATGGTCCGCATGCGCTCGATCTCCTTGGCCGCCAACTCGATGTCGGCAGCCTGGCCGATGGCCTGCCCGTAGGGCTGGTGGATGATGATGCGGGCCCGAGGCAGGGCCAGGCGCTTGCCCTTCTTGCCCGCCGCCAGCAGTACCGCCGCCGCCGACGCAGCCTGTCCGAAGCACAAGGTGGTCACGTCGGGCTTGATGTACTGCATGGTGTCGTAAATGGCGAACAGGGCGGTGATGTCGCCACCCGGTGAGTTGATGTAGAGGCTGATGTCCTTGTCGGCGTCTTCGGATTCGAGGTGGAGAAGCTGGGCCACGACGAGGTTGGCGATGGTGTCGTCGATGGGCGTGGCCAAAAAGATGATGTTCTCCTTGAGCAGCCGGGAGTAGAGGTCAAAGGCCCGCTCCCCCCGGTTGGTCTGCTCCACCACAGTGGGAACCAGGTAGTTGACGGCCCGTAGGCGATCCTCACTGCCTGCCAGCAGCGCCTGGGTGCGGATGGGATTGGTCATGCAGTCTGCTCCTCGGAGGTCGCCACCTGGTCGGTTTCGTCAGCTTCGGCGCCGCCACCCGGTGCATCGTCGGTCGTGTCGATGGTGTCGGCATCGGGCTCAGCCAGCGGTTCGAGGTCAGCCCGGTCGACCGGTCTGCCCTCCTCGTCGACGATCTCGGCGTGCTCGATCAGCCACGCCAGCGCCCTGGACTTCTCGACATCCGATCGTACCGCCCCGAGTCCGTCGGCGCGCTCGAACCGGCGACGCAGCGCCGCCGGCTTCTCCCCCACCTGGTGGGCGATGCGGTGAATCTCGGCGTCGACCTCTTCGTCGGTGGCGGCGATGGCCTCGGCCTCGGCCACGGCTCGCAGCGCCAGATCGGCGGTGACCGCACCGGTGGCCCGGCTACGGAGCAGGGCGGCGAAGTCGTCGGCACTTCGTCCCGACGTCGCCAGGTAGTCCTCCAAGGAGACGCCTTGGGATTGGAGTCGAAAGGCCAGCTGCTGGGCCTGACGCTCGGTCTCGGCGTCGACCAAGGTCTCCGGCGGTTCGTCGTCGACCAGCTCGACCAGGGACGCCAGGGTGCCGTCTTCCAGCGCCGCCCTACTCTGGGCCGGCTTGATGTCGGCCAAACGGCCCCGGAGGTGCTCGCGCAGCTCGGCCACGGTGTCGAACTCCGACGCCTCGTTGGCCCACTCGTCGTCGACCTCGGGCAGGATCTTCTCCTTGACCTCCTTGACCAGCACCCGCAGGCTGATCAGGCGGTGCTCCTCGGGATCGGGGTGCTCCACGTCGAAGACCAAGATGTCGCCCACCTTGGCCCCCCTGAGCTGCTCGTCGAGTTCGGGAACGATGGCCTCAGTGCCCAACTCGTAGAGGTAGTCGTCGGCGGTGAGGCCCTCGACCGGCTCTCCACCGAGGGATCCGGCGATGTCGATGCTGAGATGGTCGCCGTCGCGAGCAGGGCGGGAGACCACCTCCAGCTCCCCGAACTGCGCCCGCAGTCGCTCGAGCTGGGCGTCGACCTCCTCGTCGGTCACCTTGGGGTTGGGAATCGTCACCCGTAGGCTGGCGTAGCCGGGCACCGCCACCTTGGGCCGGACCTCGACGACGGCGTCGAAGGCCAAAGGACCCGCGTCCTTGCCGGCGGTGATGTCGATCTCGGGCGAGGCGATGGCGTCGACGGAACTCTCGGACAGGGCCTGCTCGTAGTACTCGGGCAGGGCCTCTCGCAGCGCCTCCTCCCGGGCGATGTCGGAGCCGATCCGGGCTTCGAGGATGCGCCGGGGCGCCTTGCCCGGCCGGAAGCCGGGAATCCGGGCGTCACGAGCGATGCGGCGGAAGGCGGCATCGAGCGCCTTTTCGAACTCGGCCTCGTCGACCTCAACCATGAGCTTGACTCGATTGCCCTCGAGGGGCTCGACAGTGGTCCGCACCAAGAGAGGCAGTGTAACTGGCAGCCGGGCCGTCCCAGACCGCCTAGTGTTCGAGAGCCCGGGGAGTAGCGCAGCGGTAGCGCACCTGCTTTGGGAGCAGGAGGTCGCGGGTTCAAATCCCGTCTCCCCGACGCCCGCACGCCGCTCGCGGTGTTGGTTGCGGCCCGCTAGGCTTGCGCACTGCCGCGGGTGTAGCTCAACGGTAGAGCTCCAGCCTTCCAAGCTGGTGACGCGGGTTCGACACCCGTCACCCGCTCTCAGCAAAGGCCCTGGTCAGGGGCAGTTTGCCCGGTCCGGCCTGCGGTCACCATATGCGAGATTCGGCCCGGCGTGACCTTGGCGTGACCTTACGGGAGCGAACGAGGCGGCACCGAACGTCACCCGCCGGCGTCTGCGGGTCGTCGATGTCCGTCGGACGCGGGCACACTGATGGTGTGAACCGCGAACTGAGGGAATGGCTACGCAGCCTCGCCGGACACGAGAGTCCGGACGACGTCGTGCCGACTGGCCGCTCGCTCAGTGATGAAGGCGCGGAATACCTGGAGCGAATCGCGCGTGATGGCACGTTGGCCGCGGCGCTGACGGAGATCGGGGCGAACGAACCCGAGCTGGCTGGCTGAGCTCGTCTCGGCGTGATCTTGGTCGACGAGTACGCAGCGCTGCCCGCCCTCGTAGGCCGTCCGGCAGCACCGCTCGTCGGCCAGCCGCTGGCACTGACCTATAGCCGGGCCTACCGGCTCACACGGGCGCTCCTGGACCCTGGCCCGGCCCGGTTGGCCACACGTGGCCAGTTCAGCCGCCTGGTCGAGGCGTTGAGCGCAGCCGACCAGCAGGTGCTGCACGAGCGGCTCGCCCACCCAAATCCAAAACTGCTAACGATCGTCGACCCGCGGCCGCTCATCCGCACCGCTGGTGCAATCCAGAACACCTACACGCTGTCGCTGCTGCAAGCCGAGACGATGGCGGCGGCGGTCACCCACGATTGGCCGATTCGCTTCGCCGAAGCGAGAAGCGCTTCGGAGACGGTTCGAAGGGCGACCTTCGAGCTCGGCGTCGACCTGGCTACGATGACGTGAGGAGGGCCGTCAGTTGGCCCTCTTCGCTATCGGAATCCAGGCCGGGATCGACCGTCATTCGCCGGCATTCGCCGACACCGGGCTGAGTTCCACAACGGTGGCGTTGGGCACAGCCTGGGCAGCCCTCAGAAGTAGATCGATGCCTTCGGCGATGACCGCATCCCGCTCGGCCGTGGCGTGCTGGTAACGCAGTGCAGCCCTCGGGCTGGCGTGGCCGAGCCTGTGCATCAGCTCCTTGGTGCTGGCCCCAGTGGCCGCCGCCATCGTTCCCGCGACGTGGCGGAGATCATGGAGATGTACGTGGTCCAGGCTGAGGGAACGGCGTGCCCGGGACCACTCCGGCTGCCACACCGAGACCCGCAAGGGCCCGCCCTTGGTGCCGGGAAACACGAGGTCATCGGGGTCAGGTCCGACCCATCGGGTCAGGTGGTCCTCGAGCTCGGGTACGAGGCTGGCGGGCAGGGCGACCGTTCGCCGGCCGGCCTCGGTCTTGGGTGGCCCGACGAGCTGACCGCCGCCGCGAAGGTCCTGACGTTGCCGACGAACGTCGACGGTGCGATGCAGCAGGTCGACGTCCCTCCGGGTCAGGGCCAGCAGCTCGCCCCGACGTAGCCCGCCGAACGCAGCCAGGAGGACGAGGCAGCGGAACTGCGGCTGGACCGCCTCCGCCAGGGCGTAGACCTGAGCGAGTGACGGTGGCTGGCGCTCCTCAGCCGGCTCGATACCGGCGCCCTTGACCATGCAGGGATTGACGACCATGCACGCAGCGCGCCGGGCAGGCATCGAGTCCGACGACGTCGGCTCTACCGGGCCCTATCCTTTTCATCTGCACACCTGTGAAGATATGCTGTGTCGGGCGTCCTGACAACCAGCGCTGACCGAAACCAGGGAGACGGGGTGCCGAGCACCTCAGACTGCCGAGATGATCCCAGCCATGACGGGGTGGATGCCACCCCATCGGGATGGTATGCAGGAGAACTGCTCGCCCGCGTCGAACGGATCGACTTCACAGGCCAGCCGATCAGCGAGATCGCCCGCCAGCTCGGCAAAGGCCGCCGGGCACCCCGACGATCTCGTGGCAGCGCTGTTCGACAGCACAACAGCGCTTCCGCCGCAGCCAGTGACCAGCACGGTGCAGGACATCACTGGCCACGCACCACGGTCGATCCGGCAGTGGGCACTCGACCATGCTGACGCGTTCCGTAGCCGAGCCCGAGATGTTGCCGACCTACCGCCGCAGGCTCGCCAGAAGTCTCCCCGTCACCATCGACGAGACGCGAGAACCATCACCTCCCGGTACCAGGTCGGGCCATCTGCACGGCCGAGTCGAGATCCACCGGCGCGGCAGAGCCGGGGTCCGACCCGCGAGACGCCGTAGGCCACGCCAGACGGGCCGATCACCGCGGAGCTGGGTGGCGGGAGTTCACCCCGTTGCGAGCCGGCCGGGCCGCCCCGATCAGGCCGGCAGCTCGACGGCCTGCGTCCCGCCTCCCCAGCCGTTGGCCTGGTCGCGCCCCTCGACCACCACGTTGGTGACGCCGGCCGGGATCTGCACCCCGGACAGCGAGCGGGTGAAGGGCTGCTCGCTCGCGTGGTCGTGGGTC
>JBBSLT010000057.1:0-13276 GCA_038233555.1 Acidimicrobiales bacterium
AAGGCCTTGTCGTCGGTCTCCCCGCCCCTTCGGTCGACCGACTCCCGGGCGTAGGCCACCAGTCGCTCGTCGTCCCAAGGCGAGGCGGCCACGCCGACCACAGGGATGCCGTCGAGCAGGCCCAAGCGGGCCAGGCCGTGCACGGCGGGGAACAGCTTCTTGCGGGCGAGGTCGCCGCTGGCACCGAACAGCACCAGGGCGTCAGCGGGGATGGCCACTCAGGCGTCTCGGACCTTGGCCCCGCCCCCGGCCTCGTTCGGGCGCTGCTCCACCGACTCGGTGGTGTGGCCGCCGAACTCCTTGCGCAGTGCCGCCACCACCTTCATGGACGGGGAGTCAAGCTGACGGGAGGAAAAGCGAGCAAAGAGGGCGGCGGAGATGACGGGCAGGGGCACGGCCAGGCGGACGGCCTCCTGCACCGTCCAGCGCCCCTCCCCCGAGTCATGGGCCCGCCCCGCCACCGACGACAGCCCAGGGTCGGCCTCAACGGCCCCGCTTAGGAGGTCGAGCAGCCACGAACGCACCACGCTGCCGTGGCGCCAGGCCTCGATGGCGGCATCGGCGTCGACGTCGATGTCGGCCGCCGCCAACAGCTCGTAACCCTCGGCGTAGGCGTGCATGAGGCCGTACTCGATGCCGTTGTGGACCATCTTGGCGAAGTGGCCGGCGCCCACCGGCCCCACGTGGGCGAAGCCGCCCTCCGGTGGCTTCAAGGCGTCGAACACCGGCTGGACCTTGGCCACGTCGGCATCGTTGCCCCCCACCATGAGGCAGTAGCCCTCGGCCAGGCCCCACACCCCACCGCTGACGCCGGCGTCGATGAAGCCGATCCCCTTGGCCGCCAGGTCGTCGCCGTGGCGGATGGAGTCGTGATAGTTGGAGTTGCCGCCGTCGACGAGGAGATCACCGTGGCCGAGGAGATCGGCGAGGGTGGCGATGGTGTCCTCTGTGGGGTTGCCGGACGGGACCATGGTCCACACCACCCGGGGCGCCTCTCCGAGGGCGTCCACCAGGTCGGCCAGGCTGGGAACCTCCGACACCTCGGGGTCGCGGTCGTAGCCGACCACGTCGTGGCCGGCCCGGCGAACGCGCTCCGCCATGTTGGCGCCCATCTTGCCTAACCCCACCAGCCCGATCTTCATGCCGTCACCTCCAACAACTCGCCCAGGCGGACGCGCCCGGCGCGCAATCCTCGCTCCTGGAGGGACAATAGGTCGCCGGCGGCCTGGGCCTGCTTGAGGGTCGAGAACCCGTAGCCGGCACCGGGGATGGCCACATCGAGGGCGTCGTCGCCCACCACCTGGACGAAGACGCCACTGGGCGGGCCGCCCTTGTGCAGCTGGCCGGTGGAGTGCAGGTAGCGAGGGCCGATCCCGAGCGTCGTCGCCACCTTCAGCCGGTCGCGCAGCACCATGCGGGCGGTATGGATACGTGCGAGGAGCGCTTCGTCGCCAGGATCGACGTAGGCCTGGAGGGCGAGGTAGTCGCCGGGACGGACCTGGTCGATCAGCGCAGCCAGGGGGACGACGTCGATGGCGGGCAGGCCCTTGTCGAGCACGGCGTTGGTGGCCGCCTTGGCCGCGGCGACGTCGGGTTGGTCGAAGGGGTTGATGCCGAGCACTGCGCCGGCGAGGGCCACGGCTTGCTCCCACACCATCACCAGACCGCCGAGCTCGAGGGGATGGCTGTAGGCCAGCTCGACGACGGGCTGGCCGGCGGCGGCCAGGTCGTCGAGGCCGGGTCGGTAGCCCGCCGAGACGAAGAGCCGGTCGTCGCCGTAGTCCCGTACCCGCCCGAGGTGCTCACCGGTGACGGGGACGATGCCCGTTCCCTCCTTGCCGGTCGACTCGGCCACGAGCTGTTCCAGCCACAGGCCGAAGGTGCCGATCTCATGGGGCAGGACGAGGGTGAGCTTGTCGCGCCCCTGGAGGGCGGCGACGGCGATGGCTGCGCCCAGGCGCAGCGCCGGATGGTCTTCGACCGGAAGCTCCGGCACCGTGGTCGATCCCGCCGCCGACGCTACCCCGGCGAGCAGGGCGGCCAGGTCGACACCGATCAGGGCGGCCGGAACCAGGCCGAAGTACGACAGGGCCGAGTAGCGGCCACCGATGTCCGAGCGGTTCTCGAACACCCGCCGAAAGCCCCGGGTGTGCCCGAGGCGGGCCAGCTCGGTGTGCGCGTCGGTGATGGCCACGAAGCGCCGGCCGTCGCCTCCGGTCAGCTCCCAGAAATAGGCGAGCTGGCTCGACGTCTCGATCGTCGTTCCCGACTTGGAGGCGGCGACGAACAGGCAGGCGTCGAGGTCGACCTCCCTGGCGATGCGGGCGATGGCGGCGGGGTCGGTGGTGTCGAGCACCCTGAGGTCGAGGCATCCGGGGCGGGCGCCGAAGGTCCGCCACAGCACCTCGGGGAACAGGCTGGAGCCACCCATGCCCAACAACACCGCGTGGCGCAGGCCGTCGGCGGCGGCGGCTCGGGCGAAGGCTTCCAGATCGGCCACCTCGTCGACCATCTGGCCCGGCACCGCTAGCCAGCCCAGCCGGTCGGCCGCCTCTCGGGGATCGTCCTGCCAGAGGGTGTGGTCGCCGGTCCCCATGCGGTGGAGCGCGTCTCGGGCCACCAGGTCGCCAGCAGCCGCCTCGACCGCTCCGGCCAACGGCCCCAGGCGCTCCCGGGCTACCACGTCACTTGGGGTGCGCACCACGCTCGGACCCTACCGGCCCTGCGCATCCGCCAACCCTGGTCGGCGCCCGACGCCGGCGGGTCAGCGGCCGGCGGCGCCGGCGGGTCAGGCGGCGGGCGGCGGGCGGCCCGGCCCGGCCCGGCCCCGTTCTTTGTCGACTCGGCAGTGCGAGGCACTGTTCAGTCGACAAAGAACGATGGAGGGAGGCGGCGGGTCGGGCGGATCAGCGGGAGGCGGCGATCTCGCGGGCGGCGGCGGCGGCCAGGTCGGCGGTGCGCTCGATGTCGTCGCGACCGTGGGCCAGGCTCGGGAAGAGAGCCTCGTAGGGACCGGGAGCCAGCGCCACCCCCCGGTCGAGCAGGGCCCGAAAGAACCGCCGGTAAAGCCCGCCGGCGACCGAGGCCCGGGCTCCGTCGTAGTCGAGCACCGGTGCCTCGGAGAAGAACAGACCCAGCAACGGGCCCACCCGGGGCACCTGTACGGCCAGCCCGGCACCGGCGATGACGTCGGCCAACATGGTGGCCAGCTCGGCTGCCCGGCCCTCGATCATGGTGTAGGCGGCGGTGTCGAGCTCGGCCAGGACGGCCAGCCCGGCGGCGGTGGCCAGTGGGTTCCCCGAGAGGGTCCCGGCCTGGTACACCGGCCCGAGCGGGGCCAGGTGCTCCATCAGCTCTCGCCGGCCGCCGAAGGCCCCGAGGGGCAGGCCGCCGCCGATCACCTTGCCGAAGCACCACAGGTCGGGCGTTACCCCGAAGCGCTCGCTGGCGCCACCGGGACCGAGGCGAAAGCCGGTGATGACCTCGTCGAACACCAGCAGGGCGCCGGCGCGATCGCACGCCTGGCGCAGTCCGGCGAGGAAGCCCTCGGCGGGGGCCACCACGCCCATGTTGGCCGCCACCGGCTCGACCACCACGGCGGCCACGTCCTCGCCTACCTCCGGCACCCGGTTGTAAGGGGCGACCACTGTGTCGGCCACGGCACCGGCGGTGACCCCGGCCGAGTCGACCAGGCCCTGGTCGGCCACCCCGCTGCCCCCTCCTGCCAACAGGGCATCGCTGTGGCCGTGGTAGCAACCGGCGAACTTCACGATGGTGGACCGCCCGGTGGCGCCGCGGGCCAGGCGCAGCGCCGACATGGCCGCCTCCGTGCCGCTCGACACCAGGCGGATCATCTCCAAGCCCTCGACCCGCCGGCACAGCTCCTCGGCCAACAGCACCTCGCCCTCGGTGGGGGCGCCGTAGGTGGTCCCCCGGCCGGCGGCGTGGCGGATGGCTTCGACCACCCGGGGATGGGCGTGGCCGAGGATCGACGCCCCGTAGCTCTGGACGTAGTCGAGGTAGCGGCGGCCCTCGACGTCCCACACATGGGCGCCCTCGCCCCGGGCCACCACGTAGGGGTCGCCGCCCACCGACCGGAAGGCCCGCACGGGCGAACTCACCCCGCCGGGCATGACTCGCTGCGACCGCTCGAAGAGCCCGGCGTTGGTCCTCGCCGGCTCGGGCGCCGGCGCCTGTGCCGCCGTCATAGGAGCTCGGCCACCTCGGCGGCGAAGTAGGTGAGAACGATGTCGGCCCCGGCTCGCTTGACCGCTCCCAACTGCTCGAGGGCGACCGCCGGTCCGTCGATCCACCCCCGCTCGGCCGCCGCCTTGACCATGGCGTACTCGCCCGAGACGTGGAAGGCGGCCACGGGAACGTCGACGGTGACGGCCACGGCGGCGATCACGTCAAGGTAGGCCAGCGCCGGCTTGACCATGACCATGTCGGCCCCCTCGGCTACGTCGAGGGCCACCTCGGCCAGCGCCTCGCGGGCGTTGCGGGGGTCCTGCTGGTAGGCCAGGCGATCGCCTCCGCCGGCGATGGTGACATCGACAGCATCCCGGAATGGCCCGTAGAGGGCGGAGGCGTACTTGGCCGCGTAGGCCAGGATGGCCACGTCGTGGTGGCCGGCGTCCTCCAGGGTGAGGCGTATGGCCGCCACCTGGCCATCCATCATCCCACTCGGTGCCACCACGTCGGCCCCGGCCTCGGCCTGAGCCCGCGCCACCCGGACATAGCTCTCCAGGGTGGCGTCGTTGTCGACGGTGCCATCTGGTCTCACCACCCCGCAGTGGCCGTGGTCGGTGTACTCGTCGAGGCACAGGTCGGCCATGAGCACCACGTCGGTGCCCACGTCGTCTCGCAGGTCGCGCAGGGCCATTTGGACGATGCCATCGCCGGCCCAAGCCTGGGTGCCCGCTGCGTCTTTGGTGGCAGGGATGCCGAAGAGCATGACGCCGGGCACGCCGAGGGCGCTCAGCTTGGACACCTCCTTGCGCAGCGACTCCCGGCTGTGCTGGACCACCCCGGGTAGCGAGGCGACAGGCTGAGGCTCGTCGATGCCCTCGCGCACGAACAGGGGGGCCACCAGATCCTCGACCGAGAGCCGGGTCTCGGCCACCAGGCGCCGCAGCGCCGGGGTGCGTCGCAACCTCCGCATGCGCCGGGCCGGGAAGCTCACCCGCTCAGCCTAGGACCGACCCGTAGACCGACGGGCGCCGGCCAGGGCTGGCGTCAACCGGACCCACCACCGACGCCGTCGAGGAAGCCGGCCGTGGCCGGATCGAGATGGGCCACACCCTCGGCCTCCGCAAAGGCCCGGTCGGCGGACACCAGGGCGGCGGCCCCGTGGCGGGCGGCGGTGGCGGCGAGGACGCAGTCGAACGCACCCATGCGGGGGCAGCGCCCGAAGAGTTCGAGACCGGCGAGCACATCGTCGTCACCCACGACCAGCAGGGGGGCGAAGAGCTCGGCGTAGTCCGAGGCCACCCGGGCGGCGTCGTCGCGCCCCCGGCGCCGAGCCCGGACGTGGGCGAACTCCTGGATCACCTCAGCAGTGGTGGTGGCCCGGAGCTCACCGGTCTGCACGGCGGCGATCAGCTCCCGGCACGGGGTCCGCAGCGGGTGCTCCACCCCCACGGCGTAGACCAGGACCGTGGTGTCGAGGACGATCACCCGCGGCGGCCGCGAAGCTCGTCCAGCTCGGTCTTCAGCTCCTTCGGCCCCACGACCTCCATGGGCGCCGCCTCCAGCACGCGCCGCCCCGCCGCCTGCCTGGCGCCGGCGAGCGGGGGGAAGGCGGCGTCGATGGCGTCGCGCACCAGGACCGCCACCGCCACCCGCCGGCGAGCGGCCTCTCGTTC
Source organism: Acidimicrobiales bacterium (assembly GCA_038233555.1). Lineage (GTDB taxonomy): Bacteria > Actinomycetota > Acidimicrobiia > Acidimicrobiales > CADCSY01 > JADDRA01. The sequence continues at coordinate 5,865 of JBBSLT010000057.1, forward strand.
GAGGCGAGTGAATCGCTCGTCGTCGATCAGCACCTGCAAGCGCCGGGTCAACATGCTCATATATTAGCATACTCATCTTGCTCCGGTGTTGGCCCACGCGGACTGCGGCGGCCACCATGGAGGGGGAACCAGAGGGAACCAGCGAAGGGATGCGACCATGGGCGCAGTGAAGGAAGCCACGAAGGACGACTTCAGGGAGCTCGTCTCCGAAGGTTTGGTGCTGGTCGATGTGTGGGGACCCGACTGCCGCCCGTGCCTGGCCCTGATGCCCCATGTCGAACGCTTGGCCGAGGAGCGCCCGGAGCTGGCGGTGGTCAAGCTCGAGGCACCCAAGGCCCGTCGCCTGTGCATGGAGTTGCGGGTGATGGGCCTGCCCGCCTTCGTGCTGTTCCGAGACGGTGAGGAGGTGAGCCGGACCAACGGTCCCGAGATCACCCCGGCCACCCTCGAGGCCTGGCTCGACGAGCACCGCACAGCCGACGCCGACGCCGACTGACTGTAGCGGCGGGCCCCCGGCCCTGATGCACCTGGTGGAAGGAGCAGGTGGAGGCGTTCTTGGTGAGCCTGGCCGTGGTCTTCGTGGCCGAGATCGGCGACAAGAGCCAGCTCATGGCCCTCTCCTTCGCCACCCGCCTCCCCCTGCTTCAGGTTCTCGGCGGGATCGCCTGTGCCACCGCACTGCTGACCGGGCTCTCGGTCTTGGTCGGCAGCGTGGCTGGCGATCTTATCCCCGCCCGAGCGGCGCTAGGGGTCTCCGCCGTGCTCTTCTTCGCCTTCGGCTTGTGGACCATTCGAAGCGCTGAGGCGGACGGCGAGGGAAACGAACCATCGCTGGCGGGCGCCGGGACCAGGCTTCCCTTCTTCGCCGTGTTCGTCGCCTTCACCCTGGCCGAGATCGGCGACAAGACCATGCTCGCCACCGTCACCCTGGCGGCCAACGCATCGGCGCTGGCCACCTGGGCAGGGGCGACCACGGGAATGCTCGGGGCCAACCTCCTGGCCGTGGGCCTGGGCCGCGCCATCGGAACCGCCCTGCCCGAACGGCTCCTGCGGGTAGGCAGCGCCGTGTTGTTCTTCGCCCTGGCCGCCCTGCTCGGCGTCCAGGCGATCCTGGCCGGCTGAAGCCCTGGGCCGCCTCCGCCCGGCGTTCAGAGCCGGCGGCGGATTGGGTGGTCGTCGGGCACCTCGATCAGGCGAAGCTCGTTGCCCTCGGGGTCGTGGATCCAACTTTCGATCAGGCCCCAGGGCATGCGTTGCGCCGGTCTGGCCACCACGACCCCGGCGACCGCGAGCCGTGCCTCCTCTGCCGCCACGTCAGCCACCTGGAGCCACAGCGTGATGGACGGCGATGGCGGCGGAGTTCTCGCCAGTTCCAAGAAGCCCCCGCCGAGGAAGAAGACCACGCCGGCGATGCCGGTGGTGTCCCCGTACTCCCGGTACGGGTGCAGACCGAGGGTGTCCTGGTAGAACTTGCGTAGGGCATTGAAGTCCCGACAGCGATAGAGCACCCGACTCGACAGCACCTCCATCCCGTCAGCTTTCCAGCCCACCGCCAAAGTGTTCGAATGGTCGATCGCAGCAGTCGTTTACGCTTGACGTTCCCATGCCTGAGCCTGCGGAGTCACACGGTGACGAGGACCAGAATGCCGCTTGGCGCCAGGAGCGCCAGGAGCGCCTGGAGGGCCTCGGGCGCGTCGGCAGCGCCGTCGCCGCCCTCGGCTGGTTCGTCGCCTTCCTCGGCCTGCTCATCACCATTCGATGGCAGGGCCTCCTCTCCCAGGTCGGCGCCCAACCAGTGGCCCGCTTGGAGGCCTTGGCCCCGCCCCTGCTGCTCGGTGCCGCGGGTGTGGGCCTGGCCGGCTTCGGGCGCCTACTCCGCATCGTGCCGGTGATCTGTGGCGGGTCCGAACCCGGATCGGAATCGGGACGGCCTCGCTCTCTCGCCGCATTCCTCCGCACGATGCGCTCCCACCAGGGCTGAAGAAGCTCTCTCGGGCAGCGGAAGTGGTCCACGCCGGCAATCTCATCTCCGATCTGGCACCAAGCACCGGCGGTTACCAGCGAGATCCTGGTGCGAGAAGCTGAGCCGCCCCCGACCAGTCGAGGCATCACAAACCAAGAACCCCACCGATGACGCCGATCCAGTCGAAGGGCCCGTTGTGGATGACCTGGTTGTCACAGATCACGTTCTCGTTGGAGGAGTCGATCACGATGCCGTCACCGACGTCAGCCGCCCCGTGCCGATGTTGTCGCGAACCTCCATGCCGGAGACGAAGTTGGCGAATAATCTACGGCTGGGCGGTCTAGGAGGCCGGTATCAAACAAGCGGGTGACCCGCCCCCTTCACTCAACCGGCGTTACCAGGCGTCGTCACTACTACGGGACGGTTCGCCCGGCCCCTGCTGTCCGCATCGCTACTCAGCCCTTGCGGATTCTGCCGCTTGGGGGTCTCGCTTTTGTCGACCGGGTGGCTGAACAAGCCCGAGTGAACGGTCGAGTCGTCCCGACACCTACGGCGAGTCGTCATCTCTGCCGTCGAACTGCTGCCCGTTTAGCACCTGGCGAGCGGCGTCGTGCAGGCCGAGGCGCCATCATGGCCGAACGAACCAAGAGGTCAACCTGCCGTTCAGCGACGGCGACAACCTCGAAACGGCCCTCGACTCGATCATGCCCCAGGGCTTCGCCGAGGACTACCCCACACCTCTTCAAATTGGCGATGGAGCACGTCCTGGCGCCGGGGTACAGCTACAGCAAGGAGTTCGAGTACGGCCTGGGCGTGATCCTCGATGGCCTCGAGTCACTCATGATTGTCTCCGTTCGGCGTGATGGTGAGTGAGAGGATGTCGGGACGGGCGTAGTGGCCCGTCGGGTCGAAGGACCGGCGCCCGGAGGCGATCCGGTCGAGTTCGAGGGTGGCGGTGAGGACGTCTGCTCGTCCGGTGAGGGGTCCCTCGAGCACCTCTCCGCCCGGCGCCACGATGGTCGTGTTGCCGACCGACATGTGGTCGTCGGCGCCGCCGTAGATCTCATCGGCGCCGGGAAGTTCGCGTGGAACGTCGCAACCTCGAAGGTAGGCGGTGACGCCGACGACGAACACCTGTCCCTCCTTGGCGGTATGTCGCAGCGTTGGCACCCATTCGTCGCTGTTGTCCCATGCTGGGGCGAGGAGGACGTCGATGCCCTTTTCGTAGAGCGCAGCCCGGGCGAGGGGCATGTACATCTCCCAGCAGATCAGCGAGCCGACCCTGACCCCACCGATGTCGACGACGGTGAGCAGGGGTCCCTGACCGTTGGCCCAGACGAGTCGTTCGGCGCCGGTCGGGACCAGTTTGCGGTGCAGCCCTGCGATGTGACCGTCGCTGTCGATGTACACGACGGCGTTGTACAGGGTGGCCGATGGCGTTCGCTCGGTGATCCCGAGGGCGACCCAGACGTCGGCAGCGGCAGCCGCCTCGCGCACCGGATCGAGCGCGGGGCCGGACATGTCGATTGCCTGCTCCTGGAAGCGGGCATACCAGTCGGCGTCGCTCCACGGGCTCTGCCGCCAGATCCAGTCGGGATATCCGGGAACAAACGACTCGGGGAACACGACGAGATCAGCGTCGTCGGCTCCGGCCCTGCCGATGCGATCGATGACGATGCCGAGCGTGGCGTCGCGGTCGAGGTAGGCGGGCGTAGCTTGAACCGCCGCTACCCGGAAGTCCCCTCGGGCGCTCATCGGGTGGCCCCGGCGATCACGAGCTCGCACGGACCGACGAATCCCGTATCGGTCTCGAACTGGCCGAGCGCCACTTCGATCTCCTCCCACACCGCCTGCTGCTCGTCGGGCCCGAGTGAGCCGAGCATCTGGTGCAACGCCCCGAACGACTCCCGCTCGAAGCGGGCGCACTCAGCAGCCGACGCGAGCTTGACCGGCGCATCCATCACCTCGACGACGACGTTGCGAAAGCCCGCCTCGGTGAGTTCGTGTCGGAGCGTCTCCGGATCGGCGAGACTGAACGGCCCGGGCTGGCCGGGCGCCGGAGCGGGGAGTTGGGCCCGTTCGCGGATGATCGAAACCGGGAGGGAGAAGAAGGCGTTGGTCGCTGCCGTCGAGTAGGTGATGGTGGCGAACCGTCCACCGTCACGCAATGCGTGGCGGATCCCAGTGAATGCGGCGTGACGGTTCGGGAAGTAGATGAGCCCGACGCGGGAGATGGCGGCGTCGAAGCTCTCGGCCCGGAGTTGGTCGAGGCGTTCGCCGTCGAGTTCGCGTGTCTCGACGTTGTCGAGGCCTTCGGCCGCCGCGGCCTTGGCCGCGTGGCCCAGAATCTCAGGTGACAGGTCGGTGGCGAGGACCGAGCCATCAGGGCCGACGCGGCGTGCGGCCCGGATGGACTGGCCGCCTGCGCCGGCGGCCAGGTCGACGACGCGGTTACCGGTGGTGACGGCGGCGAGGTCGAGCATTCGCTCGGTCGCTTCACCGAGCCAGGTCTCCAGCAGTGGCGCCCAGTCGTTCCAGCCGCAGGCGTACTCCTCCCATTGCCGGCGGGTCGTGGTCTTGTACTGATCTGCATCGAAGGACATGCTTTCGGACCTTCCTCGTGGATGAGTCGATGGCAATTCGCCAGCGATCTGCTTTCACTCTTCAGGCGCCAGATCCGGCCCGAATTCCGCCAGATCGGGTCTGGCGATGTTCTGGCAGGTCTGCGAGGGTGGGAGATGATCGAAGCGGACGGGCGAGCAATCGTCGGACGAGCCGTCCCGCTCGGTCGGCTGGCCTCAGCGCTCCAGTCCTCGGCGCGAGGCGTTCGATCGGTTGTGTTCGTCAGTGGCACTGCAGGTATGGGAAAGACCTCGCTCATCCGGTCCGCAGTCGATACCGCAATCGACGAGGGGGCGATCGTGGGATGGGGGACCTGTTGGCAGGGTGACAGCGCACCCGGATTTTGGCCGTGGATGCAGGCCTTCGATGGCCTGAGCCGCGGCGTGGGCGCCGCCGCTGCGATCGATGCGGCCGGCCGCGAGCGGGCGGCCTTGTCGGTGCTCGTCCGCGACCTCGGCGCCGGCGTCAACTCGACGAGTGATCCGGACCGTCATCGGCTCCTGCTGTTCGATGCCGCTCGCCGATGGCTCGAAGCGCTCACGGTGAGCCAGCCGATCGTCGTGGTGCTCGATGATCTCCAGTGGTCCGATCCTTCGACACTCGACCTGCTGGACTACGTGATCGCGGCGCCCGTGCGGTCGCGGTTGCTGGTGGTTGGTGCCTTCCGACACGACGAACTCGACCACGATGCGCAGGCGCGGCTCGGCGCACTCGCCTCGCACGGTGACCACATCCATCTCGGAGGCTTGACCCCTGGCGACGTCGAAGAACTGGTCAGTGGGATCTGCGGTGCCGATGTCGCCCGCACCCTCGCACCCGACCTGCATCGCCGAACCGGCGGGCATCCCCTGTTCGTCAGCGAGCTGGCGAGGTTGTCCGAAGCCGGTGATTGGGGACAGCTGCCGACAGCGGTCACCGGCGCGGTCTCCCTCCGCCTCGACATGTTGCCCCCGGACACACGGCGCATCCTCGACGCGGCGAGCGTTCTCGGCAACCGTCTGCTCCCCGACGTGCTCGGGGTGGTCGCGGGAAAAGCAGCGGCCGAGATCGTGGAGCGGCTCGCGCCGGCGGCCGACTCCGGGCTCGTGCAGATCACCGACGCCGACGAGATGTGGTTCTCGCACGATCTGTTCCGCGAGACCGTCGATTCGATGCTCAGCGTCTCGACCCGGCGCGAACTGCACGCCGGCATCGGAAACGCCCTCGTTGCTCGACGCGCCCGGGGCGTCCCGGTGGCGCCGGGTGATCTCGCTCGACACTTCGTGCAGGCGATCTCCCTCGTCGATCCACAGCATGCGATCAGATGGGCACGGGAGGCTGCTGCCGACGAACGGGGCCGATCCGCATTCGGCGAGGCCGCCGCACAAGTCCGCCGAGTCCGGGAGGCCGCGGCCGACGCAGGGATCAGGATTGAACCCGACCTGCTCGTCGCGCTGCTGATCGACGAGGCGGATCATCAGGCCCGTTCGGGTGATCCGGATGCAGCCCGCGGCCTGCTCGCCGACGCAGCGCGAGTTGCTCCGACTCCGGAGTCCGGAGCTGACGTGGCGCTCTCGGTGCAGCGCCTCGGAGCCAAGTTCGCCGCTCCCCGCGACGAGATCATCGACCAACTCGAGGAAGCGCTCGACGCCGTTCGCGGTACCGACGTGATCCGGGAGGCCCGACTCACCGCCGCGTTGGCCCGCGAGCTTCAACATTCAGTGGCGGAGGATCGTCGCCGGGTTGCGTCGCTCAGCAAACGGGCGCTGGCGCTCGGCCGACGATCCGAGGACGACGAGACGCTGATCGCTTGCCTACTCGCTCGCCACGACGCCATGTGGGAACCAGGTACCGGGGCCGAACGGGCGGCGCTCGGTCACGAGATCGCACTGGTCGGCGGCCGTCTGGCGAGCACCGACCGGCTCGCAGAGGGTCTCCTTCTTGAGGCCAACGGCCTACTCGAATCCGGTTCAGCGGCGTTTCGTCCCGTGCTCGACCGATGGTTCGGCCTGCTGGAGGCCAGAGGCGAACCACGCGATCGCTACATGGTCCTGACGCGGCGAGCCGCCTTGGCTCTGCTCGACGGAAATGCGGACGAAGCCGAGCTGCTGATGAACGAGGCGGCCCAGACCGGTGTGCTGATCCACGAACCCGATACGGGCAATGTGTTGATGTCGCAGCGTGTCGAGCTCGCTCGGACCCGCGGAGAACCCGACGAGCTCCGTCGGCTCGCCCGTGACGCCGTCAACCACTGGACCGGTGCGCCGGTTCTCGCTCACGCTGTTGCGGCCGGCGCCTTGGCGACGGCAGGCGACCTCGACGCGGGCGGCCGCGAGGTCGCAATGGTTACGGAATCCGGCGGGCTGGCGAAGGAGGGTTCCTACCTCCGTTCGGTGCTCGTCACTCACCTCGCTGATGCTGCGGTGGCGCTCGGCGATGCGGAACTCTGCCGCTCCCTCTTCGACGACATCGATGCGCTGACCGACAGTTGCGGCGTGAACGGGGCGGTCGTGGCGTTCGCGGGCCCATTCGCTCACCCGGCCGGGGTTCTGGCCGTCGCCCTGGGCGACATTGACCGCGGCAGACAACTGCTCGAACGCTCCGTCGATATGTCGCGCCGGCTCGGTGCGAGCGTGTGGATCCGCCGAGGTGAAACCGCCCTCAGCGAGCTCGACCAGGGGCCGCGCCCGACAAGGGAGAATCACGACACCGATCGTGCGTCGATGACGCGTTCGGGCGGGATCTGGACCGTGAGTTGGGGGGACGAGTCCGCCAGCCTGCCGCACTCCAAGGGCCTCTCCGACATCGCAACGCTCGTCTTTCATCGTGGCGAAGAAATGCCAGCGCT
>JBBSLT010000058.1:0-13232 GCA_038233555.1 Acidimicrobiales bacterium
ACACCAGGTAGCGGATCTCGCCCTCAGAAACCTGGAGGACCGCCTCCACCGCCGCCACCAACAGGGCGTGGAGCACCCGGAACCGATCAACCTCGGGATCGGCGTCGGTGGTGTTGGGGGCCTCGACGGGCGCCATGTCATCAGGTGTAGCCAAGGAGGCGAGCTCGGCGTCCCAGTCGGTCGACTCGGCGGCCACCTTGAGGCGCATCGAAGGGGCCTGGAGCAACGCCCGCTGCAGGTCCTGAACGATGGTCACGACCACGTCGGTGGTGGTGCGTACGCCAGGGGTGGCCAGGAGATGGAGGGCTTGCAGCTTGCGCATGGCCATGGCTGCCACCAGGCGGGGGTCGCCCAGCTCGGCCACCGCCGAGTCGACCTCGGCCAGATCGAGCGTGACCTCTTCGGGAACGGTGAACCACTGCCGGAGCATGGCGAACATCTCGGTGGTGACCGAGTTCAAGGCGAGCAACTCGTCGGGCTTGGAGACGGTCTCCACTCCACCGCCTCCCGGGTCGGGCTGATCGGTCACGACGCCGACTTCCCCGAGGCCTACTGGGAGGCCCCGGCCACCGCCTCGTCGAGGGTGTCGTGGATGGAAAACACCTTGGTGAGTCCGGTCACCTCGAAGACCTTACGGATGCGGGGCTGGGTGCAGATGAGCTGAAGGTCGCCGCCGCTGGAGCGCACCCGCTTGAGGGCTCCCACGAGCACGCCCAGACCGGTGGAGTCGAGAAAGTCGACAGCGTCAAGGTCGACCACGATGCGGTTGTCGCCTTGGGCGACGAGGCTGTGGAGCTGCTCGCGCATCCTAGGCACGGTGGCCACGTCGACCTCACCGGACACGGCCAGTACCGAGTAGCCGTTGCGCTCGTGCAGATCCAGCCCGATGTCCATCTAGTTTGACCTCCCAGTCGACCCGCGAGTCACGCTATCGCCTCAGTGTGGACCTCGCGCCGCACCCTGCGGCCACTACCTTGAGCACTGTGGAGGTTGTCCTCGACCGACTCCTCGGAGTGATCGAGGGAGACCCAGCGCTGGTTCACCTCCAAAGGTTCCCCGGCCGCGAGGCGCGGCACCGCCAGCCCGTGCCCCCGCTGGCGCCGGCGTTGGCCAAGCTGGTGCCCGGACCCTTGTGGTCGCATCAGGCCGAGGCCCTCGAGCTGGCCCGAGCCGGCTCGTCGGTCGTGGTCTCCACGGGGACGGCCTCGGGAAAGTCCCTGTGCTACCAGCTCCCCATCGCGGAGGCCATGCTCGACATCGACGAGGGGATCGGGCCTCCGGCCAGCGCCCTGTGCCTGTACCCCACCAAGGCGCTGGCCCACGATCAGCTCCGGTCGCTCTCCACGCTCGGGCTCCCCGGTTTGGTCAGCGCCTGCTACGACGGCGACACGGAACCGGACGCGAGAGCCTGGGTTCGGCGTCACGCCAACGTGGTGCTCACCAACCCCGACATGCTTCACGCCGGGGTGCTCCCCCACCACGCCCGTTGGGCAACTTTCCTGAGCCGGTTGCGCTATGTCGTGGTCGACGAGATGCATACGTTGCGGGGAGTCTTCGGGAGCCATGTCGCCCACCTCTTGCGCCGACTACGCCGGCTGTGCGCCCACTACGGCTCCGAGCCGGTCTTCCTCTTCGGTTCGGCCACCGTCGGTGAGCCGGCGACGCTGGCCGAAGCGCTGTGCGGCATGCCCGTGGTCCCGGTCACCGACGACGGCTCGCCCCGGGGCGAGCGGTTCTTCGCCCTGTGGAACCCGCCGGTGATCGATCCGGTCTCCAATGCCCGGTCCTCGGCCCATACCGAGACGGCGACGCTGCTGGCCCGGCTGGTGACCGGCGGCTGGCGGGCACTCGCCTTCTGCCGCAGTCGGGCTGGGGTCGAGGCCGTCGCCGCTGAGGCCGTACGCGTCGTCGGGCCGGCTTTGGGCCCGACCATCCGGCCCTATCGCGGCGGGTATCTCACCTCGGAGCGACGTGAGATAGAGGCCGGTCTGGCCGGGGGTCAACTGCAGGGCGTGGTGGCCACCAGTGCCCTCGAGCTGGGCGTGGACATCGGTGGTCTTGATGCGTGCCTGCTCGACGGGTTCCCCGGCACCATCGCCTCGATGTGGCAACAGGCGGGCCGGGCCGGGCGCAACCAGGAGCGGTCGCTGACCATCCTGGTCGCCGGCCAGGATCAGCTCGACCGGTGGCTGGTGGCACACCCCGAGGAACTCTTCTCCCGACCACCTGAGCCGGCCGTGGTCAACCCGGCCAACCCCTACGTCGCCCATCCGCACCTGGCGTGCGCCGCCTACGAACGATCGCTCGACCAGGGAGACGACCGGTGGTGGGCCGACCTCGACGAGGGGGTCCGCCAGCTGGTCGCTGATGACGAGGTGGTGGTACGCGAAGGTCGTGGCTATTGGGCGGGTCGACGGCCTCCGGCACCCGGCGTGAGCCTGCGCAGCACCTCGTCCCATGAGTACCGCATCGCCGATCACAACGGCACGCTGGTGGGTACCGTAGACGCGAGTCGGGCCTTCGCCACGGTGCATCCCGGAGCCGTCTATCTCCACCATGGCCGGGCTTTTCGGGTCGACGAGCTCGACGTCGGTGACCGGGTGGCTTGGGTATCGCCGGCGCTCGGCGACGAGTTCACCCAGGTTCGCAGCGAAACCGACGTCGCCATCCTGAGCGACGATCAGTGCCTCGCCATCGCCGGGGGCGTGGCCCTGCACCTCGGCGCGGTGGAGGTCCGCCAGCAGGTCGTCGGCTACCAGCGGCGCTCGGCGCTCACTCGCAAGCGCCTGGGTTCAGCGGTGGTCGACCTCCCTCCCACCCGTCTGGTCACGCGCGCCTTTTGGTATTCGTTCGACGAGGACGTGCTCCAGCGGGCCGGGGTGTCGCCAGCCGCCTGGCCCGGTGCCTTGCACGCCCTCGAGCACGCCGCCATCGGCATCTTGCCCCTGTTCAGCTTGTGCGACCGCGGGGACGTGGGCGGCCTGTCCACCGCTAGCCACGCTGACACCGCCTCCCCGACGGTCCTCGTCTACGACGGATATGCCGGAGGAGCCGGTATCGCCGAGCTGGGTTTCGCCGCTGGCGTCGACCACCTGCGGGCCACCCTCGACGTGGTTTCGTCGTGTCTCTGCACGGCCGGTTGCCCGTCCTGTGTGCAGTCGCCCAAGTGCGGGAACTGGAACGAGCCGCTCGACAAGGCGGGAGCGGCCGCCGTCCTCGAGGTCGTCCTCGGCTGAGGCTCTAGCGGGGCCTCGACATGGGGATGTCGTCGGGCTCGCCAGCTCGCTTCGACAGCAGGAAGAGGTGCATGGCACCGACCACGAGAGCCAGGCCACCGGCGATGGGCACCATCGTGGCCCGTTGGTCGGCTGGGGCCTCGTCGTCGAACTCGGCCAGCACGGCAGCGTCCTCGGGGGGCTCGTCCGGGAGCGACTGCGGGAGCGTGGTCTGGCTAGGGTCGAAGGGCAGGGTCTCTTCGAAGATGTTGGAGGTGGGCCGGGTCTGCGACGGGGCAGGGGCGGCCCTTCGACTGCTGCTGCTGCTGCCGCCTCCACCAGAGGGTGCAGGAGGCCTGGAGTTCGGCGCAGGGATGTCGTCGGGCAGAGTGGGCTCGGTACGCTCAGGTCCCGCCGTCAACACCGGCGAGGCCTCGCCCTGGATCTGGTCCAGGGGGCTGGAGGGACCACGGCGGACGGCGACGACCTGGTAGCGGTGCTCGTCCTCGATGCCGGGATCGACAAAGGAGGTCTGGTCGGCGGGGAGCAGGTCGGGGGTGATGCGGGTGAAGCCGGCGGGGCCCGGGGGGTTGCGTTCGACGAAGTAGCCGAGGATGTCGGGTTCGGGGTTGGGCGCCCAGGTAAGGCGTACCTCCCTGGTGCCCTCGTCGAACGTGGCCTCGAAACCTGCCACCTGGGCGGGAGGGATGGCCACGGAGAAGTCGATGCCGGACATCGCCGGTTCGGTGCCGAGCAGCGGATCGGTCAGGCTGCCGTCGCTGTAGCCCACGGTCGCGACCAGCTCGTAGGACCGGTTGCACGGGAAGACGAGGTCCAGGTCGAAGTCCTCCGAGGCGTTGTCCCCGCTGAAGACCAGTGTGGAGTCGGGCGGTTCCACGAAGCACGGGTCGTCGGGCCCGCTTGCTGGCGTCTCGGGGATGAGCTCGAAACCGACGTTCTCGATCCCTTGGCCCTCCTCGCCGGTGATGGTGCCGGTGATGGAACCGGGCTCCCTTAGGACGTCCTCAGCGATGGTCGGACGGGTCCACTCCACCATGGGCTCGGCCGCGGCCGCCGGGGGGGCGAGCGTCACCAGTGCCAGCATCCCCGCCGCCGTCGCGGCCGCCAAGCGCCTTGGAGCGCTCATGCGCCCGCGGCCGGTCCTTGCAGATCGGCCTGGACGATCAGGCGTTGCGCAGCGGAGTTCTTGGGATTGCAGGTGGTGAGGGTGAGCGTGCCGTTGGACGTTCGGTCGAGCACCGAGAAGTCGGTGGGCTCCACCACGAACGGGTCCTTGTTGACCTTGTAGTTGCAGGTGCCCACCGGCGTCTCCAGGATGATGTCGTCACCCGGCTTGAGCAGGTCAAGGTTGTGGAAGGGCCGGCCGTAGGTGGTCCGGTGCCCGGCGATGGCCACGTTGCCGAGCTCGCAGGGCAGGGGTGATTCCGGGTAATGGCCGGCACCGGCGCGCAATGCCGTGGTCGAGGTGCCTTCGACCACGATCACGTCGACATCGAGGGCGGGGATCATGAGGCGGGTGAGGCTCTCGCCTTCGCTCACGCTGTCGGCCCGGTAGGCCTGTTCGATCTCGGGCGAGGCGAGTTGGTTGTCGAGGCGTCCCTGTTCTCTGCCCTGGTAGAGGTTTGTGTAGAACGGGTATCCGAGCACTCCGACGGCACCGAGCAGCATGGCTACGGCCACGCCCGACAGCGTGCGGCGGGCCCAGCGCTTGTCACGCAAGGCGCCGGCGGCCCGAGCGAAGGGGTCGCGCGGCTTGGGGTCCGGTCGGCCTAGCACGACAGGCTCCGGGGAGGGAAGAGGGACGGCGGCACGGGTGAGGTCATGAGCATCTCCAGGCTAACGATGGCCGACCTGGTTGGGTCGTCACTTCGGAATTCATCGGCGGACCCGCCGGAAGGCTGAAGCGTTGTCCGCGCTTGCCCGTTGGACGCGTCACGCCGGCGAATATGACGTCGTTATCGCTCCACACGCATCGACGCCGAGCCCGACAGCGCTACGTCTCCCACCAGGGGACCGACCAAAGGCAGGTTGGTGGCCGAGCGGTAGCGGACCGTGACCTCGACTCGGGTTCCGGGCCCGCCCCGGCCCGACACCTCCACCTCGAGGCGTTCGGGTGCGAGGGAGCTGCTCGCCAGTGCGGCCCGGCGGGCGGCCTCGGGGTCGGGGTCGACCGCCGAGGCCCTCCCGCCCTCGCGCGCCGCATGGATGACCAGGACCTGGTCGCGCACGATCGTGGCGACCTGGCACAGGACGAGGGCCAACATGACGACGAGGGGAAGGACCAGAGCCAGCTCGACGGCTGCCTGACCCCGGTCGCCCCTCCCACACCGGTCCTCCGGCGAGCGAGCGGGCCTGCTCACGTCACCATGCCGCTGATGGTGTCGAAGATGCTGTCGAGCAGGTTGGCGAGTGCGTCGGTGTTCTTGGCCCACAGGGCGATGAGCAGGGCCACGGTGGCTGCGCCCAACAGGACCAAGGCATACTCCGCCGAGGTCTGTCCTTGCTCGCCGCGGAGGCGGCTGAGGTGCTTCTCGATGGCGCAGCCGGCCAGGAGCACGGCGACTTGGAGACGAACGATGATCGGGAGCATGGGCTCCTCCTGTTCTGCGGTGGTGCAGGTGAATTTCAGAGGCGCAGCGACCGGAGGGCGCCGGCGATCAGAGGCGCCACGGTGAGCAGCGCGAAGGCGGGCAGGGTGCAGAACACCAGGGGGAAGAGAAGCTTGACGGGGACCCGTCGGGCCGCCTCCTCGGCTCTGCGCCGGCGATCTGCCCGCAGCTCGACGCTCAGGCGCACCAGGCTGTCGAGCAGCGGTGCGCCGTAGCGGTCGGAGGCGACGAGGGCGGCGATCAGGGGGCGGACGTCCTCGCCCAGGCGGACGGGAACGTCGTCGAGGGCGTCGGCGAGGCGGCGGCCGAGGCCGACGTCGGAGATGGCCTGGCCCAGGGCGGCGGCGAGGGGACCGGGTGCCCTGCGGGCGACGGCGGCCACGGCCAGGGGAACGGTGAGCCCCGCCCCGACGGCGAGCACGAGAAGGTCGGCCACCTCGGGAAGATGACGGAGGAGCTCGCCACGTTCCCGGCGCCGGCGACGTCGCTCGGCGAACGCCGGCCACGCCCACACCACGGCGCCGACGACGGGAGCGGCGGGGGCGAGCACCACGAAGGCGGCGGCGGCGGCGAGCAAGGCCCGGCCGAAGCGCGAGGCCGCCTCGGGGGTGGACTGGCGGCGTAGCAATCTCAGCGCCAGTCGGCCGACGAGGAGGGGGACGCGACGGCAAGCACCGCCGAACGCGTCGTTCGGGTCTTCAGGAGCCAGCGCCTGAGCTCGGCGCCGGGCCGGAGCCGGACGCCAGTGGAGCAAGCCGGCCATGACCAGACCCGCCCAGGCGGCGGCGAGGGCGCTTGTCATCATCACGAGTCGATCCGGGAGAGGCGCACCATCCACAGGGCGGCGACGATGTCGAGGGCGAGGCCTGCGGCCAGGCAGAAGAGCCCCAGCGGCGTGCGCAGGAGGAAGCCGGCGGTGCGCTCGTCGGTGGCGGCGGCCAAGGCCGAGAAGGCGAGGGGGGCCAGGGTGATGACCACGCCCGAGAGCCGGGCCTGGGAAGACAGCGCTCGTACCTCTCGCACCACCCCCAACCGGCTGCGTACGGTGGCGGCCACGCCGTCGATGGCCCGGGCATGCGCTCCCCCCGTCTCGGCCCCGAGGGCCAGGGCGGAGACGGCCAGGCGCACGCCGGGCAGCGGGCGACGCTTGCCCCAGCGATCGAGGGCATCGGCGAGCACCCGGCCTTGGTCCACGTCGGAGGAGACGGTGGTGAGGTCGGTGCCCAGCAGGCCGGTGGTGACCGTGGCCGTCTCGTCCACGGCCTGGCGCAAAGAGGCGCCGCTGCGCAGCGATCGGGCCATTCCCTCCAACGCCTCGGGAAGGGCGTCTTCCACCAGGCGGTCGGCCCGTCCGGCGAAGGCACGCAGAGCGACGGCGGGCGCGGCGACGACGAGCACGACCGCCACCATCGCCAACCCCGGCCCTCCGGCCACCAGGCCGACGGGGGCGGCGAGCGCCAGCGCCACCATCCACCCCCCCCACAGCTGGCGGGCGTCGAAGGGTAGGCCGGCGCCGTGCAGGCGCCGGACCAGCGCCGGCGGTGGGTCAGCCAGGCGCGGGCGGAGGTCGCCGCCGTCGGTGACCGACGTCGAATCGAAAAGCCGCCGCGTGGCCGCCGATCGTCGCCCGGCGCCCATCGCCGCTCGAAGGCAAAGCGCCAGCGCCAGGACCAGCGATCCGACGAGGAGTCCGGCAGGGATGTTCATGGCTGGGCGGACGGGGCTCGTACCACCCAGCCCAGTTCGGCCGGGACGGCGGTCAAAGACCGGGGAGCCCGACGGGGCAGGCGCGCCAGACCGGAGCGATCGGCGAGGGTGTGGACGCGTGACCACCCGACGTCGCCTCCGGCCTCGGCGGCATCATCGACCTCGGCCACCTCCACGACCCCACGTCGTCCGTCGGCCGTGCGGGCCACCTGCACGATCAGGTCGACGGCGGCGTGGACCTGCTCACGCACCGCCGCCAGAGGTAAGGCGACCGTGCCGGTGAGGACCATGGTCTCGAGGCGGCGCAGGGCGTCGGCCGGGCTGTTGGCGTGACAGGTCGAAAGCGAGCCCTCGTGGCCGGTGTTCATGGCCTGGAGCATGTCCAGGGCCTCGGGTCCGCGGACCTCGCCGACGATGATTCGGTCGGGCCGCATGCGCAGGGCATTGCGCACGAGTTGGCGCAGGGGGACCTCGCCCACACCCTCGGCGTTGGCGGGACGAGCTTCGAGGCGGACCACGTGCTCGCCGGGCAGGCGGAGCTCGGCGGCGTCTTCGACGGTGACGATCCGCTCTCCGGCTGGGATCTCGGCCCCGAGGGCGTTGAGCAGGGTGGTCTTGCCGGCGCCAGTTCCGCCAGAGACCAACACGTTGGCCCGGGCGCGCACCGCCCAGGCGAGGAGCTCGGCCACGCCTGGGGGGCAGAACTCGGACAGGCTGAGGCGGCGGGCACCGAAGCGGCGGATGGTGAGGCAGGGGCCGTCGACGGCCAGGGGTGGCACCACCGCATTCACCCGTGACCCGTCGGGCAGGCGGGCATCGACCAGGGGCGACGAGCGGTCGATGCGCAACCCGAGAGGGCCGACCACCCGCTCGATGAGCCGCTCGATGGTGGAAGTGTCGAGGATGGCGTCGGTCCTTTCCAAGCGTCCATGACGCTCGATCCATACCGGACCCGGCCCGTTGACCATGACCTCGCTCACGTCGGGATCGGCCAGGAGCGGGTCGAGGGGGCCGAGCCCCTGGACCCGGGCGATGACGGCGTTGATGACGGCGTCGAGGGCGGCCCCGCCGAGGAGAGGTGCGTGGATGCGGGCCAGGCGCTGCACGTGGCCGCGTAGACCCGCCACCGGAGCGTGGCGCTCAGCGGCGGCCACCACCAGGTGGTGAAGGCGCTCCTCGAGACCTTCGTAGCCGTCGGCCGGCTCCGCCACCTCAAGCCGCATGGCGAAGGGCACGCTCGAGGCCACGGGGCAAGCGGGTGGGCAAGAGCCCGGCGTCGACGGCCCGGGCCACGGCCGGGTCCATGCTCACCACGGCCCGTACCGCCACCCCTAGGACGTCCTCGACGTCGCTGCGGCCAAGAGAGCGTCCGGGCTCGCTCACGAGGATCACCCCCGATGGCCGAAGCGGTGCCTGCAGGGCCCGGCGCAGCGACAGGTAGCAGGGGCGAAGGACCAGAAGGGAGACCGAGGCGGCTGCCGCCACCGCCAGGCCGGGCCCCGTCGGACCCGAACCGCAGTCGGCCACCACCGGGCGTGGATCGGCGGCGAGAACGGCGGCCAGCACCTCCGCCCGCCCGGGCACCGCAGACCCGGCGGAGCCGGTAGAGCCAACGGAGCCGGCCGGGCCGGCGGAGCCAACGGGCAGGATGCGCAGACCGCTCGGTCCGGGGATCTCGAGGCGGGTCAGCGCGTCAGCCGGAACCTCCGCCCCTGACGCCAGCCACTCGCCCAGACCAGGGCCGCTGGGTTCGGGCAGACCGGCCACGGCAGGGACGTCGCCTCCGAGATCGGCGAGCAGGGCTCCGGCGGGCGACCGACGGGCGAGCATGCCAGCGAGGGCGACTGACACCACGGTGGTGCCGCTGCCCCCCTTGGCCGACCAACAGGCGATGAGCATGATCCACTCCCCATATGCGAAGCAACAGCCACGGGGAAGTGGACAAGGGCCACCCTAGCGCTCGTATCGTTCGGGCACAAGGGGTGTTCTTTCGAGGCTTGCTACACGTCCTTGAGCTTGCGGGCGGCGACGGTGCCCAGAGCGACGAACAGGACCAGGATCAGCAGCTTCTTCATCTCTCGACCCTACCGGCCGCAGGCCACGGCGACGGACCTCCACCCTTGGGTGGATGGTGGCTGCACTCCTCCCGTGGGCCGAAGACGGCGCCCGCAGGTGTTCGGTACTCCTCGTCGTGGAGCGGTCGCACCGGTGCTCAGGGGCGGGAACCGACCCGGCGGAACCATTCGGCCAGGAGGGGGTCGACGTGGGCGTGGCGGCGCTCGGCTCGGACGAGCACGCCCCGCTCGACCAGCGTCGCAGCGGCGGCCCGGGCGCTGCCCGAGGACAATCCAAGGCGTCCGGAGGCAGCGCCGGTGAGTGGCTCCCCCCAGGCCGCCAGGCGAGCCACCCGCGCCTGTGCGTCGGTGAGGAAGGCGGCCGTTGAGCTGAACTCCTCCTGGCAGCGCTCGAGGGCCTCTTCTACCGCCCCGGCCAGCTCGGCCAGGTCGATGGTCCCGTCGCCGTCCACCGTGGCCCAGGCAGCGTCGGCCACCAACATGGCCCGCTGGGGGTGCCCGCCGGTCAGCTCGAGGTAGCGCCGCAAGGCGGCAGGGGTGATGCTGCGGCCGCTGTCGTCGAGGCGCTCCTCGACGTAGGCGGCCAAGGCGTCGGTGTCGAAGGGGCCCAGGTGAAACCGCTCCGCCTGTCCGTACAGGGGCCGAGAGCGGTCGGCGAAGAGCATCTTGGTCACCGACTGGTCCGAGCTGGCGAAGAGGTAGGAAACCGACTCCGCTTGGTGCTGGATCTGCGAGCGGATGATGGCGTCGGCCCGCTGCACCTCGGCGATGGCCTGGAACTCGTCCAGCACCACCAGCACGCGCTGGCCGAGTCGCTCGGCCACGGCCCCGGGTACGTCGAGCACCGCCTCCAGGGCCCGGGCGTCCGACGCCGCCGGCGGGCGCAGCGCCACGTTGACCACCCCACCGGCGACGTTCAGACCGGAAACGTAGGGCAACACCTTGGCCGCTGCCTTGGCCAAGGGCCCGGCCGGCAGACGGGACCAGGCGTGGCCCACGCGTAGCGCCACATCGTCGAGGGTCTGCACGCCGAGGAGGTCGACGATGACCACGGCCAACTCCCCGGAGCTCTCCGAGTCGGCAGCCAGGCGGCGGACCAGTGTGGTCTTGCCGTAGCGCCGGGGGGCGGTGAGCAGCACAAAGCGCCCTCGGGCCGCCCGGTCGGCCAGGGCGGCCAACACGTCGTGGCGACCCACAACCTCCTGGGCCGGTGCCGGGCCCGTGACGACGAAGGGCGACGCTTGCGTCCGCATACTGCTCCTTACCGCAGGTGATTCCTGCCCCTAGCAGCAAGGTCTAGCTGCGGTTTAGAGCATACCCCCGGGCGGCTCGCTGGCAGCTAGCTTTCTGGGCGGAGGTGTCTGGGTACCTGGTGGGCTCCCCCGCCTTCAAAGCGGGTGGGACGGGCGATCCCCGTCCGGCGGGTTCGATTCCCGTCCACCTCCGCCAATCACACGGCCAAGAGGTCGCAGGCGCCGGTGTCGCTGGAGCAAGGCCATAGCGGCCATCTCGAAAGGCGAGTCGGCCGAGCGGTCCTCGACGACGTCGCCTAGCTGCACCTCGATCCGCTGGCTTGCTCCGCTGGGACGACCTGATCCCACGGAATCGAGCGAGCGACTCGCCCCAGGTCGGACCGACGAAGGTCTCAAGGCGCCGGCGAAATGCGCCGATGACACGGTAACCCCGTCGCCACCGAGACGACGACGGATCCAGACACGACGAGTGGGAGATGAGCATGTTCGCAACGCTGTTCCGATCAGCCACGAGCAAGGGCCTCGTGGCCGGACTGGCGGCCGTGGTGGCCACCGCCGGTATCGGCGTGGCCGTCGCCGCACCGACCGAAACCCCCGAAGAGCCTGCAGCCTTGGCCATCGGGACGTCTGACGGGATCGACGAGATCGACGATGACGCCGACTTCGCAGTGAACCCGCAGGTGGACGTCCTGGTACCGACCACCGTCATCGACGACGACGCAGAGGTCGACGAGTCCGAGGACGACTCCACGCCGGCACCTCCGGTGGCCACCAACTTCAGCCGCTCGGCTGCCTCGCCTCCCGTGATCCCTCCCGCCAATGCCGACCGGTTCCTGGCCGAAGGGGACCTCTTCAACCGCGACCTCTTGAAGGGGCTCCTTCCCGACGAGGTCACCAGCGACGACGTGGCCGAGGGGGCCGAGGAGCTCGCCCAAGAGGTCATCGCCCGTATCGAGGAGTGTGTGGGGGGCGTGGTCGGGGACTTCGGTTCGGATTTCGACTTTGACGGCTCGAACGGTGCCAGCGGTAGAGGCTTCGACGCCGACGCCGACGGCTCGGCGGGCTTCGACGAGTCCTTTGCGACCTCGATCGTCGACGATCTCCTGCCCTGCGTCAGCGGCCTGGTGGACGACGCCCTGGCTTGCGTCAGCGGCTTGGTCGAGGAGATCCTGGCCACGGTCATGTCCATGGACTTCGAGGAGATCGCCGGCATGGCCGGCATCATCGTGGACGAGCTGGTGAACTGCGTGGGCGACGTCGAGGCCGACCAGGCCTCCTGACTAAGCCTCCTGCTGTCCCGTTCTGGTTGCAGATTCGCGGGCATCCAGGCCGCTTTCTGCCACCAGAAGCCGGCGGGCAGCCAGGTCGAGCTTCTCCAGTCCGGCCTGGCTGAGCGCGGCTCGGTCGACGCGATCGTCGCTGTCGAGGAGCGACTGCAGGAGCGCTTCGCCTTCCCGCCAGTCGTCGAGCTGATCAGCGAGCACGATGCGACAGGTGCGGGCCAGGGCCGACTCGCTCACCATCGACATGCAGGCTAGGTGCCGGATGTAGGCAGCCACCGCTCGAGCCGCCACAACTCGGTACGCACCGGCGAGCCGTTCGACGGTTGCCTCGGGCCCGTCGCCGGCGGCGAGGGCATCCACGCAGGCGGCGAGGCCGCCGCTCGGGGGTTCGCCGTCGGGCGCCTGGTAGCCGCTGCGATGAGGGAGATGCTGCTCCCATAGCGAGGCGTGCCAGGCGTGATGGTGAGCGTGGCGCTCCAAGGCCGACTTGACCTCGAGCTCGGCCGTCGACGCCACCCACCGCCCCAACAGCTCGAAGCGCCGGTGCTCGAGCTGCACGTAGCCGGCGATGCGCCGATCGCTCACCTCGATGGTCGCCGCCTCGAACCCGGGCGGTGGCAACCGGAGGTCGGGGAGAGGTTCGGTCATTCGAGTGTTCCTCTGGGTGACGGCAACGTGGGAAGGTGGTAGGGTACGTCGGCTTCGAACCGTGGGCGACCCGCGCATATTGGAGGCAGCAATGGAAGAGGCATCAACCCAGGTAGGCCTGCTGGAACGGCCGGTCCCGACGGCTGATCGACCGACCGTCGTCCCGCCTCCCGAGGTGCGGCGCCGTCCCGGTCTTGTCGTCGTCGTGGTGGCCGTAGGCCTCGCCTTGTTGCTTGCCGCCCCCGTCGCCGGACAGATCGCCGATCTCGTGTCCGCTAGACCGGCCGAGGTCGTCACCGAGGCGCCAACAGCGTTCTCGGGCGCCGAGACCTCTCGGCGAGCGGCGCTGTCGGTCTTCGAGGAGGTCGAGGCCCAGGTCGCCGAAGCCATCGCCGCGGCCGAGGCCCAGGTCGCCGAAGCC
>JBBSLT010000059.1:0-12918 GCA_038233555.1 Acidimicrobiales bacterium
ACGAGGTCGACGACCTCGGCCTTGAACTGCCTCGAGAACGACCGACGGGGGCGCTTCGTCCTTCCCATGGTCTCCATGATGGACATCCTTTCCGGGGCGACGCCCCTGATGGTGGATGTCCGTCAAACCGGGTCAGGCCCAAAGACGACTAGAAGCACGGCAGCGACCGTGAGCAGGAGAGTCAGCAAGTCGAGCGTTCGGCGTAGCTCTAGGCACCACAGCCGATGGAAGGGATGACCGGCACAGACACGACAGGCGCTTGAGCGGCCAAAGGTACGCCGGAGCCATCCGCTCTGCATGGCACACAGACTGCCGGATCGAGATGCGCGTTGCTGGGCGCTGGCGCCGTAGGGAATTACGGATACGGGTGACCAACGTCGCCGGCGCGTATGTCCCAGAACGCGCGGCCGATGCGAACGACGGCCCATCCCCGAGGTGCCCGGTGGGGCGCCCCGGTGGCTCGCGAATGGAGCGAACGCGCGTGCTCGGAAGGTACCGTCCGATATCGACCAGGCTGACTCCTCTGCCGGTCCTCCCGCGAGCTGCCCACGCTCCCGCCCGACTTCGGCACTTCCTGCGTGCCCCATAACGAGGAGGGGCCGAGGGACGGCGACCATCCCCAACCGCCGGGTCTGGGGGACACCGCCAACGAGGCAAACGTTGCCTGACACGGCACTAGTCTCGGAGGCTAGTGACGAGCGACTGGGCGGCGGCCCGGCGGTCGGGTGCGGCGGTGACGGTCCGGCCCACGACCAGCAGGTCGGCGCCGGCGGCGAGGGCGGCGGCGGGGGTGTCGGTCCGGGCTTGATCGTGGGTGTCGGCCCCGGACGGGCGGGTGCCGGGCACGACCACGGTGAGGCGAGGAGCGAGCTGGCGGACGTCGGCGATGTCGGGAGCGCCGCACACCAGGCCGTCGCAGCCAGCCTCCAAGGCGATCTGCACCCGCTTGGGAACGATGTGGGGCGGGGCATCGGCGTCACTGGTGAGCACGGTCACCGCCAAGGCGACCGGCTGCTCCAGCCCCGCCTGGGCCGCCCCCCGATGGAATCCCTCCACCCCGGCTCGCAGCATGGGACCTCCTCCCATAGCGTGCAGGGTGAGGTAGCGCACGCCGTAGGCACCCACCACCGCCGCCGCCCGCCCCACGGTGGTGGGGATGTCATGGAGCTTGAGGTCGAGGAACACGTCGTAGCCGAGAGCGGCCAGCGAGCTGACGGCGTCAGGTCCGGCGGCGGTGAACAGCTCAAGGCCGACCTTGGCCACCCCGAACCACGGTTGCAGCTCCCGGGCCAGGCGCAAGGCCACCACCACGTCGTCGACGTCGAGGGCCAACGCCAGGCGCGACCTCAGGTCCTCGTCAATCCGCATCTCGGCCACCTCGGTCATATCCCAACCTCCGTCTCCTGCGGCAACAGGGCACTCACCTGACGGTGCACGGCCCCCACGACATCGCTGACGCTAGTCACCCGCTGGCGCCTGGCCCACGCCACCAGCCCTGCGAGCACCCGCACCGGGGCCCGCGGGTCAGCGAAGGTCGCAGTACCCACCTGCACCGCCGACGCCCCGGCCAGGAGCAGCTCGGCCGCATCCTCCCCCGTGGCCACCCCGCCCACCCCGACGATGGGCAGCTCGGGCAGGGCGGCATGCACATCGTGCACCGCCCGCACCGCCACCGGATGCATGGCCGACCCCGACAACCCTCCCCCTCCGGCCCCCAACCGGTACCGCCGGGTCTCGGGATCGATGGCCATCCCCATCACCGTGTTCACCAACGTCACCGCCTCAGCGCCCCCCCGCCGCGCGGCATCGGCGATCTCCACCAGATCCGTCACATTGGGACTCAACTTCGCCCACCGAGGCCGCCGACACCCCGACGTCGCCGCCAACACCTCCTCGGTGGCGCTAGCCGAATGAGCAAACATGCGCTGGCGATCCTCTACGTTCGGACAACTCACATTCACCTCAACCGCGATGACCGACGGAGGCGCATCAGCCAGCAGCGAAGCGGCCCGCTCATATTCAGCCACCGTCCGCCCCCAGATGGAAACCACCACCCGAGCCCGAGCCGCCACCAAGGCGGGCAGCTCCTCCTCCAACCACACCGCCACCCCAGGCCCCTGCAACCCCACACTGTTGAGCATCCCACCCACGGTCTCGTGAACCCGAGGGGCAGGATTCCCAGCCCAAGGCGAGGCAGACAGCGACTTGACCACAACCGCCCCAAGCGAAGCGAGGGGAAAATAGGCAGCAAGCTCAGCCCCATGCCCAGAAGTCCCCGAAGCCGTCATGACCGGGTTAGGCAAAACCATCGATCCCACCCGGGAAGCCAGGTCAACCCCCCGGCCCCAGCGCTCCCCGTCCTTGCTACCCAGCATCCGAGCCGGGAGGCAAAGTGGGGGGCTTCAATGGGGGGGCAGCAAGCCACTCCTGCAGCGAAACAACCCGCATGGGGTTCACGGCCCAATCGGCCACGCCCTCGGCCGCGGCCAGCGCCGCCGCCACGGTGGTAAGACACGGCACCCGGTGGGCGGCCGCCGCGGTACGGATGTAGGCGCCGTCGGCGCGGGGACCGAGCCCTCGGGGCGTGTTGACCACCAGGGCCACCTTGCCGGCCGCGAGCAGCTCCACGGCCGTCTCCCCCGCCCCTTCCTCCCCCACCTTGTCGACCACCGTCTCCACCCCCACGCCCTGCGCCTCGAAGAACGCCGCCGTCCCCGCGGTGGCGGCGATGGAGAAGCCCTGCTCGGCGAAGCGCCGGGCCGCCACCACACCGCTGGCCTTGTCGCGATCGGCCAACGACAAGAACACTGCGCCCCCTTCGGGCAGGCGGTCGCCGGCGGCGATCTGGCTCTTGGCGAAGGCCAGGCCGAAGGTGCGGTCGATACCCATGACCTCGCCGGTGGAACGCATCTCGGGGCCGAGGAGGGTGTCGGCCTCGGGGAAGCGGTTGAAGGGCAGGACCGCCTCCTTCACCGCCACATGGCCGCTGGTGACCGGCGCCACCAGGACCCCCTCCTGGCGTAGATCGGCCAGGGTGGCGCCGAGCATCACCCGGGCCGCCACCTTGGCCAGAGACACGCCGGTGGCCTTGGAGACGAAGGGCACCGTGCGGCTGGCTCGAGGGTTGGCCTCGATGACGAAGACCTCGCCCTGTTGCACCGCGTACTGCACGTTGAGCAGGCCGCACACCTCGAGGGCGGCGGCGATGGCCCGGGTATGGCCCTCGATGACCTCGACCACCGCCGCCGCCAAAGTGGGGGGCGGAATGGCACAGGCGCTGTCGCCGGAATGGACCCCCGCCTCCTCCACGTGTTCCATGACCGCCCCGATGAGCACCTCGCCGCCGACGTCGCGCACGGCGTCGACGTCGACCTCCACGGCGTCCTCCAGGAACCGGTCGATCAGAACCGGCCGCTCGGCTGACAGCCCACCCTCCCGCCCGAGCGATCCGGGGGCGCCACCAGGAGCGCCGAAGGTCGCCAGCTCCGCCATGGCTGCGCCCAGGCCGGGGTCGTCGTAGACGATCGACATGGCCCGACCGCCCAGCACGTAGCTCGGCCGCACCAGGGCGGGGTAACCGATGCGCTCGATCACGGCCAGGGCACCGCCGATGGTCGAGGCCACCCCGCCCGGCGGTTGGGGGATGCCCAGGCGCTCGCAGAGCCCGCTCCAGCGCTCGCGGTCCTCGGCCAGGTCGATCGATTCGGGGGACGTTCCGAGGACGAGCTCGGGGGGGATGAGGCCGGCCAACTTGAGCGGGGTCTGGCCGCCGAGACTGACGATGACCCCCACCAGCTCACCCGAGGCCGCCTCGGCGTCGAGCACCGCGAGCACGTCCTCGCCGGTGAGCGGCTCGAAGTAGAGGCGGTCGGAGGTGTCGTAGTCGGTGGAGACGGTCTCGGGGTTGCAATTCACCATGACGGTCTCGAAGCCGGCGTCTCGCAGGGCGAAGCTGGCATGCACGCAGCAGTAGTCGAACTCGATCCCTTGGCCGATCCGGTTGGGGCCGGACCCGAGGATCACCACCTTGGGTCGGCGACCCGGCCCTACCTCGTCCTCGTCCTCCCAGGTGGAGTAGTGGTAAGGCGTGTGGGCCTCGAACTCGGCCCCACAGGTGTCGACCGTCTTGTAGGTGGGGGTGACGCCGGCGGCCAGACGGGCCGAACGCACCATGGTCTCCTCCACGCCCCACAGCCATGCCAGCTGGGCGTCGGCGAAGCCCAGGCGCTTGGCCCGCCGCCACGTTGGCCTGGTCATGGCGGCCAGACCACAGTCGAGAAGGGCGGCCCGCTCTTCGACGATGCGCAGGATCTGGTCGAGGAACCAGGGGTCGACGGCGGTGGCCTGATGTAGGCGCTCCACGCTGATCCCCCGGCGCAGGGCAGCCTCGAGCTGGAAGGGACGATCGGGGCTGGCAATCGCGGCCCGGGTCACCAGCTCGTCGTCGGACAGTGCATCGAGACCCGACTCGGCGGGGTCGGCGTTGAGCCCGGCGCGGCCGTGCTCGAGGGAGCGTAAACCCTTTTGCAGCGACTCCGGAAAAGTGCGGCCGATGGCCATGGCTTCGCCCACCGACTGCATCTGGGTGCCGAGGACGCCGGGGTAGCCAGGGAACTTCTCGAAGGCCCAACGGGGGATCTTGGTCACCACGTAGTCGATGGTGGGCTCGAAGCTGGCCGGGGTCTTGGTGGTGATGTCGTTGGTGATCTCGTCGAGGGTGTAGCCCACAGCCAGGCGGGCGGCGATCTTGGCGATGGGGAAGCCGGTGGCCTTGGAGGCGAGAGCCGAGGAGCGGCTGACGCGAGGGTTCATCTCGATGACGACCATCTCCCCGGTGGCGGGGTCGAGGGCGAACTGCACGTTGGAGCCCCCGGTCTCCACCCCGACGCGACGGATGCAGGCGAAGGCGGCATCGCGCATCATCTGGTACTCGACGTCGGAGAGCGTCTGGGCGGGGGCCACGGTGATGGAGTCGCCGGTGTGCACGCCCATGGGGTCGAGGTTCTCGATGGAGCACACCACCACGCAGTTGTCGATGCGGTCGCGCATCACCTCCAGCTCGTATTCCTTCCAGCCGGCCACCGAACGTTCGATGAGGATCTCGGAGATGGGGCTCGCCTCGAGGCCGGCGACGGCCACCCGGAGGAACTCTTCGGGGGTGGCGGCGATGCCGGCCCCCTTGCCGCCCATGATGTAGGCGGGGCGCACGATCACCGGCAGCCCCACCTGCTCGCTCACGGCCACGGCCTCGTCGAGGGTGCGGGCGATGCCTGAAGCGGGAACGGCCAGGCCGATCTCCTGCATGGCCCGCTTGAAACGGTCGCGGTCCTCGGCGGTGGCGATGGCCTCGGCGTCGGCCCCGATGAGCTCGACCCCGTAGCGCTCCAGCACCCCCCGCTCGCTCAGCTCCATGGCTAGGTTCAGTGCCGTCTGGCCGCCGAGCGTGGCCAACAGGGCGTCGGGCCTCTCCCGCTCGATGATGGCGGCAATGACCTCGGCCTCGAGGGGCTCGATGTAGGTGCGGTCGGCGAAGTCGGGGTCGGTCATGATCGTCGCCGGGTTGGAGTTGGCCAGCACCAGGCGGTAGCCCTCGGCCCGTAGCACCCGACACGCCTGGGTACCCGAGTAGTCGAACTCGCTGGCCTGGCCGATGACGATGGGGCCCGACCCGATCAGCAGGATGGTCTCGATGTCGTTGCGCCTAGGCATGCGTCACACGCCTCGGTCCATGAGGGCCTCGAACTCGGCGAAGAGGTAGCGGGCGTCATGAGGTCCGGGGCCGGCCTCGGGGTGGTACTGGACGCTGAAGGCGGGGACATCACGACAGGCGATGCCCTCCACCACCCCGTCGTTGAGGTTCACGTGGGTGACGTCGGCCCCCTCCACCGTCCCCTCAGCCACCGCGTAGTTGTGGTTCTGGCTGGTGATCTCCACCTGGCCCGTCTCCACCCGTCGCACGGGGTGGTTGCCGCCGTGATGACCAAAGCCCAGCTTGTAGGTCTGGCCGCCCAGCGCCGTGGCCAGGAGCTGGTGGCCCAGGCAGATGCCGAAGACCGGAACCTTCCCGAGAAGCCCGGCGATGGCCTCGGCGGCGCCGGCCACCGCCGCCGGATCGCCCGGCCCGTTGGAGAGGAACACCCCGTCGGGCTCACGGGCGAGGACGGCATCAGCCGGCGTCGACGCCGGCACCACCTCGACCGTCGCCAGGGCACCGAGGTGGCGCAACATGGTGGTCTTGACCCCGAAGTCGTAGGCCACCACCCGCCGCGGTCCGGTGCCGGTGACGTAGGGAGCGTCACAGCTCACGGTGGCCACCAGGTCGACGCCGTCGGTTCCGATCTCGGCCCGGGCCGCGGCCAGGAGGGTCGACTCGTCGGCGGTGCCGAGGGCGCCGGGGACCGCCCCTGCCCGGCGCAGGTGGCGGGTCAGGCGACGGGTGTCGACGCCGGTGATGCCTGCCACCCCGTGGCGGCGCAGGAAGTCGTCGAGATCGCCTTCCGAGCGCCAGTTGCTACGCCGGCGGGCGGCGTCGCGCACGACCACGCCCCGAAGGTGAGGCCGGCGGGACTGATCGTCGAGGCCGGTCACCCCGTAGTTGCCGATGTGGGCGGCGGTGAAGGTCACGATCTGGCCGGCGTAGGACGGATCGGTGATGACCTCCTGGTAGCCGGTGAGCACGGTGTTGAACACCACCTCGCCCGTCGCCGCCTCCACGTCGGCCCCAAAGGACTCGCCCTCGAACACCTCCCCGTCGGCCAACACGAGCAACGCCTCACGTACGGGCGAGATCAACGCTGGGCCTTTCCGTCGATCACCACGGGTTCTCCCTTGAACACGGTGTGGCGGACCCGGCCGGTCAGGGTGCGCCCGGCATAGGGCGTGTTGCGGCTGCGGCTGGCCAGGCGGTCGGGCTCCACCACCCAGGAGACAGATGGATCGACCACGCAGAGGTGGGCGGGGCGACCGGGGGCGACCGGCCCTCCGTGCTCGTCGCCCACCCCGGCGATGCCCGCCGGCCGCCACGAGAACAGGCCGAGCACCTGGGCGGCGGGGAGGCCGAGCTCGCCGAGGCCGAGGCCGAGGGCGGTCTCCAGCCCGAGCATGCCGGGAGGGGCCTGGTCGAAGGCCAGCTCCTTCGCTTCGGGCGGGTGGGGGGCATGGTCGGTGGCGATGGCGTCGATGGTGCCGTCGGCCAGGCCGGATCGCACCGCGGCCACGTCGGCGTCGGTGCGCAACGGTGGGTTCACCTTGAACACCGGGTCGTAGCCGGCGGCAGCGGCGGCGGTGAGGGTGAAGTGGTGCGGGGCCGCCTCGGCGGTGACGGCCAGGCCCTCGGCCTTGGCCGCCCGGACCAGGTCGATCGATCTGGCGGTGGAGAGGTGCAGGAAGTGCATCGGGGCACCGGTGAGGCGGGCAAGAGCGATGTCGCGGGCCACCATGAGCTCTTCCGCCGCAGCGGGGATGCCGGGGATCCCGAGGCGACTCGACCACTCCCCCTCGTGGAGGTGGCCGTCGGCCGCCAGCCGGTCGTCCTCACAGTGCTGGGCCAAGGTGACCCCGAGCGCCGAGGCGTACTCCAGGGCACGGCGCATGAGGCGGCCGTCCTGCACGCCGGAGCCGTCGTCGGTGAACAGTCGCACCCCCATCGCCGCCATCTCGGCCAGGGGTGCCAGCCGCTGGCCCGACCGGCCGACGGTGATGGCCCCGGCGGGCAGAACGGCACAGGTGGCACCCTCGGCCAGCTCGAGCACGTCGCGCACCACCGAGGCGCAGTCGATGGGCGGGTCGGTGTTGGGCATGGCCACCACCGCGGTGTAGCCGCCGAGGGCGGCGGCCCGGGTGCCGGTCTCGATCGTCTCCGCCTCCTCGTGACCGGGCTGGCGCAGGTGGGTGTGCAGATCCACCAGCCCGGGGGCGACGAGACAGCCCCCGGCGTCGAGCACCAAGGTGGCGGCGTCGGCCACCAGAGCCTCGCCCACGGCCACGATGGTGCCCTCGGCCACGAGGACGTCACCACGGCGGCTGCCCGTCTCGTCCACCACGATCCCACCGCGAAGGAGCAGCTTGGTCACGTCGACCCTCCGGCGGCCAGGAGGAGGAAGAGCACGGCCATGCGCACCGCCACCCCGTTGGCGACCTGGCGGGTCACGACCGAGCACGGCAGGTCGGCCACGTCGGCGGCGATCTCCACCCCCCGGTTCATCGGACCGGGATGCATGACGACCGCCCCCTCGCTCAAAAGCTCGGCTCGCCTGGCGGTGAGCCCGTAGGTGGCGGTGTACTCCCGCAGCGAAGGCACCAGCGCCTCGGTCTGGCGCTCTTGTTGCATGCGCAACAAGACCACGGCGTCGACCTTGGGCAGCACCTCGTCGAGGGCGTGGCTGACCTCCACGGGCCAGCCCACCAGGCTCGGGGGCAACAGGGTAGGCGGCGCCACCAGGGTCACGTCGGCGCCGAGGCTGGTGAAGGCAGCCACGTCGGAGCGGGCCACCCGGCTGTGCTTGACATCGCCCACGATGGCGATGCGCCGGCCGGACAGCGCACCCAGTCGCTGGCGCAGCGTGTAGCAGTCGAGCAGGGCCTGGGTGGGGTGCTCGTGCCAGCCGTCGCCGGCGTTGATCACGCTGGCGTCCACCCAGCGGGCCACCTGGACGGGCACGCCGGCGGAGGCGTGACGCACGATGACGGCGTCGACGCCCATGGCCTCGATGGTGAGCACCGTATCGCGCAGCGACTCCCCCTTGCCCACCGCCGACGCACTGACGTTGAAGTTCATGGTGTCGGCCGACAGGCGCTTGGCCGCCGCTTCGAACGACATCCGGGTGCGGGTGGACTCCTCGTAGAAAAGCGAGACCACGGTGCGTCCCCGCAGTGCCGGAACCTTGGGGATGGGCCGGGCGCTGACCTCGACGAAGGAATCGGTCAGGTCGAGCACCTCCTCGATGCCCTCGGCCCCGAGGTCCTCGACCGCCAGCAAATGCTTCACCGGCTCTTCACCAGGTCGCCGAGGTCGACGCCCTCGTCGTGGACGTCGACGGCCTCGTCGCGACGCGTGGGCAGGTTCTTGCCCACGAAGTCGGGGCGGATGGGCAGCTCCCGGTGCCCCCGGTCGATCATCACCGCGAGCTGCACGGCACGGGGGCGGCCGTAGTCGCACACGGCGTTGAGGGCGGCGCGGATGGTGCGCCCGGTGAAGAGCACGTCGTCGACCAGGACCACGGTGCGCCCGGACAGCTCGGCCGGAATGTCGGTCACCGCCTCGGGCATGACCGGCCGCAGTCCGATGTCGTCGCGGTAGAAGGCCACGTCGAGGGTGCCGAGCGGGACCTCCACGGATTCGATGCGGGCGAACTCCTCGACCAGGCTGGCGGCCAAGGGCACCCCGCCGGTCTGCAGGCCGACCACCACGACGTCGTCGAGGCCGGCGTTGCGCTCGATGACCTCATGGGCGATGCGGGTCAGGGCCCGGTGCAGGTCGGCGCCGTCCATGACTCGGCTGCGGGCCACAAAAACGCCCCCGTAGGGGGGCGTAATCCTGCGCTCGCGTTCGGCCACTGTGTCTCCTGTCCGTCCGGGCCTCACGGGACCCGCTTCACGGTCAGGGGCCGACAGTAGCAGCCGTGGCATCCCCTTCGTTGGGGGCACCCGAGCGTACTTTGGCCGCGATCTGGCCGAGGACGCCGTTGACGAAGCGCCCCGAGTCGTCGGTGGAGAACTGCTTGGCCAGCTCGACGGCCTCGGAGATGACCGCCCCCACCGGAATGTCGGGCCGGTGCGCCAGCTCGTAGGTGGCGATGCGCAGCAAGGACCGGTCGACCACGGGCATGCGGGCGAGGGTCCAGCCCCGGGAGAAGCGCCCGATGAGACCGTCGATCTCCTCACGATGCAGCGAGACCCCGGCCACCAGGTCAGCCACGAAGGGCTCGGGTTCGACGATCAGGTCATCGAGCACGTCACCAAGGGGAGCACAACCCTTGGCTTCGGCTTCGTAGAGCAAAGACATAGCCCGCTCCCGAGACTCCCGTCGCGACCCGACCCCGCTCCCCCCGTAGGCCACCACCGCTAGACCCGCGTGAGGTACTGCCCGTTGCGGGTGTCGACCTTGATCCGGTCGCCCACGTTGATGAACAGGGGAACCAACACGGCAATGCCGGTCTCCACCGTCGCCGGCTTGCGACCACCCGACACCCGGTCACCCTGAAGCCCGGGCTCGGTCTCGGTGACGGCCAGCTCCACCGACGTGGGGATGTCGACCCCGACGATCTCTTCGTCGTACATCTGCAACACCGCGCTCGCTCCCTCCACCAGGAAGCCGGCGGCCGGACCGAGCGCCGAGGGGGCCACGCTGAGCTGGTCGTAGGTGGTGTTGTCCATGAATATCAGCTCCTCGCCCTCGCGGTAGAGGTACTGCATCTCGCGCTTGTCGATCACTGCCTGCTCGACCTTCTCAGCCGATCGGAAGGTGCGGTCGACCACTGCGCCGGTCCGGGCATTCTTGAGGGTGGTACGCACGAACGCCCCTCCCTTGCCCGGCTTGACGTGCTGAAAGTCGACCACCTGGAACAGCCCTTCGGGCAGCTTGAGGGTCATCCCGTTCTTCAGGTCGTTGGTCGTGATGCTCATGACAAGTAAGGATCCTTGGGCGCGTGGGTAAGGAAGCTGGAGCCGCTGGCGGTGACCACCACCGTGTCCTCGATGCGGACACCACCGTGCTCGGCCAGATAGACGCCTGGCTCGACGGTGACGATGTGGCCAGCCGCCAGGATAGCAGTCGATGTCGGAGCCACCCTTGGATCCTCGTGAATCTCGAGGCCGACGCCATGGCCAGTGCTGTGGAGGAAGGCATCGAGCCACCCAGCCTCGTCGATGACGGCCCGACAGGCGGCGTCGACCACGCAGGACTCCACGCCGTGGATGACCGCGACCACCCCCGCGGCCTGACTGGCCGCCACCACCTCGAGCATCCGCCGCTGGGTGGGCGAGGGTTCGCCCACCATCGTGGTTCGGGTCATGTCGGAGTGGTACCCCTCGACCACGGCCCCGAAGTCGATCACCACCAGGTCGCCTTCGACGATGGTGCGGGCACCGGGGCGGGCGTGGGGCCTGGCCCCGTTCGGACCGCTGGCCACGATGGTCTCGAAGCTGGCCCCGTCACCACCGAGGCGACGCACCTCACTGTCGAGCTCCAGGGCGAACTCGGCCTCGGTGGGGCGCTCCCCGAGGCGGGGGCGCACCGCAGCCAGAGCGGCATCGGCCACGGTGGCAGCGGCCGCCAGGCGGGCCACCTCGCCCTCGTCCTTGCGCTGACGCAAGCCCTCCACCAACCCTTCGGTGGCGACGAGCTCGGCGTCCGGGAACCAGTCCTCGGCGTAGCGGCGCTGGGCCGACCAGCTCACGTGCGCCGCCTCCAGCCCCAAGCGGCAGATGCCGCTGACGGAGGCGCCAAGGATCTCCTGGCGGGTGGCTACGGTTTGGGCCATCTCGATGCGGGCCTCCACACCGGCGGCCGCGAGCTGGTCGGCGGCCTGGTCGCGGTAGCGCCCGTCGGTGACCAACACCAGCTCGTCGGCGGCCACCACCAACACCGCGGCGGAACCGGTGAATCCGGTGAGGTAGCGGATGTTGACCAGGTTGGTCACCACCAAGGCCTGACATTGCGCCTCGTCGAAGCGTTCCCGTAGCTGGGTGGCTCGCCGGGCCACGTCCATTGGCGTCAAGGTGATGGCAATCGTCATGCCGGCCTTCCTTCCAGCAACCTCCGTACCGCCTCGACGGCAAGGAGGTAGCCGGTCCCCTTCAACCCGACGATGGATCCCGTGACCACGGGAGCCACCACCGAGGTGTGTCGCCACGATTCCCGGGCATTCGGGTTGGAGAGGTGCAACTCGATCTTGATGCCGGGGAAAGTTTCCAGAGCATCGTGCAGAGACCAGGCGTAGTGGGTGAGAGAGCCGGCGTTGATGATGATGGCGGCGCACCGGCCCCGAGCAGCGTGGATGGCCTCCACCAGCTCAGCTTCAGCGTTGGATTGGAGATGCTCGAGCACCATCCCGGCCGCCTCGGCCGCCGCCGTGGTGGCATCGACCAGCTCGCCAAGGGTGGTCGTCCCGTACATCTTGGGGTCGCGCTGGCCGAGCAGGTTGAGGTTGGGCCCGTGCAGGAGCAAGACGATCGGCTGGTCGATGCTCACGAGATCGCCCCGAGGCCAGCGTGGATGGCGTCGGGTGAGATCTCGGTGACGACCTCCACGCCTCGGGGGCCGTCGAGGACGAAGGTGAGACCTCCCAGCGCCTTCTTGTCCCGACGGAACAGGCGCATGAGCTCAGCCTTGTCCACTCCTGAGGGCAGCGAGGACGGGAGGTCATAGGCCGCCACCATCTCGCGGTGCTCGGCCACGCGCTCGGCGTCGATGCGGCCCAAGTTCCGGGCCAGCTCGGCCGCAAAGACCAGACCCACTGCCACTGCCTCGCCATGGCGCAGGTCGTAGCGGCCGGCGGTCTCCAGGGCGTGGGCGAGGGTGTGGCCGTAGTTGAGCGTGGCCCGCTGTCCCGATGCCCCCTCGTGCTCGTCGGCGGCCACCACCGCCGCCTTGGCTCGCACGCAGGCGGCCACCTGTTCGTCGAGAGGCAGGTCGAGCAAGTCGTCGACGCCGAGAAAGCGGTACTTGGCCATCTCCCCTCGTCCGCTGCGCAGCTCTCGGTCGGGGAGGGTGGCCAGCACATCGGTGTCGCACAGCACAGTGTGGGGCTGCCAGAAGGCGCCCACCAGGTTCTTGCCCTCGACCAGGTTCACCCCCGTCTTGCCTCCGATGGCCGCATCGACCTGGGCCAACAGGGTGGTGGCCACGTGCACCACGGCCACCCCCCGGTGGTAGATCGCAGCGGCAAAGCCGGCGGTGTCGGTGACGACACCGCCGCC
>JBBSLT010000060.1:0-12891 GCA_038233555.1 Acidimicrobiales bacterium
CCTGCGGACGAAGGAGAAGAGCTGGCAACGCAACACCGCCGTGAACGCCGTCGGCGCCATCGCCACCTTCATCGTCCTGGCTGTGGTCGTCATCTCCAAGTTCACCATCGGAGCATGGATCCCTGCGGTCGTCATCCCCCTCATCGTGTTCCTCCTGCAGGCGATCCACCGTCACTACCAACGGGTGGCGACGCTGCTCCATGTTCCTGAGGGCTACCGACCCCTGCCCCACACCCACACCGTGGTGGTGCTGGTGGGAACCGTCCATCAGGGCGTGCTCGCCGCCCTCACCTACGCCCGCTCACTGGCTCCCGACCGGCTCATCGCCCTCTCGGTGGTCTCGAGCCCCGAGGCCTCCGAGGAGATCGGCGGGCAGTGGGAGCGCCACCACCTCGAGGACATCGATCTGGAGCGGCGCTACTCGCCCTACCGGGAACTCACCCAACCCGTGCTCAAGTACCTCGACGAACTCGACGCCGCCTACGAGAACGACATCATCACCGTCGTGGTTCCCGAGTTTGTGCTCGGCCAATGGTGGGAGCAGTTTCTCCACAACCAGAGCGCCCTCATGCTCAAGGGCCGCCTCCTCTTCCGGCGCAACACGGTGGTGACCTCGGTGCCGTTCCACCTGACCGGTCCGCGGGTTACTTCGGAGGACAGCGCCGGCTTCAACGAGCCGGGGGAGTCCCCGCCGACTCCCCCATCCGCAGGGCCGTCGCCTACGCCGCCGGGTTGAGGCGCCGGACCACGCCCTTGGCGACCTCGGCCGGGCGCTGCTGCTCGCCCATCTTCGAGTCCATGATCAAGGTTGCGCCGGTCAGGGCGGGAATGGCCCACTGCATGACCTTGAGCTTGCGCTGGGCGTCGGCGACGTCGGGCTGGGTGGCGGTCGAGGGCTCGGTGGTTCCGTCGGCGGTCGGGTCGTCGGCGTTCATGAGGGTCTGGCCGAGCTTGCGGCTGTAAGCGGTGGCGACCATGGCGGCCGCGGTCAGGCCGGTCTTGACCAGGGCGGCGGAACCGACCCCACGCTGGCCACCGAGGCGATTGCGGTTGGCGCCGGTGAGCACCAGCGAACCCACCGTGTAGGCGCCGATGGCGGCCAGGTTGGCTGGGGTCCAGCGCGCCCATCCAGCGTTGGCCACCTTCACCCGCTCCCGGGGGTGGTCGACCTGCGCTGCCGCTCCATTGAGCCCGATGGCTCCCATGAGCGATCCTCCGAACCATGCCGCCAGCCCCAGGTCGTTGAGGGCCCGCACCGCCGTGTTCTGACCCTTGCTCGTTCGTGCCATGAATCTCCTCCTGCAACCTCCGGCGACGCCAGTCGCGCCGCTCCGATCACAAGCCCTACCCGCCCCGCTCCACGCAAACCGCGCCGCTCGACGAGAGCGGGGCCGGGCCGTGCCTGCCGCTTGGCTGCCGAACAACCAGGTCACCGCCACCCCGGCCTGACGTAACGCCGACCGAAGCTCCTCCCTGACCTCCACCGAACCAGGATACGTCTGACACTCTCGCCGGACCGAACACGAGCACTCGCCACAATCCTCTGGCACGGCAGGAAGTCAGATCCGCTCCAGCACCTCGATGCCGAGGAGGTTCAGCCCACCGGCCAGGGTGGTGGCCGTGGCCTGGCACAAAGCCAGGCGGGAGGTGCGTAGCGGCTCGTCGGAGCGCAGCACCGGGCAGTGCTCGTAGAACTGGTTGTAGACCTGCGACAGCTCGTAGAGGTGGGTGCAGACCAGGCTGGGCAGGTGCTCTGCCGCCGCCCGCTCCACCACGTCGCCCACCATGACCAAGTTGGTAGCCAGCGCCCGCTCCTGGGGCTCACGCAGCGTCACGGCGACGTCAACGCCTCCCGGAGGGCCCTCGCCCCAGCCCGCCTCCCGCAAGATGGAACGGATGCGGGCGTAGGCGTACTGGAGGTACGGGGCGGTGTTGCCCTTCAGGCTGAGCATCCGATCGAAGGAGAAGACGTAGCCGCTCTGGCGGTTCTGGCTGAGGTCGGCGTACTTGACCGCCCCCAGGCCGACCACCCGGGCCACCTCGTCGATGTCGTCGGGAACCGCATCGCCGTGCTCTGCAGCCCGCTCCACGACGAACGCCCGGGCCCGGGTCAGCGCCTCGTCCAGCAGATCAGCCAGATGCACGTTGTCGCCCGAGCGGGTGCGCAGCCGTTGACCGTCCTCGCCCAGCACCAGGCCGAAGGCCACATGGGCGGCCTCGATACGCTCGGGGAGCCACCCGGCCAGGCGGGCCACGGCGAAGACCATTTGGAAGTGCTGTGACTGGCCGGCGTCGGCCACGTAGAGCAGGTGATCGGCCCCCTGCTCGATGCGGCTGCGCAGCGCGGCCAGGTCGGTGGTGGCGTAGTTGTAGCCACCGTCGGCCTTTTGCACGATGAGGGGCAGGGGGTCTCCCTCGGAGTTGGTGAAGCCGGCCACGAAGACGCACTTGGCCCCGCCGTCGACCACCACCAGCCCCGCTTTCTCCAGGTCGGCGACCACGTCGGCCAATACCGGCTGGTAGGTGGACTCCCCCCGGTCGACGAGGCCGTCCACACCCAGCAGCTGGTACACCTTGGCGTTCTCGGCGGTCGAGAGGTCGACGAGCGACTGCCAGGTCGCCCGGGCCCCTGCTTCACCGGACTGGAGGTCGACCACCCGGCGCCGGGCCCGGTCCCGGAAGACCTCGTCGTCTCGAAAGCGGGCGCTGGCCTGGCGGTAGCGTTCCTCGGCCTCGCCGATGCGCTGCGGTGCCTCTCCGCCCTCGCCCACCACGTCGTCGAGCTGGGCGATGAGCATCCCGAACTGGGTGCCCCAGTCGCCCACGTGGCTGACCCGCTCCACCTCGTGGCCGAGGGCCTCAGCCAGGTTGGCCAGGCAGTCGCCGATGATCGTGGAACGAAGGTGACCGACATGCATCTCCTTGGCCACGTTTGGTCCGGAGTAGTCGATGACGAAGCGTCGGGCCTTCGCCGCCGGGGACAGGCCCAGCCCGCCGTCGCCGACCAGGGTGGCGATGCGGGCCTCCAGCCAGTCGTCGCGTAGCCGCAGGTTGACGAAGCCGGGAGGCGCCACCTCGGGGACCTCGCACATCCCGCTCACGTCGAGCACGACCGCCAGACGCTGGGCCAACTCATCGGGCGGGCGCCGCAGCGTCCGGGCCAGCGCCATCGGCGCCGCACAGGTGAAGTCGCCGTGTCGAGGGTCTCGAGTGGGCTGAACCAGAACCTCGGGAGGCCTGACCGAGGGTCCGAAGGCGTCATAGAGCGCCTGGGACAGGCGGGCGTGGAGCAACCGCAGGGGGGTCGGTGCCATGGTCCTTGGACCCTAGATGGCTGGCGTCCGATGCGGCCACGTATTCGTCATGGAGGCCCCCATCTGCTCCCGCCCCCAATACGCTCGGCCGGAATCCCCCGACCAGCACGAGGAGAACGACGATGGCAGATCGCAAGGCAACGGCCACCTGGACCGGGAGCCTCTTCGAGGGCAAGGGCACGGTGACCGCGACCAGCAGTGGCCTGTTCACCGACGCCGGCGTCACCTGGGCCTCTCGCACCGAGGACGCCGACGGGGCGACGAGTCCCGAGGAGCTCATCGCCGCCGCCCACGCCGCCTGCTTCGCCATGGCGCTGTCAAACGAGCTGTCCAGTCGAGGCCACGAGCCTGCGTCACTGCGCCTCGGTGCCACGTGCAGCTTCGTCGACGGCAAGGTCACGACCATGGCCCTCGAGGTCAACGCCGAGGTGCCCGGGGTGGACGAAGCGGGCTTCCGAGAGGGCGTAGAGGCGGCCGAAGGGTCCTGCCCGGTGTCCAATGCGTTGCGCGGCAACGTCGAGATCACCGTCGACGCATCTCTCGTGACCTGAGCGACTCTCCCGAGCCGATGGACATCGCCATCACGGGTTCGAGCGGCTTCATCGGAACGGCGCTGGTCGCTGCCCTCACCGACGCCGGTCACCGGGTGCGCCGGGTCGTGCGCCGGGTCCCGTCCCGAGCCGACGAGATCCGCTGGGACCCCGAGGCGGGGACGATCGACGCCGCCTCGCTGGCCGGAGTCGACGCCATCGTCAACCTCGCCGGTGAGGGCATCTCCAACAAGCGGTGGTCAGACGAGCAGAAGCGGCGTATCCGGGAGAGCCGGACCAAGGGCACTCGGCTGATCTCCGAGACGGCGGCCGGGCTCGACCCCCGCCCATCGGTGCTGATCAGCGGTTCGGGGATCGACTACTACGGCGACCGTGGCGACGAGGAGCTGACCGAGGCGAGCCCGCCCGGCACCGGCTTTCTGGCCGAGGTGTGCACGGCCTGGGAAGCGGCCACCCAGCCCGCCGTCGACGCCGGCATCCGTACGGCGGTGCTGCGCACCGGAATCGTCCTGCACCCCGGCGGCGGCGCCCTTCCCCGCATGTTGCCCCTCTTCAAGCTGGGCCTCGGTGGGCGCTTCGGCCACGGCCGG
Organism: Acidimicrobiales bacterium; assembly: GCA_038233555.1. Lineage (GTDB taxonomy): Bacteria > Actinomycetota > Acidimicrobiia > Acidimicrobiales > CADCSY01 > JADDRA01. Next base: position 4,456 of record JBBSLT010000060.1, read on the forward strand.
CAGTGGTGGTCGTGGATCACCCTCGATGACGAGATCGGGGCCATCGTCCACGCCCTCGACACCGACGTCTCCGGGCCACTGAACTGCGTCGCACCCCAAAGCGTGACCAACGCCCAATTCACCCGGGCCCTGGCTCGCGCCCTGCACCGCCCGGCGGTGGTGACAGTCCCCCGCCTCGGCCCGTCCGTGCTGCTCGGGGCGGAGCTGGTGCAGAGCCTGCTCTACGACAGCCATCGCGTCCTGCCCGCCGGCCTCGTCGACAGTGGCTACCGCTTCGCCCAGCCTGCGCTCGAGGCGGCGCTCGGAGACCTGGTGGGCCAGCCGGCGGCGTGAGCGAGCCGCCTCGAAGCCGACGTCGCCATCGTCGGTGCCGGTCTCGCCGGGCTGTAGCCATCTACCTGACCGAAGACGTGAGCGCCTACGCCCGCCGACGCCAGCAGCGACTGCAACCAGAGGTTGCTCGGCGAGCTGATGGCGCTCCGGTGAGCAGCGCTTAGCGCTGGGCGCGGAAGGTGCGAAGGCGCAGTGAGTTGGAGACCACGAAGACGCTGGAGAAGGCCATGGCGGCACCGGCGATGAGTGGGTTGAGCAGACCGAGGGCGGCCAGGGGCAGGGCGGCCACGTTGTAGGCGAAGGCCCAGAACAGGTTGCCCTTGATGGTGCGCAGCGTGCGCCGCGAGAGCCGGATGGCGTCACCGGCAGCACGCAGATCACCGGAGACGAGGGTGAGGTCGGACGCCTCGATGGCGACGTCGGTCCCAGTACCGATGGCCAGGCCGAGGTCGGCCTGGGCCAGCGCTGGGGCGTCGTTCACCCCGTCGCCCACCATGGCCACCACCGCCCCCTCCCGCTGAAGGCGGCGTACCACGTCGACCTTGTCGGCGGGCAGGACGTCGGCTACCACGTCGTCGATGCCCACCTCGACAGCCACGGTCCGGGCGGTGGTCTCGTTGTCTCCGGTGAGCAGCACCGGACGCAGCCCGAGGTCCTTGAGCCGGGTGATTGCCTCCACGCTGGTGGGCTTGATGGTGTCGGCCACGGCGATGAGCACCCGCACCTCGCCGTCCCAGCCGGCCACCACCGCGGTACGTCCCGCCGCCTGTGCGCGCTGCCGGGCCGCTTCGAGCTCGGGAGCAAGGACCATGCCCCTCTCGGCCAGCAGGGAGGGGCGGCCGGCGATGATGGAATGTCCTTCGACGATGCCCTCGACCCCGAGCCCTTCTCGGTTGGTGAACGACTCGACCGGGGCCAGGGTGGAGAACTGGCGGCGGGCGGCCTCGGCGATGGCCCGGGCGATGGGGTGCTCCGAAGCATCCTCCAGGGCCCCGACCAGCCGCAGGGCCTCTGCGGTGTCAGCTCCGGAGGCGACGACCACGTCGACCACGGCCATGGTGCCGGTGGTGACCGTGCCGGTCTTGTCCAACACGATCGTGTCCACCCGTCGGGTCGATTCCAACACCTCGGGTCCCTTGATGAGGATGCCGAGCTGCGCACCCCGGCCGGTACCGACCAGGAGGGCCGTCGGGGTAGCCAGGCCCAGCGCGCAGGGACAAGCGATGATGAGTACGGCCACGGCTGCGGTGAAGGCGTAGGAGGCGGACTCGTTGGTCAACCAGAAGCCGAGCGTGGCGGTGCTGAGCACGATGACGACCGGCACGAACACCGCCGACACCCGGTCGGCCAGGCGCTGCACCGGCGCCTTGCCCGTCTGGGCCTCACTGACCAGGCGTCCGATCTGGGCCAAGGCGGTATCGGCACCGACACGGGTGGCTCGCACCACCAGGCGTCCACCGGCGTTCACGGTGGCGCCCGCCACCTCGTCGCCGAGGCCCACCTCCACCGGCACGCTCTCGCCGGTGAGCAGCGAGCGATCGATGGCCGACGATCCTTCCTCGACCACGCCGTCCGTGGCGATCTTCTCCCCCGGACGGACCACGAAGCGCATGCCGGTGGCAAGCTCACCGACAGGTATGCGGCGCTCGGTGCCGTCGGCGTCGAGCACCGAGACTTCCTTGGCGCCCAGCTCGAGCAGCGCCCTCAGGGCGGCACCCGAGCGTCGCTTGGCCCTGGCCTCGAAGTAGCGCCCGGCCAAGATGAACGTGGTCACGGCTGCGGCCACCTCGAGGTAGATCTCACTGGCCCCAGCACCGGGGTCGAGGGTGAGGTTGAAGCCCATCCGCATGGTGGGATCGCCGGCCCCGAGGAAGAACAGGGCCACCATCGACCAGGTCCAGGCCGCCAGCGTGCCCACCGAGATGAGGGTGTCCATGGTGGCGGCGCCATGGCGGAGGTTGGCCCACGCCGCCCGATGAAACGGCCACGCCCCCCACACCACCACCGGGGTGGCGAGCTGGAGGACGAGCCACTGCCAATAGTCGAACTGCAAGGCGGGGATCATGGACAGTGCCAACACCGGGAGGGACAGGGTCGCCGAGATCACCAGCCGGCGCCGGAGTGAGGCGGTGGGATCGGCGTCGGCCGCCGCCGGCTCGCCACCGGTCGACACCGGGCTCGCCAGGATGGCCCGGTATCCGGTCTCGGCCACCACCGTGGCCAACCCCTCTCTGTCTATGAGGGCCGGGTCGAAGTCGATGACGGCCTGTTCGGTGGCGTAGTTGACGTTGGCGACGACGCCCTCGAGCTTGTTGAGGCGCTTCTCGATGCGCCGGGCACAGCTGGCGCAGGTCATCCCCTCGATAGGTAGCTCGACGTGGTCGGCGACGGAAGTTGCGGAGCCGGCGGCGCTCGTGGCCTCGGTGGTGGTCTCAGCGGTCATCGGGGGACCTCCATGGCGACAGGTGCGCCGCTCCGGCCCACCGAGGAGGACAGCTCGACGTCGTCCTCGGCCACCAGATCGAAACGGGCGAAGCCGACCTCGTCGTCATGGACACGATCGATCGCCCGCCCGACGGCGGCCGCAGCGACGAAGACCACACCGAGGACCAGCACGAACGCGACCAGACGAGCGGCCACGCTCACGACGTCTGGAAACCGGCTTCGACGATCGCCGACCGGACCGCGCTCTCGTCGACGTCGTCACCCGTTACCGTGACCTTGCCGCTGTCGAGGTCGACCTCGACAGCGTCGACGCCGGCTACCTCGCCCACCTCCTCGCTCACCATGGCGACGCAGCTGTGGCAGGTCATGCCCTGGACGTTGTAGGACTGCACGTTGGTGCTCATCTCGCACTCCTTACCTGGGCGGGGTATCTGACAAGCTTCATCCTACCCACCGCTCGGCATTTTGTACAGTACCAGGGGGGGGTATTCGTATCGGTCCGACTGGTCCGCTGGGCACCGAGATCGTCCACAATGGCTCGATGCCTCGGAAAATTGCCCTACTGACAGGAGCCACCGGGTTCATCGCCTCTCACCTCCTTCCCGCTCTGCTTGGCCATGGCTGGTCGGTCCGGGCTTGCGGTCGCCGCCCCCGGCCCGACTGGTTCCCCGAAGAGGTCGACTATCGGTCTGTGGATCTGTCCCAGCGGGAGGGAATGGAGGCGCTATACGAGGGGGTCACCCACCTGTTCCACCTGGCCGGGGCGTCCAGCTCGACCTCCACCGACGAGGAGATGCACCGCTTCAACGTGGTAGCCACCCGCAACCTGCTGTCGGCAGCTCCGACGGACTTGGAACGGGTCCTGTACATGAGCTCGACGTCGGTGTACGGCGAGGCGGTCCCGCTGCCGATCCCAGTTCGAGAGGACGTCGAGCCCTCTCCCAGCCGGACCTACGGCAAGGCCAAGTGGAAGGCCGAGCAGGAGGTGTGGGCCCAGGGCGAGGCCGGAATGCCGGTGGTCGTGCTACGTCCGGTTTCGGTCTTCGGCCCCGGCAACACCAAGCTCTTGGGAAGCGCCGTCCTCGACACCGCCATGGAGGCCTGGGCCGGCCGCAGCACCCTGGTGGTCCATGCTCGCCCCGTCGAGCAGCGGTTGGTCCACATCGACGACCTGGTTCAGGCCACCCTGCACCTGGCTGGGCCCGAGGGGGCGGTGGGTCAGGCCTACAACATCGTGGCCGACGATTATCCCTCCAGCCACGAGGTGGCCCGCATCCTGGCCGACGCCTTCGACATGGTGGTCGTGCTGGACGACGACCCGCACTGCGGGCCCGGCTACGAGGAACGGGCGTCCATCCACGGCCAGATGCTCGAGCAGGGGATGCAACCCGACATCCTGCTCACCGAGCAGCGCTTCCGCTTCATGGGCAAGACCAACCGCAACAACCGGCTGAGCATCGACGCTCTGTTGGCCACGGGCTTCCGCCTCACCCGGGGAGACCTGGAGCCAGCCATCCGACAGACCATCGAGTGGTACCGGCAGAACCGCTGGGTCATCAGCCGCTGAGCGGCCCGGAGAGGTTACGAGCCCAGCTCCTCGGCCAGGGCCAGCCAGCGCTCCTCCACCCGGTTCAGATGAGCCTCGGCGTCGGCCAGCGACTGGGAGATCTGTGTGATCACGGTGTGGTCGGTGACGGTTGCCATCTCCGTGACCAGACGGTCTCGGTCTGCCGCCGCCTCGGCCAGCTCGCGCTCGGCGCGTGCCAAGAGGCGCCGCACCGTGCTAGGTGAACGCACCTTGGCCGGGACCACCGGGGTAGCCATGCTCGAGACGTCGGAGTCCGATTCCCGACCCGGGCTCTCGTCCGGAGACGGTGCCGCCGGCCGCTCCCCTACGGACGGGGCCGTACCTCGCGAGGTGATCGACGTCCGGGCGGCGGCGTAGCCGGCGTAGCCGCCCGGGGCGAGGTTTCCCCGGCCCTGGCCGTCCAACACCAGGACGTCTTCGACCGTGCGCTCCAGCAAGGCACGGTCGTGGCTGACCACCACCACCGTGCCCGGCCACGTGTCCAGGTGGTCCTCCAGCGCACGCAGAGTGTCAAGGTCGAGGTCGTTGCTGGGCTCGTCGAGCAACAGCACGTTGGGCAGTCCGGCCAGCACCAACAGCAGCTGCAGGCGCCGCTGCTCGCCCCCGGACAAGGTCCCCACGGGCGCCCACTGGGCGTCGGTGTCGAACCAGAAGCGCTCCATGAGGCGGGCCTGCATCCAACTTGGCTGGCGGTGCGGACCGGCGACGGCGTCTCGTACCCGCAGGTCCGGGTCGAGGTCTCGGCCCGTCTGATCGTAGTAGCCGAGACGGACCGTCGGGCCTGTCTCCACGTGCCCGGCGGAGGGCGTCAGGCGGCCGGCGATGACGTCAAGGAGGGTGGACTTGCCCGACCCGTTAGGTCCCACCAGGCCGAGGCGATCACCGGGACCGAGGTCGAGTTCGAGGCTTTCGAACAGGGCCGGTTGGGCGCCGAAGTGGTGCCCAACGTCGTGGAGCTGGACGACCTTGTCGCCCAGGCGGGGTGTGCCCTCCCACTGGCCGCCGCCGGCCAGGTCCAAGTCACCGGGGCGGTCAACGGTGGGGCCACGTCCCTCCACGATGGCGGTAGCCGAGGCGATGCGGGACTTGGGCTTGCGGGTGCGGGCCGGCGCACCCCGGCGCAACCAGGCCAACTCGGCGCGTGCCAGGTTCCGCCGCACCGACTCAGCCGCCGCCTCCTGCTCGGCTCGCTCGGCGCCGGCCGCCAGATAGGCGGCGTAGCCCCCGTCGTGCAGGTAGCCCCGGCCCCGGTCAAGCTCGAGAATGCGGGTGCTCACCCGGTCCAGCACATGACGGTCGTGGGTGACCACCACCAGCCCTCCCCGAAACCGAGCCAGGCGATCCTCCAACCAGGCGATGGCGTCGAGGTCGAGGTGGTTGGTGGGTTCGTCCAACACCAGGAGGTCGACCTCGTCCACTAGCACCCGAGCCAGCGCCACCCGCTTGGCCTGGCCGCCCGAGAGCGTGACCACGTCGGCGTCGACCAGGCCACCCATGCCGATTCGCTCGAGGATGGCGGCCGCTTCCCAGTGGGAGCCCACCGCCGAGCGCACATCGCCCGGCGGAAGGGCGGGACGCTGGGCCAGGAAACCCACCCGCACATCGCGTCCCCGCCGGACGGTGCCCTCCTCCGGATCCTCGACGCCGGCCAAGACCCGCAGCAGGGTCGACTTGCCAGTCCCGTTGCGACCCACCACGCCGAGGCGGTCGCCGACGTGCACGGTGAGGGAGAGGTCCTCGAACAACGGCCGGTCGGGGCGGCGCGCCGCCGCCTTGGCCAGGTCCACCAGGATCACTCCGGAAGGCTACGGGGAAACCGCTGCGGGACCCGGCGCTACGATCGAGTCGTGCAGGTGAAGGTCGGTTGCGAGTTCCGCCATCGAGCGGACTGGCCGACGCCCTCGGTGTGGCAGGTGCGGCCCCGACCGGAAGGACCGCATCGACTGTTGGAGCAGAGCTGGGGAGTCTCACCCTCGGTGACCATGACCGACTACGTCGATCTCTTCGGCAACCTCTGTGACCGCTTCACCCTCCCCCCCGGATACAGCACCGTCCGCTACGACGCCGTCGTCGAGGTGCCCGGCATCCTCGACGATGCCGACCTCGATGTCGTGCAGGTCCCGGTCGAGGACCTTCCCGACAATGCCCTCGTCTACCTCCTGCCGTCACGCCTGTGCCTGTCCAACGTGCTCGCCGACCAGACATGGGAGCTGTTCGGCAACGGGCCGACGGGGTGGCGCCGGGTGCAGGCGGTATGCGACTGGGTCCATGACAACATCCGCTACGACGACTCCCAGAGCACCCCCCTGACCACCTCCCTCGACGTGTGGCAGCAGCGGACCGGCGTCTGTCGCGACTTCACCCAGATGGCCGTCACCTTCTGTCGCAGCCTCAACATCCCCGCCCGCTACGTCTTCGGGTACCTTCCCGACATCGGGGTGCCCGACCCCGGCTACCCCATGGATTTCTGCGCCTGGTTCGAGGCCTACCTCGGCGACCGCTGGTGGACCTTCGATCCCCGCAACAACGAACGCCGCACCGGGCGGGTGGTGATCGGTTGCGGCCGGGATGCGGTCGACGTCGCCATGGTCACCACCTACGGTGCGCCGGTGCTCGAACAGATGACGGTGTGGGCCGGCGAGCACTCTGCCGACAAGCACTTCGGACGCTAGAACGGGCCTGGGCGCTCGCACCGACATGCACAGTGACCAGGTGGCGATCGCCCCCGTGGGCAGCGCCGGGACCGTTGGCCCGGCCTTGGGGTGGTGGCGTGCGTGGAGGATCCTGTACAGGCGGCGTCGTAGTGGCGCCGCTCATCCAGATGTCGGATCCGGGAGGCGGTTCTCGACATCCGGCGGCGGTGCTTGCGGCGCGACGATCCCCGCCAAAAGCCAACGCAGCCCTCTATCGAAGTTCTCCCGCAGTTCCTCGGCGGGCACCACCGGCTCCGAGCCGGGTTCGATCGGGGGGCGGGTGGCGAAGGCGGCAAAGCCGATCGTGTAGACGATCAGCACCCGTAGCGCCTCCTGCGCCTGCTTCGCTCGTACGCCGGTCCGGTCGAGAAGCTCGAGCATGATGGCGCCGAGGTGCTGCGCGTTGGACCCGCGGGCGCCTTGGCGGGCGAGGTAGAGCGATACGAGATCTCGGTGGTCGAGTAGGACCGCGTAGGTGGACGCCATGACGCCATGCAGGCCGTCGATGGGGTTTTCGGCCCCCAGCGCAGATTCCTCGACTTGAAGGAGAACTTCCTCGAGAACGTGGTCGAGGACATCGTCCAAGAGCGCCGTCTTGCTGTCCACGTGGCTGTAGAGGGCGTTGGGGGCGACCTCCAGGCGCTCAGCCAAGGCCCGCATGGTGAACGCCTCCAGGGCCACCTCGGCCAGCAGCTCCTGGGCGGCTGCGATGACGCGCGCATGACTCAACCCGGCCCGCTGGCCAGGCGTTCGTCGTCTCTTCACCTTGTGTACTGTACGCTGTCCAGCTAAGTTGGACGGCGTCCAGTTCATTCGAGGAGGAGAACCCATGTCGATCGCAGCCGCTCAGGTCACCGGCGTCGCCGCCGGTGTGCCGTTCGTCGCCATCCCGCCCATCACCCAGCCCGGTGCTTCGACGCCGATCGTGGTGGCTTGGCACCTGATGGACCCGCCTCGCACGGAGACGGCGTTTGCCGCCGCCCTCCCGCTACGGGGCCTCGACGCCTGGCGCATCTATCTAGGTCTGCCTATGTGCGGGTCGCGCACTCCACCGGGCGGGGCCGAGGAGCTCATGCGCCTCGGTTACGAGGATGCGGTCCTCAACCTGCACCGTCCGATCATTTCTCAGGCGGCGGAGGAGCTCGGGCCTGCGTTGGCCGACCTACGCAACCAGTTCGACCTCGGCGACGGGCCCGTGGGCGTCCTGGGCGGATCGATGGGCTCGGCGGTGGCCCAAGTCGTCATGGCCGAGGGCTCCATCGACGTCAGCGCTGGCGTCTTGGTGAGCCCGGTGGTGCAGCTTCGCCCCGTGGTGGATGCGCTGGGGCGGCTCTACGACATCACCTACCCATGGTCCCCAGCGTCGCTGGAGGTGGC
>JBBSLT010000061.1:0-12882 GCA_038233555.1 Acidimicrobiales bacterium
CCGTCGATCCTCGCCGGCTCGGTGCTGTGCTGGGCCCGGGCGCTCGGAGAGTTCGGTGCCACCGTGACCTTCGCCGGCAACCTCCAGGGACGCACCCAGACCATGCCCCTCGCCGTGTTCCTCGCCCTCGAATCCGACCGCGACGCCGCCGTGGCTCTCTCGCTGGTGCTCATCGCGGTGTCGCTCGCAGTGCTGGTGCCGCTGCGCGACCGATGGCTCACCGTCTCCTAGCGTCTCGTCACTAGCGGACGCTCATGCTCGACGCCGCCATCGAGTTCGTCCTTGGCGACCTCCGGCTGAACATCGACCTGCGGATCGACGACGGCGAGATCGTCGCCCTGCTCGGGCCCAACGGCGCCGGGAAGACCACCGTGTTGCGAGCCATCGCCGGCCTGCATGCCATCGACGACGGGCGCATCGAGCTCGACGGCACTGTCCTCGACGAACCCGCCACCGATACCTTCGTGCCCACCTCCGAGCGTCCTGTCGGCTTCGTGTTCCAGGACTACTTGCTCTTCCCGCAGCTCTCCGCCCTCGACAACGTCGCCTTCGGCCTGCGTTGCCGAGGTGCCACCAGAGCCGACGCCCGGAGCGAGGCCGGGCGATGGCTCGACCGCTTCGACCTCTCTGACCAGGCGACAGCCAAGCCCCGCACCCTCTCGGGGGGCCAGGCACAACGGGTGGCGCTGGCCCGCACCCTGGCCACCGACCCGAGGCTGCTCCTCCTCGACGAGCCCCTCGCCGCCCTCGATGCCGGTACCCGGCTCCGGGTCCGTACCGAGCTGCGCCGCCACCTGGCCACCTTCCACGGCGCCCGCCTCCTCGTCACCCACGACCCGGTGGACGCGCTCGTCCTCGCCGACCGCCTGGTCATCCTCGAGGACGGCCGCATCACCCAAAGCGGCACTCCGGCCCTGGTGGCTGCCCGCCCTCGTTCTCGCTACGTCGCCCAGCTCATCGGCGTCAACCTCCTCCACGGGACCGCCACCGGTGATCGCACCGTCCGACTCACCACCGGCGCCGAACTTACCGTCGCCGACCCTCTCCCCGGCCCCGACGTCGCCGTCGCTCTGCGCCCCCAGGCCATCGCCTTGCATCGCCATCCACCTGAGGGGAGCCCTCGCAACAGCTGGGCGGCAACCGTCGAGGACCTCGAGGCCGACCGTGATCGGGTGCGCGTCGCCCTTGGTGGACCCCTGCCCGTCACCGCCGAGATCACCCCGGCCGCCGTGGCCGAGCTCGACCTCGCCGCCGGCACCCCCGTCTGGGCCACGGTCAAGGCGGTGGACATCACCGTCTACCGACGGTGAGTCGGCGTCACTCGCTTGCGCTCGATAGTCGCCGCCGAACCGGAGGTTCGACGGCGAGCTTGTTGAGTGTTCCGGGCGCCGGCAAAGCCGCCACCCTCCACACTGACCACCTTGCTGGCGAGCTTCGTACCACTTACGGCGATAATCCGCCGTGGCTGCTCGCTGGGCCGCCAGCCAGAGTGGGGCCGCCTTCGGCGGCGGGTGTGGCCGACGGCCATGTGCCGGCGCCAAGTGCTCGGTCGCTTTGGTCCTCCTCGGGTACACAGGGGTTATGCGGTCATTTGATGTGGTGATTTTGGGGGCGGGATCGGCGGGGGAGAACCTCGCTTCGGCTCTGGTCGACGGTGGGCGATCGGTGGCGTTGGTGGCGTCGGGGTTGGTGGGTGGGGAGTGCCCGTATCTGGCGTGCATGCCGAGCAAGGCCATGCTGCGCTCGGCCGAGGTGCGGGCGCTGGCGCGATCGGCCGAGGCTTACGGAGCGGTGTCACGACCACTTGCTCTCGATGATGCTGTTGATGCGTGGACGGCAGCCGCCGCCCGGCGCGATGAGATTGCCCGCCATCAAGATGACCGTGCCTCCGCCGAGTCGTTGATCGGTCAGGGGGTCACGCTCATCCGGGGGCGTGGTCGGGTGGTTAGGCCCGGGGTGGTGGAGGTTGACGGCGGCGAGATTGGATGGACCGACCTCGTCATCGCCACCGGCAACCGGGCGGTGGTGCCGCCGATCGACGGGCTGGATGAGGTGCCGAGCTGGACCAGCGACGAGGCGCTCACCTCACCCGAGCGACCTCAGTCGCTGCTGGTCATGGGGGGCGGAGCGGTGGGCTGCGAGCTCAGCCAGGTCTACGCCCGCTTCGGTGTCGAGGTGACGCTGGTGGAGGCGGAGTCTCGGGTGGCGTCCGGCGAAGAGCCGGCGGTGAGCGACCACCTTGGCGCCGCCCTCGAAGCGAGTGGCGTGCGCCTGCACCTTGGGGCCATGGTGGTCGAGGCCCGGCCGGTGCCGACGGGGGCGGAGGTGCGTCTCGACGACAGCGCCACGCTGGGCGTCGAGCGGGTGCTGGTGGCCGTGGGCCGGCGCCCGAACGTGGAGGACCTCGGGCTCGACATCGTGGGGGTCGAGGCTGGGCCGTCCGGCCTCGAGGTAGACCAGTGCTGCCGCGTGCAGGGCCACGCCCATGTGTGGGCGGCGGGCGACGTCACTGGGGTCGCGCCTTACACCCACACCGCCAATTACCAGTCCCGTGTCATCGCCGCCAACCTCCTCGGCGGCGACGCCGTGGCCGACTACCGGGCCGTCCCCCGGGCCATCTACACCGACCCGCCGGTCGCGGCCGTGGGCCTTACCGCCAAGACCGCGGCTGACCAGGGGCTCGACGTGGTCAGCGCCGCCTTCGACGTCGCTCAGACGGCACGGGCGGTGAGCGAGGGTTCGACGGGCGGCTGCTTGGCCCTGGTCGCCGATCGCCGCCGCCGGATCCTGGTGGGCGCATCCGCCATTGGGCCCCACGCCGACGCCTGGATCGGCCAGGCGCTGGTGGCCATTCGGGCTGAAGTGCCGGTGGCCACGCTCCTCGACGTCGTGCAGCCCTTCCCCACCTTCAGCGAGGCCTACTTTCCCGCCCTTCAGGACCTCGCCGCTCAGTTCGAGTGATCCTCCGTACGCGCCTCTCCAGAGCCTCCGGCAGTGGAGGCACTACCGTGCGCATGCGTGGCGATCCGGGTGGTGTTGGCCGAGGACAACGTCTTGTTACGCGAGGGCATGTCCCGCCTGGTCCAGGGTCACGACGACCTGGAGCTGGCCGGTACGTGTGGCGACCTGCCCAGCCTGCTGGGCCTGATCGACCAGGAGAAGCCAGATGTCGTGGTGACCGACATCCGCATGCCGCCCACCGGCACCGACGAAGGCATCCGCGCCGCCGCCCACCTCCGGGTCGAGCACCCGTCGATCGGCGTGGTGGTGCTCAGCCAGTACGCCAACCCGGCCTATGCGCTGGCGCTCTTGGCCGAAGGCTCGCAGGGTCGGGCCTACCTGCTCAAGGAACGGGTGGCCGACGTCGAAGAGCTGCTCGTCGCCATACGGCAGGTGGCACAAGGAGGATCGGTCATCGATCCCAAGGTCGTGGATGCCCTGGTGGGGGCCTCGTCGCCCCGCTCTCGCTCCGACCTCGACCGTCTCACGCCCCGGGAAAGAGAGATCCTGGGGGAGATGGCCCAGGGCAAGAGCAACGCCGCCATCGCCGCCACCCTGGTGTTGAGCGAGCGGGCCGTCGAGAAGCACACCAACTCCATCTTCTCCAAGCTGGGCCTGTCGGAGGAGCGAGACGTGAACCGCCGGGTCAAAGCGGTGCTGCTCTATCTGGCCGCTCGCGACTGAGCGAGGCTTTTCGGTGGTGGTAGCCACACCGTGGCGAGGGTGCTCCTACCCTGGCCCAGTATCGTCGCTCCTGAGAGAATGGACCCGATGCAGCCTGACGTCGCAGTTCCAGTACTCATCGTCGACGACCAGCGGCCGTTCCGCCTGGCCGCCGCCGCCGTGCTGCGTCGAAGCGTGGGCTTCGAGCTGGTCGGGGAGGCGGAGACCGGCGAGGAGGCGCTCGAGCAGGTCGCGGTCCTGCACCCGGCGTTGGTGCTCATGGACATCAACATGCCCGGCATCAACGGGATCGAGGCGACGCGACGCATCGTGGCCGCAGCTCCCGAAACGGTGGTGTTCTTGTGCTCGACCTACCAGCTCAGCGACCTTCCCGGTGACGCCCAGACCAGCGGCGCCGCCGCCTACGTCAACAAAGAGGAGCTGGGGCCCGCCGTGCTGCGCCGGCTCTGGGACGAGCGTGACGGCGACGGCCGCCTGCACACCGCCTGACCTCACCTACACGGCCACCTTTCTGACTCCACCAGCGGTGGCGATCACCACCACTGATGGGGTCAGATCGCTCCTACTCGCTGGTCCTCTTCCGTCCCGATGAGCGCGGGAGCCGCCGGCCTGGCCGGTTCCTCGCTCCCCTCAACAGGAGTGGCCGGGATGCGGCCCACCACCGTGGTCCCGCAGTCGGGGGCCGAGGTGATCTCCACGGTGCCGCCGAGCGCCCCGAGTCGGTCGGACATGTTCTGCAAGCCCGCCCCCAGTCGGGTGCTGGTGGAGTCGAAGCCGCAGCCGTCATCATCGACGGCGAACTCGAGGGCGCCGTCCACCTGGGCCAGGCGAACGCCCACCCGGGAGGCGCGTGCGTACTTGCAGACGTTCTGGATGGCCTCCAGGCAGCAGAAGTAGACGGCGGCCTCGACCTCCTGGGAGTAACGGCCGACCACGGTGACGTCGAGCTCCACCGGTAGCGGCGCCTTGGCCGCCTGGGAGGCCAGCGCCGCCGGGAGCCCGTCAGCCGCCAGCAGCGGGGGGTAGATGCCCCGGGCGAGGTCGCGCAGCTCCTCCAGCGCAACGCCGGCCTGCACCTTGATCTCCCCGATCAGCTCGATCAACGGCTGGGCCTCGTCCCCCAGCTCCTGGGCCATGCCTTCAGCCAGCGCCAGGTGCACCTTGAGGGCCACGAGTTGCTGCTGGGCACCGTCGTGGAGGTTGCGCTCGGTCCGGCGCCGCCCCTCGTCTTGGGCCGACACCAGCCGCTGGCGCGAGGCCTGGAGCTCCTGTAGGCGCAGGCGGAGCTCGGCGGTGAGCTGCAGGTTGCGGAACACCAGGCCGGCTTGGCGTCCGAAGTCGGCGAGCAGCTTGGCCTCGACGGGCGTGAGCTCCTCGTTCAGGGGCTTGACGATCGAGAGGGCCCCGAACAGCTCGCCGTGGTGGAGCACGGGGATGGCCTGGCTGGCATGGGGGATCGGCGGCAGCCCTTCGTCGCCGACGGGGATGGGCTGGGCTTCGGCGAGGGCGCGGCCCGACCACGAGGCCTGCGGTCGCAGCTCGTCACCGACCTTCAGCCAGACGTCGGCTCGGGTGGCCCCGGTGCCTTCGGCGAGGATCCGGGCCATCCGGGCGAGCAGCTCGTCGGCGCCGACGATCTCGTTGACCCGTTCGGCGAACTTCGAGAGCGCCTCGTAGGGCGTGGCCCGCTTGCCGTAGACCAGGCGGTTGGCCAGCCGCTGCACCCGCTCCTTCACCGGTTGGAAGGCGGCGGCCACGATGAAGGTGGCCACGATGGGCAGCGCCAGGTCCTGGTCCTGGGGACGACCGACGAAGCTGCCCACGCCCACCACCACGGCTACGTACACGGCGGACACGAAGCCGGCCAGGACCCCGTAGACGAGTGTGCGGCTGATGAGCTTGTCGACGTCCCACAAGCGGAACCGGAAGATCCCGGCCAGGAGGGCGACGGGGATGAGCAGGAACACCGGCTGGAACAGGCGGAACAAGGCGACGGGAAGCACCACGATCGCTCGGCCCTCGAGCTCGCCGGCCCCCGTCTCCTGGGCCGCGGTGGTAAGGGCGAAGAGGCTGACCACCAGCGCCGGCGACAGCGCCCAGAACAACAGGCGTGCCTGCTGGCGTAGGAGCTGGTTCGACGAGCGGCGGTACCGGTAGGCCTGGGCCAGCACCCCGGCCGCCGGCGTCAGCAGTCCGAACACGATGACCAGGGCCAGGGTGCGAGAACCCGAGGGATAGGACCAGGCGGCCAGCCCCACCACCACCACGGCGGTGGTGGCGTAGAAAGCGGTCAGGGCCGCCGGCCGCCATCGGGGAACGAGTCGCCCGTCGGGGAAGAGCAGCAGGGCGAGGAGATAGGAGACGGCGGCGACCACCTGGAAGCCGACGTGGGTGACCGCTTCGAAGGTGTTCGGGGCGATGGCCTCGTAGACGGCGTGGGCCTGAAGGTTGAACACGGCGGCGGTGCCGACGAGACCGAAGGCCAGGAGGGGAGCGGTGCGGTCCTTCGGCCGGAGCCAGAACAAGAAGCCGGCCAGCGCCAGGTTGGCGATGCTGAACCCGTAGTCGAGCGCCAACTGCCAGCCCGAGGTGTTGCGATGAGCGGTGTCGCTCATCCGGTTCGCCAAACGACCGACAAGGTCGTCCGACAGCGCCAGCTCGTGGAGCCAGTCGTGGAGGGCGGCGTCGGTCCCTGCTCGCGCCGCTGCGGCGCCGAGGGCCAGCACGAAGACGGCGAAGGCAGCGAAGGCCAGGAACGCCACCGACGCCACGCCGAGTCCCCGCGCCCGCTCGGGACGGCTGGCACCCAGGACCGCATCGGCGGAGTCGCTGGGAGTGGTCGGCTGGACCACCAGCATGGCCGCCATCACTCCTCGACGACGAGTGTCCCGACCATCTTGGGATGGATCAGGCAGGCGTAGGCATAGGTGCCGGGCCTGGTGAAGGTCACGCTAAAGGTGTCTTGATCGCTGAGGTCCAGGCCGGTGGAGCGGAACCCGGTGCCGTCCCACGTGCCGGCGTCGATGTTCACCGGTGGCGGCGGCCCGCCACCGCCACCATCCTCGGCGTGAGGTGGCGGCCCGGAAGGTGGGGGCCCGGGCCAACCGACCGGATCTTCGGCCTGGGGGTTGAAGGTCGTGGTCCCGTCGTCGGCCACGGTGAAGATCGGGAAGTACTCGGGCACGTTGAAGCTGAGGGTATGGCCCCCGGTGAAGGTCCACGTGACCTTTTCGCCCACCTTGGCCTGCACGCTGCGGGGGACGAACTCGTCGACGATGCCGTGGATGAACCGGTTGCTCTCGAAGAACGGCGTGGGCACGCCGACCAGGTTGGCTCCGCCGGCATCGATGGTGAACGGGCTCTCGGGATCACCACCCTCCACCACCTCCCCGTCGGTGGCGGCGTCGAAGTTCCGGGCCATGGGGGCGATCGCCGCCCGCTGCTCCTCGAGCGCCTGGCGGGCAACGTCTCCCTGGGAGGGGATCTCGGAGCCTCCGGCGACGACCTCGATCTGGCCGTACTGCAGCGGACCGTGGACGTTGCAGTAGTAGGTATAGGTCCCGGTGGGGATGTCGTTGGCGAGGGTGACCCGGAAGGTGTTCCCGTCCACGCCCTCATAGGGGATGACGCCGCTGCTGTAGATGGGCTGGCGCCCGTCGAAGGCCGGTTGCTCCACCTCGGGGCACGGCGTGGTCTCGTCCCCCGGGTAGGTGCCCGTGAACTCCTCCTGGTCGACGAAGCACGGCTGGGCGGCGTTCTGGACCATGCCGTCGTCGCCCAGCGCGTAGGGAAGGGCGGCAGCGAAGGTCTCGAACTCCTCGGGCTCGCCCTCGGGGAACTCGCCGGTGGACTCGACCTCGTTGAACAGGTCGATGAGCGGGCCGATCTTCTCGTCGACCAACGTGCCCATGGTCACGCTGTGGGGCTCGCCTGTCCACGTCTGGCGGAACTCCACCGTGTCGCCGGGACGGACCTGAACCCGCCGGGGGTAGTTCTCGAGCATCGACGTGGCGAACTCGTCGTGGTTGTAGTCGACCTGCACCGTTCGCGTTTGCGCCCCGGCGGTGTTGCCCGCGCCCGAGCCGCATCCCGCCACCAAGACCAGCGCGGCCACCACTACCACGGCGCGCCCGACCTTCTGCCTTGGAGTTATGCCCATCGTCCCACGATGATAGTCCCTACGCCGTATCGAGAAAAGGCCTGCCCCGGGCCGTCGCATGGTCTACGTCCGCACATCAGACCGGGACCGAGCCACGGATCCGAGCCCCTTGGCCGGGGTTCGACTCCCAGCTCACCAAGCCGCCGATGGCGCCGAGGCGGTCGCTCATGTTGACGAAGCCGTGCCCTCGGCGCATCGCCTCGGGGGCAAAGCCGGGGCCGTCGTCGATCACCTCGAAGCGCAGCTCGGAGCCGTCGTCTCGGACCACCACGCTCACCTTGGCCTCGGGGGCATGCTTGGCCGCGTTCTGCAGCGCCTCCAAGCAGCAGAAGTACACGGCCGCCTCGACCTCGGTGGGATAGCGGTGGAGTCCTTCTGCCTCCACCACGACATCGAGGGGGCTGCGCCCGGCGGCAGCCCGCAGGGCCTCGGGCAGGCCGCTGTCCATGAGCAGCGGCGGGTAGATGCCGTGCGCCAGGTCCCGCAGCTCGGTGATGGTGTCCCGGATGCTGGTGGCCAGCTCGTCGAGCATGGCGGTCGCCACCTCCGGATCGTCACCCACGAAGTCACGGGCCAGGCGCAGGTTGACCGCCAGGGCTACCAGGTGCTGCTGGGCGCCGTCGTGCAGATTGCGCTCGATGCGCCGGCGCTCGGCGTCGGCGGTGGCCACGATGCGGGCCCGTGACGCCTGGAGCTCCTCGGCCTGGCGGCGGACCTCGTCCAGGCTGGCCTGGAGGGCGGAGTCGAGGGCCACGTTGTGCAGGGCCAAGCCAACCTGGCGAGCCAGCTCCGTCAACACCCGTTCCTCTTCTTCGCCGAAGGCGTCGCCGCCGGCGCTCCGCTCGGCCACGATGAGGCCGAGCAGCTCACCCGAGTGGGTGATGGGCGCCACCCGCAGCGGGGAGTTCTCTCGTTCCTTGAGCAAGGCCGGAAGCCAGACCGCCAGCCACGCCGGGCCCGACACGCCGGCCCGGGCTACGACCGGCAGCTCGGCTGGCCCGAGGGTCAGGGTGACCGGAGCCCGATCGGGAACCGAGACCGTGCGAGCCAGCGTGCCCCCCGATCCGGTCCATACCTCGGCGGCTTCGAGGACCATGGTCTTGCGTAGTGACTCGGCCAGCTGCAGGAGAAGCTCGTCCATGGGGATGGCCCGGGACAACCGGCTGCCGAAGGTACGCAGCACCGTGTCGGGTGCTTCCCGCTCGCCGTAGACCAGCCGGTTGGCCACCTCGGAGAGCCGGGTGCGGGCGGGGAGGTAGACGGCGGCCGCCACCATCGCCGCCACCATGGACAGCACCAGCAGGCTGCGCTCGGCCTCGTCGGGCACACGCCCCAGACCGAGAACGATGACCAGGTACACGGCCACCACCACGCCGGTGAGGCCGGTGATGGCCACGGTGTGCACGAGCAGTTGGTCGACTCGCGTGACCAGGCGGGTCGACGCCCCCGCCGCCAGCGAGGCGGGGATGAGGATGCTGACGGCGCCCGCTACCAGGACGCCGTGGGGAGGCCAGTCCACCAGGACACGTAGCGCAGCTACGACCAAAGCCGCTTCCACCACCACGACCAGGGCACAGCCCAGCCACTGGAGGCGTTGGCGTTCCATGCCGGTGCTGCGGACGTAGCGGCGGTTGGCCGGCCCCAGACCGACGGCGAGGGCCGCCGCCCCCGCCAGCCACAGCGGCCAGGCGGGAAGGTCGGGACGGCGGCCCCACAGCACCAGGCCGAGGCCGGCGGCGAAGGCGTAGGCGGCTGTCACCGCCACCCGACGGGGCCGCGAGCTCAGCCGGCCCTGGGGCAGGCCGAGGAGCAGGTGCAGGGCCGTGGCCGGGAGCAGGGCGACGCTGACGGGCAGGGCCAGCTCGGCCAGGGCCCCGGGGAGGCCGGTCCAGCCGGCCTTCACCATGGCGCCGGCCAGGCAGGCGACGGCGGCGACACCGACCCCGGCGAGGATCATCAGGCCGAGGCCCCGTAGCGGCCGGCGGGAGACGAGCACGCCTCCGGCGATCGCCCAAGCCACGACCAGTATCGTCCGGACGACCTCTACGGCGCTGAGACCGTCGCGCCCGGACAAGGTTAAGCCCGCCATCAACAGGAGCAGGGCAGCCGGGACCAGGGCAGCGCAGGGGTGCCACTCGAGGGGCGGCGCCGCCGGCGCCATCGGCGGGGGCGGGGGAGGGGTCTCCACCCGGTCCAGGGTTACGGCCATGGTGTGCTACTCCGATCTGAGGGCGACAGCGGGACGGGTGAGCGCGTCCCTGCGGGCGGGAAGGGCGGCCATGAGGTTGACGACGAGCACGGCCATCACGGCATCGCCGTTCCGTTCTTTGTCGCATTACCTACTCGTAAGGTGGCAAACGCGACAAAGAACGAGGAGGGGCCAGCCATCACTCGGCCCTGAGGGCGACAGCAGGAACGGTACGAGTGGCCCGGCGGGCGGGGAAGGCGGCCAGGGTGTTGGCGACCAGCACGACGGCGGGCACGGTCAGGGCGATGGCCAGAACTGGCGTCACCGCCCCAGCCGGTGTCCCGATGCCGTCGGCCACCACCTGCCAGGCCCAGCGGCCGGCGCCCACCCCGAGGGGCAGGCCGACGGCCAGGGCGATGACCGCCATCGTCGTGGCCTGCCAAGCGACCGTGGCCGAGACCTGGCTGCGGGCGAAGCCGATGGCCCGTAGCACGGCCAGGTCCCGTCGGCGCCGTCGCACCGAGCTCACAAGCGTGTGCCCGAGCGTGGCCACGCCGAGGACGGTCACCAGCGCCGAGAAGGCCACCGGGAGCCCACTGACCCGGCGCAGGTTCTCGACGTCGGGCGCCGGGAGGGGCCGCAGCACCTGGCGGCCCCAGTCGGCCTGGAGGGAGGCGAAGGCGGCACCGGGATCAGCCCCCTCGGCGTAGTCGACCAGGAAGTACGCCGTCGGCACCTCGCCGAAGAGCTCCTGCATGTCGGCGAGGCCGACCAGCGCGCCCTCGCCGATGGTGGCCGTGTAGTTCAGGGCCGGCCCGAGCAGGGCGATGCCCACCACCTCCATCGTCGCCGTCTGGCTGCCGTCACCACCGTCGCCGTCAGCGGCCGTGACCTCGATCTCTTCGCCAATGGCTACCTCGAGCTGCTCGATCGTGCGGGGGCCGAGGGCGATCTCGCCGCCACGCTCGGGGAGGCGTCCCTCGACCACGGGAGGACCGGCGTCGCCCTCGATGCGGTCCAAGCCGGTCACGCCGACACTGGAACCGTCGACGTCGAGGAGGTAGCCGCTGCCACTGATGGCGCTGAAGCTCTCTACCGCTGAGTTGGTGCCGAGCAGCCGCTCACCCTTGTCGAGGATGTCGAGGGTCTCGTCGCCGACGGTCACGTCCCAGGCCCACCCCTGGAGTGCCGGGGTGGCCACCAATCGGTCGAGGGCGGCGGTGAACGCCAGTCCCCCGGCCACCGCCGCCACCGCCACGGTCGCGCCGAGCAGGGCGCTGCGCACGGGGACGGCGCTCGGACCCCGTCCTGGCTCCACGGCCATGCGCACCCCGATGACCGTGCTGGCCGGGGCTCCGGCACCAGCCAGACGTTCGACCACCCGGGACGTGCGCCTCACCTGGGGCTCGGTGCCGGTGGGGACGGCTCGTGCGGCAGCCCTCGCAGCCAGCATCGCCCGGCCGCACACGACGGCGACCACCGCCAGGGCACCTAGGGCCAGCACCGGGATGTCGATGACAGCTCCCGGCTCCACCTCGGCCGCTCGGGCCAGGCCGACCGGGCTGAGCGGGGAGAGGGCGACGGCGAGGACCATGGCCAGGACGGCGCCGGCTCCCCCCACGATCAGTGCCCACAGGGTGGTCACCCCCCAGAGCTGGGCGGGCGTCATGCCCATGGCCCGCAGCGCCGGGTGTTCACCGAGGGCGAGCTGCACCTGGCGGGCCAGGCTCTGGCCCACCATGAGCAGACCCGCGAGCGCCACCAGGAGGGCGAAGGCCAGCAGGGCTAGGGCCTGGAGGTCGGTGGCCCGTTCGGTGTTGGCTGCGTGCAGCCGGATATCGGCCGGTTGCACCTCGGCATCGCCTCCGCCGGGAAGGGCTCCTACGGCCTGGGTGAAGGCGGGGAGGTCGGCGGCCCCACCCGCCAGCCGCACGGCCAGCGCCGGCCCGAGCAATGACTCGAAGCTCGCCACCTCCTCCCCGTGGCGGTCGGCAAAGGCGGGGGAGAGGTACAGGCTCTGGATGGCCGAGTAGGTCACCTCGTCGTCCACGGGGTCGGGGCTGATGTCGAAGGGGTGACGGACCACGCCGGTGACCTGCAGGTCGAGGGCGGGCCCGGTCGGGTCGACGGTGCCGGGGGCCTCGAGTACCTCGAAGAACTGATCAGGTCCGTACGCCCAGACACGGAGTATGTCGCCGACGCCCACCCGCTGGCGGCGGGTCAGGTCTTCGTTGACGGCGATCTCGAGGGGAGCGTCGGGCCTGGGGAGGCGCCCGGCCACCACGATGGGGCGCTGCGAGGTCACTCCGGCTGTGCCTCTGGTCGTCAGGAATGGGTTCAGCGATCCGCCGGGATCAGGGTCGCCTTCAGGGGTCGACGGGGCCAGCAGTAGGTACGACTGGGTGTCGACGTCGGCGACCTGGGGCAGCGCGGCCACGGCGTCGATGTCGAGCCCTTTCCCGAAGACGAAGACGTCGAAGGGGCGGTGATAGTCGATGAGTCGCTCCATGGCCGACGCCGTGCGCCGGGCGCCGGCCACCCCGAACAGGGCCACGCCTCCCACCAGGCCAACCAGCACGGCCAGCACCGCCGTGGCCTTCCACCGCCGGCCCAGCTCGGCCCCGAACCGGTACCAGACGGCGGTCATCATTCGGCTCGCAGGGCGACGGCGGGACGGGTGCGGGCGGCGGCGCGGGCAGGGAAGGCGGCGATGGAGTTGGCGACCAGGAGGGCGAGGGGGATGGCGACGAGGACGGCGAACGTCGGGGTCACCGGTGCAGCCGGAGTGCCTATGCCGTCGGCGACGACGGTCCATCCCCAGCGCCCGGCGGCCACGCCGAGGGGGAGGCCC
>JBBSLT010000062.1:0-12846 GCA_038233555.1 Acidimicrobiales bacterium
CCGGCTGATCACGTTCGAAACGCTCGGCGCTACGAGTCTCCCGCACCCTCGGGGCGAACCTTCGCCGCGCGCCTTACCACCGCTGCGATCGAGGCCGCATCCGCAGTGCCCTGGAGCGCTCCCGGCGGGCCGCGGGCGTTGGTGGCCATGGACGAGATCGCTCATCTTGGGAGGGCGACAAGCTCAGCGCTGGGTTTTACGAGGCGTTCGCCGAGCGGGGCCTGGCCTTTCGCTCCCAGGTCTCGCCCACCAGCTTGGGCAAGTGGGCGCACGAGGATGAGCGCACCTACGAGGGCCGGCGCATCGCGCTGGGGCGGCATCTGTCGTTGGGCAAGGGGTGCCCCGAGGCGTGTTGTCGGATCTACTTCTACCTGGACGAGGAAAGGCACCGGTTCGTGGTGGGCCACGTGGGCCTGTTCGAGGAGTCGTTCCGCTCCGTCGCCTCGCTGGGTCGCTGACTCGACAGCGGCCTGGGCCCTGGCGACATCGACCCGCTGCCTCGGGGCCATCGCCGCCTGGCTGTCGGGCGGCCGGGCCGACATCGACACCCTTCCGTGGGCCAGCCTGCGCTTCACTCACACCACCGCTGTGCGGGCCGCCCGGGCCCGAGCCGTGAGCGAGGCCGCTACGCCCCCGGCACCGCCAACAAGCACCTGGCCGCGCTGCGGGGAGTCATGAAGGCGGCCTGGCGCCTTGCGCCCGGCCACGAGCTGCTCCAATACTCTCAGGAGCAAATGAGGCGACGCCCCACTCATCCCTGCCATGATCTGACGGGGACAACGGCAAGATCCGCCTCTGGCTTTGAGCGACTCTGCTGATAATGCCCGAGTCGCTCTTTGCATACTTACTCACTCGCCGGACGATTCCGGGATGGCCTGTAGAGGTACGAAACTGACCAGAAAGCTGGGCTACTCCGAGGCCGAGGCGCGTTTGTCCGAGCGGTGCCGCGGGTAGCTGAGGCGGCGGTCAGGAGTCCCATGAGCGGTACCTGAAGCCAGTGCTGCGAATGCAGGGAATGTCCAGCCAAGCCAAGCGAAGGGAGCCAACGTGGAGGGCCGAACAGCCATCACCATCAACGCGTCGCCCGAAGCGGTGTACGCCGCGTGGCGAGAGTTCGAGCGCCTGGCGAGCTTCATGTACCACCTCAAGTCGGTGTCGACCACGAGCGATGGCCGCTCGCACTGGGTGGCCAGGGGCCCGGCCGGGACCAGCGTCGAGTGGGATGCCGAGATCACCGATGACATCCCGGCCGAGCGGATTGCCTGGCGATCCCTCGATGGAGCGTCGGTCGACAACGCCGGGTCGGTTCAGTTCCGGCCCGCTCCCGGCGACCAGGGCACCGAGGTGCATCTTGCGCTGCGGTACTCGCTGCCGGGCGGGGCGCTGAGCTCGGCGGTGGCCAAGCTCTTCGGCGAGGAGCCCACCCAACAGATCAGCGACGACCTGCGCCGGTTCAAGCAGATCGTCGAAACCGGAGAGATCGCCCGCTCCGACGGCAGTCCGCTCGGCAGCCGGACCAAGAACCTGATGCACCAGCACGACGCCCATCCGCTGACCGACGACGAGGCCGCCGGCGCAGCACAGGAGGCAAAGGCATGAGGGCCACCTGCTGGACGGGTACCACCAGCGTCGAGGTCCAAGACGTCCCCGACCCCAAGATCCTCAACCCTCGCGACGCCATCGTCCGAGTCTCCTCCACGGCGATCTGTGGCTCCGACCTCCACCTCTACGACGGTTACATGCCGACGATGGAGAAGGGCGACATCCTCGGCCACGAGTTCATGGGTGAGGTCGTCGAGGTCGGTCCCGGTGCGGCCTCCAAGGTCTCGGTGGGCGACCGGGTCGTGGTTCCCTTCACCATCGCCTGCGGGGCCTGCCTGTCCTGTGCCCGAGGCCTCTACTCGGTGTGCGAGAACACCAACCCCAACGCAGCCATGGCCGAGAAGGCCTTCGGCTTCCCGACGGCTGGCATCTTCGGGTACTCCCACCTCACCGGCGGCTACGCCGGAGGCCAAGCGGAGTACGCCCGGGTGCCCTTCGCCGATGTAGGGCCCCTGAAGATCGAGAGCGACCTCACCGACGAGCAGCTCCTCTTCCTCTCGGACATCTTTCCTACCGGCTACATGGGTGCGGAAATGTGCGACATCAAGCCCGGCGACATCGTGGCGGTCTGGGGTGCCGGCCCGGTCGGCCAGTTCGCCATCGCCAGCGCCTTCCTGCTCGGTGCGGAGCGGGTCATCGCCATCGACCGGTTCGACTACCGCCTCGAGATGGCCCGGACCCAGTCCGGCGCCGAGGTCATCAACTACGAAGGCACCGATGTCAATGATGCCCTTAAGGAGATCACGGCCGGACGAGGGCCCGACGCCTGCATCGATGCGGTGGGCATGGAGGCCCACCACGGCACCGCCGCAATCCAGGCCTACGACCGGGTCAAGCAGACCGCCCGGCTCGAGACCGAACGGCCTCACGCCTTACGCCAGGCCATCACGAGCTGTCGTAATGGAGGCGTGGTTTCCATCATCGGTGTCTACGGCGGGCTCATCGACAAGTTCCCCATCGGCTCGCTGATGAACCGGTCGCTCACCATCCGCAGCGGCCAGTGCCACGTGCAGCGGTACATGCGCCCCCTGCTCGAGCACATCGAGGCGGGGCGGATCGACCCCACGTTCATCATCACGCACCGTCTCGGGCTGGAAGAGGCACCCGGCGGCTACGAGACCTTCAAGCACAAGGAGGACGGTTGCATGAAGGTCGTCCTCAAGCCCTTCACCTGACTTGACCCACCCGACGTCAGTTTCGGCGTGGGGGACGCAGTCGCCCCTCAGTGGCGGTGGGTGAGGAGGTCCATGAGGAGATGCACGCAGGCGGCGATGGCAACCCCGAGGGCTGCCCCACCCAGGACGTCGAGGGGGAAGTGGGCGCCGAAGTACAGGCGAGAGAAGGCCACGATGATGGCGAGCACCACGGTGGTGACCCGCCAGCGGAGCGAGAGGTAGGGAAAGGCCACGATCGCCAAGGCAAAGGCCACCGAGGCATGGCCGGAAGGGAACCCCAGGTCGGTGTCGTTCTCGACGCCGAGTGAGCTCCGGAGATTGACGTCGTCGAAGAAGGAGACGGGCCGGCCTCGCTCGAGAAGATCCTTTATCACCCTGGCCAGCAGCCAGGCCGATGTTCCCGCCACCAAGAGGTCGATCGCCGGACGCAGACGACGCCAACCGGCGAACGCCAGCAGAGCGATGACCGGAATCGACAATGCCGCTCCCAACTGCATCACTGCCCACAAGGGCCACTCGAGGGCGCCCGGCAAGCCGTTGACGGCGTAGAACAGCCGCTCTTCCAAGCCGCTGACGTTCCTCGGGATG
Organism: Acidimicrobiales bacterium; assembly: GCA_038233555.1. Lineage (GTDB taxonomy): Bacteria > Actinomycetota > Acidimicrobiia > Acidimicrobiales > CADCSY01 > JADDRA01. The sequence goes on from JBBSLT010000062.1 coordinate 3,366, forward strand.
GCGCTGAGAGTGGCCACGGCCAAGGCGATGAGGGCGACGAGGAGAGACCGCACGGCGTGCTTGCGAGAGCGTTCTCGGGCGAGCTGTCGATGGGTCCGGCGAGAGCTCGTCCCGACCTGCGCCACGGCCAGAACGCTACTCCCCGGCCCAGGGAGCCGCCCGCCCGATGAGCCGTTCGAGGAGTCGCGGCTCAGCCGGCCAGGCTTCGAAGAGAACCTCGGGAGGAACCCGACGGGCGGCGAAGCGTAGCGCCAAGGCGACCACGACGACGTCGTCGAGGGGCCCGATCACCGGGAGGAACTCGGGGATCAAGTCGATGGGCGAGATCACCCACAGGCCGGCGATGGCGACCGCCAGGCGGGCGCGGCGGGGGACCCGGGGGTCTCGCCGGAGCCGGCGGATCAAGGTGACGCAGGCCGGTAGGAAACCGGCCAGGTCCTTGAGCAGCCCCGGCGGGAGGCAACGGGCCACCACGATTAACACCGCCCACGAGGTCACCAAGAAGACGAGCGGGGTGAGGGCGAGGTGCTGGTGCTGCAATCCAGCGGAGCTGGCGAACACAGCGCCGGACGTCTCTAGGCACTCTTTGGCGCAGCCCGGGAGGCCGAGTGGGCGGAGTTTCGCTCCGAATGCCAAAAGTACCATGCCGAGTTACAACGAGAGATTGCCACGGAGAAGTTCACCCTGGCCGAACTGGACGAGGAGGAACAGAGCCTCGAGCGCCTCCGCGCTGGCACCGCGAGTTGCCGAGCGGGTGTACCGCGCCCTCGACGGCGAATGAGTCGTGCTGATCCTTTGGGAGGCCGGTCAGCCAGGGGTGAGGTTGGCGCCGATCACGCCTTCGAGCAGCGACGGATGTACGGCGTCGCAATGGTGGAGGACGCTGATGTCGCCTGTCGCTTCCAACACGACCGCACCGATCTGGTCAGGGTGGGAGACGTTGGCTTCCCGGAGCTTGGCTCGGATGTCGCTCTCGGTCACCCGAGATCGGCTGAGGTGCGCCTGGATCATCTGATCGCCGACCATCAACAGCAGCGGGCGGTTGTCGACGACGGTTGCGAAGCCGTGTAGGCGCAATCGGGCGATCACGTACTGCATGGCAAGGAGGGCGGCGGCCGCGGCGAGTCCGTCGGCGAGTGACGAGTTGCTCATGGCGACGGCTGCCAAGAGCGAACCGAAGGCAACGGTGACCGCGAAGTCGAACGATGACATCTTGGAGAAGCTGCGGAGCCCCGCAATCCGTATGTAGACGATGATGCCAGCCAGCATCACCATCGCCGTCACGACGACTAGAACGAGCCTGCCCACGGTGGTCCCGATCTCGACATCGATCATTCCGACGATCCTTTCGCGGGTCCCACGGTCATGGTCAACTCGGATAATGCTGAGTTGACGGTAGCCGGGCCGGCGGCACGGTCAAGCGGCGTGGTGGACCGTTGGAGGTGCGACATGTCGGCGACTGCCTCCACGGACCCAAGCAGCTGGCCGTTTCGCCGGCCGCGCAGATGCTTCGCCAGGTTTTGCAAGGTGGTCACTGGTCTCGGAACGGCTGGCCATCATGAGACACCAGTCCGTTCAGCTGGCTGCAACTCGGGCTCGTCCGGACGGTGCGGCGCGAGATCAAGTAGCTCCCCGCACCCCACCGCTTAGGACCGGGAGGGCCGAACGCCCCTCCTGGCCGACGCCCAGCAGAGAACGACGAGGTGATCGAAAGCTTTCCGGTGTGATGGCTCGGTTCCCCCACCTTGCCCTGATGACACGAACCCGAGCACTGGGCCTCCCCCGCCGTCTTCCGCTGATAGAAGCTGCGGTTACCGTGCAGCGGTGCATGGTGTCCCGCGGGGAGCGGACCCGCCCGAATCGCACCAGCCGGCGACCCGCCTGGCCCGACGCCTCGGCGTCTTCGACGCAGTGGTCATCGGCCTCGGCTCGATGATCGGCGCCGGCGTGTTCGCGGCGGTGGGGCCCGCCGCCGCCGCAGCTGGGAGCGCCCTGCTAGTCGGCCTTGGGATGGCGGCGATGGTGGCCTTCTGCAACGCCACCTCCTCGGCCCAGCTTGCTGCCGTCTACCCCGAGTCCGGTGGGACCTACGTCTACGGCCGTGAGCGCCTCGGTCTCTTCTGGGGCTACCTGGCCGGATGGGGATTTGTCGTGGGCAAGACCGCCAGCTGCGCGGCGATGGCGCTGACCTTCGGGGCCTACGCCTCTCCCGGGCTGCAGCGCCCGCTCGGCGTCGCCGCGGTGGTGGGGGTCACGGCGGTGAACTACCTGGGCATCCGCAAGACGGCCCGGCTCACGAGGGTGATCGTCGCCGTGGTTCTCGCCACCCTGGCCGTGGTGGTGGTTGCCGCCCTCTTCGGCGGCGAGGCGTCGAGCGACCAACTCGGTTCGTTCCGGTCGGCCGGCGTCGGCGGGATCCTCGAAGCGGCGGGGCTGCTGTTCTTTGCCTTCGCGGGCTACGCCCGCATCGCCACCCTCGCCGAAGAGGTGGTGGAGCCGGCTCGCACGATCCCTCGGGCCATCCCCATCGCCCTCGCCGTCACCCTCGGTGTGTATCTGGCCGTTGCCGCCTCGGCCCTGCTTGCGGTGGGTCCTGATGCGCTGGCCGGCTCGTCGGCACCGCTCGCCACCGCCGTCCAAGCCGGCTCGCTCGAGTGGCTGGCGCCGGCGGTGCGGGTGGGGGGAGCCGTCGCCGCCTTCGGAGTGCTGCTGTCACTCCTTGCCGGGGTGAGTCGCACTGTCTTTGCCATGGCCGCCCACCGGGACCTTCCCGGCTGGCTCGAGGCGGTGCATCCTCGGCACCGGATACCTCATCGGGCTGAGCTGACCGCCGGCGCCCTGGTCGTCGGCCTGGTCCTCGTCACCGACCTCCGGGGCGCGATCGGCTTCAGCTCCTTTGCCGTGCTCACCTACTACGCCATCGCCAACGCCGCCGCGTGGACTTTGCCGGTCGAGCAACGGCGCTGGCCCCGGCCTCTGGCCGTCGCCGGCGTCGTCGGCTGCGTGGTGCTCGCCTTGGCCCTGCCGAGCTCGAGCGTCATCGGCGGCGTGGCCGTGCTCGGCGTCGGAGCCGCCATCTGGCTGCTACGGAGTCCCTGGCTCGGCCGGGGCGAACCCTCGGGGCGATGACCGGCGAAGTGCCCTCCAGCCGTCGGCCGGCTCGGTCCCGAAGGCCGCGACAAGCCCGCCGGACTGGGCCCAAGGTGCTCGCCGCTGTGGCCGCCGGCGGGGCGCTGGGGACCCCGGCTCGTTACGGGATCGCCCAGCTCACCCCCGTCGCCGAGGGGACGTTTCCGTGGGCGACGTTCTGGACGAACGTGTCGGGCAGCTTCGCCCTCGGCCTCGTGCTGATCCTGGTGATCGAGCGCTTCCCACCCAGCCGCTACGTGCGGCCGTTCTTCGCCACCGGGTTCCTGGGCGCGTTCACGACGTTCTCGACCTTTGCGGTCGAGACCGACTTGTTGATCAACGACGGCCACCCGGCAGTGGGCATCGCCTATGCCGGGGCGAGCCTGGCGGCCGGGTTGGCCGCCGCGGGGGCCGGCGTCGTCGCGGCCCGCCTCCTGGCCCGGCAGCGCTCGTGACCCCGGCCGCTCTGGTAGGCCTGCTCATCGCCGGCGCCATCGGGGCCTCTGCCCGTCACCTCCTCGACGGCTTCGTCCAAGACCATACCGAAGGGGCGTTTCCGTGGGGCACCTTCGTGGTCAACATCAGCGGCTCGCTGCTCTTCGGGCTCGTCGCGGGAGCGGCCCTCTACCACTCCTTCCCCACCACACCACAGATCTGGTTGGGCACAGGCTTTTGCGGTGCCTACACCACCTTCTCGACGTTCACGTTCGAGACCTTCCGCCTCCTGGAGGAGGGGGCGGTGGCCGTCGCCTGTCGCAACGCAGGAGCCAGCCTCCTGGTCGGTACGGCCGCCGCCGCCGCGGGCCTGGCACTTGCCGCTGCGCTGTGAAAGACAAGATGGTAAGATGGAATGAGTCATCGAATCGGTGACGCGGACCGCCCTAGATCTTGGCGACCGCTGCGGACCCAACAATGGCCCCGGACGGCGTGAGCAGGAGGTGCGGTGTCAGGAGTTCTACGGGTTGTCGATGAACGTGGCGTGCCCCAGCTGCCCTTGAAGGCACCGGGAAGGCGGTTGAGCGCAGTGGTGGCCTCTGCTGCTGGACTTACCCCTCACGGCCATCTGTGTTGGGGCTACTGGGACCGCTCTCAGTTTCTGGCACGCGCCTTGGAGTTCATGGCCGACGGGATCAAGAACGGCCAGCTCGTCGAGTACGTCGGCAGTGGCAGCATCGAGCAGCTACGTGAAGAGCTGTTCCGATTCGAGGGCGTCGAGGCGGCGCCGGGCGACGGTGGCGTCATCTTCTCGTCGGTTCGGGACTTCTACCGGTACTCCGGTCACGCTGGGGTCGTCGATCCGGCGGCGTCGGTCGCCGCCTGTGCCGCCGCCGCCGAAAAGGCGCTGGCCGCCGGCTACAAGGGCTGGCGTGTCGTGGTCGACGCCACCGCCGTGGTGCGCACGCCACAACAGCGAAAGGCCTTCGCCCGCTACGAGCACCTCCTCGATCGCCGCATGAGCGCAGAGCCGATCTCAGTTATGTGTTCCTACGACGTCGGCGAGCTCGGCCGCCAAGCCGTCGCCGAGATGGCGTGCCTGCACCCGGTGACGAGCGAGGGCATCACCTCGTTCCGCCTCTACGCCGATGAGGATGTCGATCTCGCTCTGGCCGGGGAGATCGACATCTCCTGCCTCACCCTGTTCGCGACGGCGCTGAGCCGGGTCCTACCGCTGTCGTCGGTGGGAGGTGAGCTGGACGTCGATGCCCGGGGCCTCGATTTCATGAACCACCGAGGATTGCTGGCCGTGGATCGTCACGCCGCCGCGAATGGACGCCGCGTGGTGCTTCGGAGCAACTCTGCGGTCTTGGTCAACCTTGCCGGCGCACTCCCCCTCCAGGCACTGCGTGTGGAACAGGCGGCGTAGCTCAGAGGATCGGTCGGCCGCCGGTCACGGCGATGCGGGCGCCAGAGATGTAGCTCCCGTCGTCTGAGGCCAACAAGACGTAGACGGGTGCCAGCTCGGCGGGCTGTCCTGGTCGACCGAGGGGCGTGTCCGAGCCGAAGCTCTCTACCTTCTCCTCGGGCATGGTGGCGGGGATCAGCGGCGTCCAGATGGGCCCAGGGGCGACGCTGTTGACGCGAATGCCCCGCTCGCCCAGCATCTGGGCCAGGCTGGCGGTGAAGTTGGCGATGGCGGCCTTGGTGGCGGCGTAGGGCGCCAGCGTGGGCGAGGGGCTGTCTGAGTTGACCGACGAGCTGGCGATGATGGCCGACCCCGGCGCCATGTGCGGCAGCGCCGCCTTGCACAGATGGAACATGGCCGAGACGTTGGTCTGGAAGGTGTAGTCCCACTCCTCGTTGGGGATCTCCTCCAAGCTGGACCGGTTCATCTGGAAGGCGGCGTTGTTGACCAGGATGTCAACCTTGCCGAAGTCGGCCACCGCCTTGGCGATAATGTCGCGACAGTGCTGTGGCTTCGAGACGTCACCGGAGAAGAGCACCGCCTTTTGCCCGGCCTGCTCGACCAGCCGGGCGGTGTCCTCGGCATCGGCGTCCTCGTCGAGGTAGGAGATGAGGACATCGGCTCCTTCACGGGCGTAGGCGATGGCGACCGCTCGGCCGATGCCGCTGTCTCCCCCGGTGATCACCGCCGCCTTGCCAGCAAGGCGGCCGGCCCCGCGGTAGCTGTCCTCGCCGCAGTCCGGGACGGGGGTCATCTTCGACTGGACACCGGGAACGTCCTGGCGCTGGGCTGGCTGGCTCATGGCTCTCCTCGACCGTTTGCTTGGCGGGTAGGACGCTTCGGCTGTACCCGTCCGACCGTCCGATGATTGCATCGCCGGCCGCTGCGTCCGGATGCAACTGCTGCTGCCAGGGACAGGCCCCGGGCGTAGACTGGTTGCCGTAGCGGTCCTGACCAGCGGGAGGGTGACCGCCGGATGACGTCGGAGGAAAAGCGGAAACCAGGCGACGGCGGGAAAGGCCGATCTGGCCTCGGTCGATGGAGTTCCGCCGCCCCCGACATCGAAGTCACCCCGCCCCAGGGCAGCTACCCCATCTCGCGAGGAGCGCCGGAGCGCAAGCTTCAACGCGTCAACCGCTACGACCGCCGTGCGGAACTCGTGGCTAGGGAGACGGTAGCCGCCGGCACGCTCAGCCTGACCTTCGAGGTGGTCGACGACGACCCGTTCGTATTCCATCCCGGGTACTTCATCGCCGTCCACGTCGATGCAGACGGCCTGGAGAAGCAGCGCAGCCCCTACTGCATCACCTGTCCGCCCAACGCTGAGCGGACATTCCGCCTGCTGATCCGACTGGTCTCAGGTGGTCGGCTCTCCGACCACATGGACACCCTTTCTCCCGGCGACGTCATCCACTTCCGAGGCCCGAGCGGTCGTTCCATGGCCCCCAAGCGTGATGCTGAGGAACTGGTCCTGTTGGCGACGGGTGTGGGAATCGGCCCCGTGCTTTCTCTCTGCCCGCCCCTGCTCGCCGCCGGCTTCAGCGCCCCGATCCGACTGTTCTGGGGTCTGCGCCTGGTCGAGGACATCTGTCTGGTCGACGAGCTCGACGCCCTGGCCAATGCCTATGACAACTTCGACTATCAGGTCTCGCTATCTCAGCCGCCGCCGGGATGGACGGGATTACGGGGCCGGCTCACCGAGAGCGTCCCCGGGCTGCTGCGACGCCTCGGCCACCGACAGTTCTACCTGGTGGGCAACGGGGCCATGATCGAAGAGATGGCTACCGTGTTATCCGATCTCGGCGTCGACCAACGAGACATCTACCAGGAGGCGTACTTTAACAGCCGCTATCGGGCCGACGCCTGCACGCTGGCGGAGATTCGTAGCCGCTTTGTGGCCAGCGACCTGTTCTCTCCCTTCGCTCACCTCGAAGCCGGCTTGTTCATGCCCGAGGCTCCGCTCACCCGCACTCGGTCCGAGCGCACCTAGTGACCCCTGGGGTGTCTAGGACCTTCCGATGCCCAGACCTAACCCCCTAGGGGTATGCTGGACTCCCGAGAGAGGAGGGGTTCCATGCCGGGTTACGAGATGCACAAGGATGCCGTTCAGCGCCGGTTGCGCCGGGTGGAAGGCCAGGTGCGGGGCATCCAGCGGTTGGTCGACGAGGACACCTACTGCATCGATGTCCTCACCCAGATCTCGGCGGTCACCCGGGCCCTGCAGAGCGTGGCCGTGGGCCTGATGCACGAACACCTCTCACACTGCGTGACCGACGCCGTGCGCAGCAGCAAGGCCGAAGGCGACGCCAAGGTCAACGAGGCGACCGCCGCCATCGAGCGTCTGCTCAAGACCTGAGGCCGGCGGCCCAGGGTGGCCGTCTCAGGACCTGACGTCTCAGGACCCGACGAAGCTGAGGCGGACCCGGCGCTCGGGATTGTCGGTGTTGAGGTCGACCAGGACCACCCGCTGCCAGGTGCCGAGGGCCGGGCGGCCGTCGTCGACGGGAATGACGAGTGAGGGGCTCACCACTGCGGGCAGGAGGTGATCGGCTCCGTGGCCGGCGGCGCCGTGGCGGTGGCGGTAGCGATCGTCTCGGGGCATGAGCCGCTCCAGCAGGTCCACCAGATCGGCCTCAGAGCCTGAACCGGTCTCCATGAGGGCGATGCCGGCCGTGGCATGAGGCACGAAGACGTTCACCAAGCCGTCGCCCCGACCGGTGCAGAACTCCCCTACCTCGTCGGTCAGATCGACGAGCCGGCGTTCACTGGTATCGACCGTGAGGATGCCTTTGGTGCGGTCGCTGTTGGGTTCGCTTGCTGGCGTTGGTGTCACCGCTTCAGGTTGCCACTCTCCGAAGCGGTAGCGTGGACAGCCGTGTCGCCCCGCATTGCCCTTGAACTGACCAGTGAACGCCCCGACGGAAGCTGGACGTGGCGCGCCGCCGGCGCCCGCGAGCCGAAGGGAGTCGTCGACGGCAAGCTCCTGCCGCCTGGATGTGGGGTAGGTGACGTGGTCCGAGCCGAGGCCGAGATCGACATCGAAGGCATCACCGTCACCACGGTCCTGCCTCCCAAGGGTGCGCGTCAGGAGCCCGAGCGACTAGAGATTCTCGGCTCCGGGCGCGAGGAGCCTGGAGTGACCTCGAACTTGACCGATAGGGGTAGCCGTGGTGGCCAAGGGCCCTCCACGGGTGAACGGCCCGGTCGCGGGCCTCGGCGTGGCGACGGCCCGACCGGGCGCCGTGACGGGCCTTCCCGACCCGGGGGCGGGACGGCGCCCTCGACGGGGGGTCCCGAACGGCCACGGCGCGATCGCCCCGCTCGTCCGCCCCGACCCGAGCTCCCTTCCCGGCCCAAGCCGAAGAAGCTGCGTCCCGGACGGGTGCATCGCGATGCCGTCATGGCCGTGTTGCCGCCTGAGCAGCAGCCGATCGCCGAGCAGGTGATGCGCGGGGGGATGCCGGGGGTCCGTACTGCGCTCAACGAGCAGAGCATCGCCGCTCGGGCCGAAGGCAGGCCCGAGATTCCGACGGCAGCCGTGCTCGCCATCGCCGAGGGGCTCCTCCCCCGACTGCGGGTCGCCGACTGGCTCGACCGTGCTGACGCCGCCCTAGCCGAGGCTGAGGAGCTGGCCCTGGCCGACCTGCGCTCGGTAGTGGTCAGCTCCGACGACGTCGCCCGAGAGGAGCAGACCCGTGAGCCGGCGGCGAAGCTGCGGGCGGTGTTGGAGCGTCGCACGGAGGTCGAACAGCGGGAGTGGCACCAAGACCTCGAGCAGTCGATGACGGCGGGACGGGTGGTCCGTGCCCTGCGCCTGTCCTCACGTGCCCCACAGCCGGGCGAGCGTCTCGCTCCCGAGATCTCCGCTGCCCTGGCCCAAGCTGCCAGTGCGGCCATGACGAGCGAGATCGCGCCCGATCGTTGGGCCACCGTGCTCGATGCCGTGGCCTACTCGGCGGTGCGGCGGTCGGTCGTGCCCGCCGGCGTGCCGGCGGAGCCGGGCGAGGAGCTGCTGGCCCAGGTGCGTAAGCACGCAGGGCGAGTGCCCGCCATCGCCGCCCTGTTCGGCATCGAGGCGCCTGTGCCTTCGTCTCGTGGCTCGAAGGGTCGTCGACCCCAGCAGGACCGGGCCGGGCGCCGAGGGGCCCAGCCGCCGACGTCTGCCGGGGCGGCGCCAGCCGATGCCCGACCCCGCCCCCGGCGTATCCCCCCGCCTCCGGTCGTTGCTGCTACCGAGGATCGCCCCCAAGAAGGCGTAAGCACCGACGCCCCGAGCACCGACGCCTCTGAGGCGGCCCCCGCTCCCCTGCCGGAGCCCATCGCCGAAGCCAAAGCACCAGAGCCGTCGCCTGAGCCCGAGCCGGCACCCGAGCCCGCCGCTGAAGTCCAGGCCCCCGAGCCCGGTCCTGAGCGAGAGCCCGCACCGTCATCGGAGGCAGAGCAGACTGC
>JBBSLT010000063.1:0-12732 GCA_038233555.1 Acidimicrobiales bacterium
CCGCAGGTCGTGCCCTTCATCGATTGGGGGGTCACCAGCCGAGCGGCCGGGCCGATCGAGCGCTTCGTCCCCGAGAGCGAGCGCTGATGCGACGAGGCGACGACGAACGGGGCTCCTTGGCTGTGGAGCTGTCGGTGCTGGCCCCGATCCTCATCGCCTTCATGCTGTTGGTGGTCTTTGCCGGGCGCGTGGCCCAGGCCGAGTCCGACGTGCGCAGCGCCGCCCAGGAAGGCGCCCGGGCGGCATCGCTGCGGGCCAGCCCCGGCTCGGCCGACGCCGCCGCCCGCACCACGGTCGACCAGAACCTGGCCGCCAGCGGCGTGGCCTGTCGCAGCGCCAACGTCAGCGTGGACGTCTCGGATCTGCAAGCCGGCGGCCAGGTAGCGGTGACGGTGCGTTGCACCACGTCGTTCTCGGACCTGGCCATGGTGGGCGCGCCCGGCACCAGAGACTTCGAGTCGACCGCCGTCGAGGTCGTCGACACCTACCGCGGCGGCCCGTGATGCGCACGCGCTCAACCTCCGAGCGAGGCTCGTTGTCGATCTTCTTCGCCGTCATGGGGGTTGGCCTGCTCATGGCAGCCGGCCTGGCCATCGACGGCGGCCGCAAGCTCAACGCTCTCGGGGCGGCCCGGGACCTGGCCGACAACGCCGCTCGGGCCGGCGCCCAGGAGGTCGACCAGCGCCTGGCCCGGGAGACCGGAGCCGTCGTCCTCGACGCCACCGCGGCCGAGGCCCGGGCGCTGAGCTACCTGGCGTCGGTGGGCCGGACCGGCACCGTGGCCGTCAGCGCCGACACGGTGACGGTGACCGTCACCATTGACCAGGAGATGGTGATCCTGCCCATCGGCACCCAGCACGTCAGCGCCACCGAGTCGGCCCGAACCCTTCAGGAGGTCCCGTGATGCGAGCGACGATGCGACGGTCTAGCGACGTCATCAGGGGGTTGGCCGCCCTGGCGGCCACCGTGGCCTTGGTGGTCGGCTTGCCGGCGGCGCTGGTGGTGGTGGTGGGTAACCCGTTGCCAGCCCAGGTGCCGAGCTTCGAGGGCCTGCGCAGCGGTCTCGAGCGCAGCAGCGTCCAGGCCGAGGTCGTCATCAACGTCTTGGCCATCGTCCTGTGGGTCGTGTGGGCCCGGCTGAGCGCGGCCGTACTCGGCGAGACGGTGGCGGCCCTGCGAGGCCGGGGTGCTCGGCGCCCGGCCTCGGGCGGCCTGCGGACGCTGGCCGCCAACCTGGTGACCACGGTGACCCTGCTGAGCGCCCTGTTGCCGGCTCGCATGGCGCTGGCCGCCCCCCTGGCGGCCAGCGTGGCTCCGACCCCGGCGGTGGTGGCGCCAGCTCAGGTGGCCGAGCCCCTGTCCCCGCCCGAGGCGCCCGCCCCCGCGCCCCAGGCCGGCCAGGCCAGCGGGGAGGCGGGACCGACGAGCTACCAGACCGGCCCTCGGGACAGCTGGTGGTCGATCGCCGAGACGACGTTGGGCGACGGCCTGCGCTGGTCGGAGGTGCGGGATCTGAACGTGGGTCGCACGATGGCCGACGGCCAGGTCATCGGCGCCGACGACCAGCTGCTCGGCGCGGGCTGGACCATCCTCGTGCCCACGGGCGAGGCAAAGACGGCCTCCGTCTCCACGCCGGCAGCAGGCGCCGCGGTGATCGTGGCCCCGGGCGACACCTTGTGGGACATCGCCGACGAGCAGCTCGGTGACCCCTTCGCCTGGGGCGACGTCTACGAGGCCAACGTCGGCGTGACCCAGCCCGACGGCGGGGCGCTGAGCGATGCCGATCTCATCCTCCCCGGCTGGCGCCTGTCCATTGGTGACCAGGCGTCGTCTGCTCCGGAGCTAGACGTCGCCCCCGAGGCACCCATCCCCGCTCCCGAACCGCCAGTGGCGAGCGACGCGCCGCAGGCCAGCGAGGACGTCGTCCCGGAGTCGGCGCCGGCGGCCGAGACGGGCGCCGCCGGGGCGACGTCAGAAGCGTCGGAGCAACCCGCCCGGCGTCGCGAGCGGCCGTTGCGGGCCCCGTCACGTAGCGAAATGCCAGCCCCACCGGCGGTCAGCGTGCCCAGCCGAGCAGACACGCCTGCCGCGGCCCCCTCAACGGCCGGCGGGGGGCTGAGCGCCCTGGCGGCAGAGGCTGCGGTCAAGGCGGCCGCCATCGGGATCCCCGCGTTGGCCGCTACCGGTGTGGTGCTGCGCTTGGGTCTGCTGCGAGCCCTCCAGCACCGCCAGCGCCGGCCCCGGCGTGGGTTGCCCAGTCCCGAGGCCACCCTCGAGCCCCTCGAACGCCACCTCCGTGCTGTCGCCGACGAGGAGGTCCCGGAGTGGGTCGAGCTGGCGATGCGTCTGTTGACGTTGCGCATCGGCGAGGCCGGCTACCCGGTGACGCCCAAGGTCGTACTGCTGCGCGCCGGCGAGTTCGGCGTCGAGGTGATGTTGGACCAGCCGTGCTCGCCACCGCCCCAGGGGTTCGAGATCGACGGCGACGCCCGGGTGTGGCGACTGGCGGCCGAGACCGAGCTGCACGAGCTGCGCGCCCTGGTGAGCGATGCGCCGGTGATCTCGCCGGCGCTGGTCACCCTTGGTGTCGCACCAGAGGGGCCGGTGCTCGTCGACCTCGAGACGATCGGCGTCCTCAGCGTCGAGGGGGACGACCGGCGCGTGCGTGCCTTCCTCGCCGGCGTGGCCCTCGAGCTGGCCACCGCCCGGTGGTCGGAGCTGGACCTGGCCGTGCTCGAGGACGACCTCGGCGTGACCCCGCTGGACCGGGGCCCGTCATGTCCCGATGTCGAGGAGCTGGTGAGACGGGTGCGCACGGGGGCCCGGTCCACCAGCGCCGCCCTGGACGGGCTGGCCTCGACGACCTCGGCCCGGGGGGCCGAGGTCGATGCCGACCCGTGGCCTCCGGTGGTGGCCGTGGTGGGTCCCGACCGTCGGGTCGAGGCCGTGGATCAGGTGACGCGCGTGGTGGGACCACCCGGCCAGGGCGCCGTGCTGGTGGCGGCCGGGCCGATCCGCGATGCCACCTGGCGGCTGTCGATCTCGCCCGACGCCCATGCCGTGCTGTCACCGCTGGGCCTGGAGGTGGACGTCAGTGGTATCGACGTCGACATGGTGGCCGGCGCCAGCCGGCTGCTCGAGGTCGCTGCCGAGGAGGGGGACAACGCCCCGTTGGTCGACTTGGCCGAGGAAGCCCGCCACCATCGCCACGCCGACGCGGTGGTGGGGGAGCCGCCGCTCGACGAGGAGCCGATCGCCATGGGCCAGCAGTGCCTGTTGGAGGCGCTCGGGCCGGATGAGATCTACGTACGAGTGCTGGGCCGGCCGGAGGTGACCGGCTGGGCTGATCCCCCTGCCGGCAGGAAGTCGACCGAGATCGTCGCCTACCTGGGCGTCCACGACGGACCCGTGCCGAGCGAACGCCTCCGCAACGCCATCTGGCCCCTGAGCGACAATCGCTTTGCGACAGCCGATCCTCCCGCTCGCCAGACCATGAAGTCGGCGATGTTCCGCACCCGCCGGGCGCTCGGGGTCGACGCCGAGGGCCAGTCCCACCTGCTCCCGATGAAGGCCGGGCTCGTGGGCGTGGGGCCGAAGGTCCGCTGTGACTGGCACGAGTTCGTGGCGTTCGTCCGCCAGGCCGAGCACCAAGCGCGCCCGGCCGCCGTGGCGTCGCTGCGCTCGGCCCTTGAGCTGGTGCGCGGCGCCCCCTTCTCCTACGCGGCCGACAAGAGCTACGCCTGGGCCTTCTCGGAGCAGTTCGCCTCCCACATGGAGATCGCCATCGGCGACGCCGCCCACCGGCTGTGCGAGCTGGCGCTGGCCCAGGGCGACGACCAGACCGCCATGTGGGCGACGCGTCAAGGCCTGCTGGCCTCTCCCGGTCAGGAGGCGCTGGTGCGCGACCGCATGACGGCCGCCGCGGCCGGGGGCGACCCTGCACGCCTGCGAGCGGTCTACCAGGACGCCCAGCAGGCGCTGCAGGCCATCGACCCCCTCGACGAGCTGGGAGACGAGACCGAGGCCCTCTACGAGGCGCTGAGAAGGTCCCTGGAGGCCCGTGGTGCCTGACGGCGGCCAAACGCGGCGTCCGCCAGCTGTCGGCGACCTGGCCTGGTCTCTCGCCACCCCCCGGGACACTGGTCGGGCGTGATGACGCATTCGATGGTGGACCACGCCTGGCGGTGGGCGGCGACGCCCGGCGCGACGAGCGGAGTCCTTGGTGTGTCGTGGCCCAGCACCGTGGATCGGCTGGAACCATCGGCAATCCTGGGAGTGCTGGTTCTGGAGTTTGCCCTGGCGGCCACGTGGTTCATCCTGAAGCTTCGGTCGCAGGAGAAGAACAGAAGCCCCCAAGAGAGGGGGGCCGGAGCCGACGCTTACGAGCTGAGTTGGGAGCGTCCCATCCACACCTACGAGGAATCGGGACCAGCGGACCGCCATGACGACATCGCCGCCGGGGAGTGGAGCTGGGAGGAAGACCTGTGCTGGTGGTGCGATGAGGAAACGCCCATGTGCCCGCCGGCCGGGAGCGTTCCACGAGAAGCCGAGCAACCAGCGCCAGCCGGCGATTGGTGACGCCTTGTCCCACCATCTGGTGGTGATCGACCGCCCGTAGGGGGGGTGCGCGGGGCTCTCCTGGCCGAGGCCTTCTCAGGGCGGGGTGGTCGGGGGACGGGTTTCGACCTGCGCCGCCTGGGTCTCGTTTTCATGTGCGGACCCGTCCTCGACCTCGAAGCCTGGGAGGCCGAGCTGGACGGGTCTGTTGCCCACCAGGCGCAGCGAGGGAAGCGTCGGAACCGGGCGAGAAGCTCCGGCCCGCAACCCGAGGGTGGCTCTCAGCATCTCCAACGCAGCCAGCGTCTCGCCGACGGAGAAGCCGACGCCACCGTTGGCCACCACGGTGATGGCGCGCCCGAGTCTGCCACCGCAACGGGGCAAGCCACGCAGGAGGCGAAGCGCGTCGTGCAGACGGTCCGTGGTCTGGGGGTCGGGCCTGTCGCCCCTCTCGGCGCAGGCCCATATCTCGTCGTAGCAGGCGACCGCAGGAGCGCAGGCGTCGGCGATAGCCACGAGGTCGACGACGTCGAGGGAGCCGGGACGGGGATGCGCTGGAGGAAGGGTCACACCCTCAGTACCGGCGGCCCGAACCTGGCCGTGGGGAAAAAAACTCGGAAAAGATTTCCCCCTCGCCGTGAGTTCGACGCCGGTACTGAGGGTGACAGCAATTTTCACCCCGATTCGGAGGTCCTCCAATGATCCGTACCGCACTGCGTGGCACCCATCTCGCCTACATCCAGATTGGTGCCGTCTTCGGCCAAGTGAACGTCACCCCCACGACGTCGGGCCTGCCCGGCGGCGAGCTGGCTCAGAAGCTCCTCAACTGGCTGGCCCAGGGCGCCTTGTGGGGTTGCCTGGCGGCGCTGCTCATCGGCGGCCTGGTGTGGGGTCTGTCGGCCCGAGCCGGCAACAGCCTCCAGGCCGGCACCGGCAAGACCTTCGCCATCGGCGGAGCCGTCGGGGCCCTCATCGCGGGTCTGGCGCCGACCATCGTCAACACCTTCTTCAACGAGGCGGCGTAAATGCGCCGGGTCCTCGTGTTGCCCGCCACGGTGCTCCTGGCCACCGTCGCCGTGGGCTGCTCCGGCCGCTCAGCCTCCCCACCTGATGCCGCCACGGAGATGGCGACCGCAGCGCCGCTGAGCCCGGAGGCGGCCGTTGAGGGAGCCTTCACCGGCCTGGCGGCCGGTGAGGGCGGTAGCGGGCCGTCCACCGTGGTCGACGGCGTGGCCATGGGCTATCGCCCCGACGCCGAGGGTGCGGAGGCGGCCGCCAGGGAGTTCGTGCGGGCCACCGCCTCGATGGTGGCCATGGAGCCGGCGCTGGCGCTGGCGGCCCAGCGGGTGATGACGGCCAGCGCCGTCGAGGAGAGCCTCGTGACCAAGCGCTCAGCCGAGCTCCAGAACATCTGGGGCTCGGCCGGGAGAGATGGCCTGAGCTATTGGTTCACGCCCGTCGCCTCCCGGGCCGAGGTGATCGGTGATGGTGAGGCGATCGCCGAGGTCTGGTACGTCGGTGTGCTACGGAGCTCCTTAGTCCCGGGCCAGCAGGTGTGGCGCACCGCCACCTACGCACTGGTGTGGGAGGACGACGACTGGCGGGTGAGCGAGGAGAGCGAGGTCGTCGGTCCTGTCCCAATGCTGGGGCTCGGTCAGACGCCGACATCGACGGCCGCTGAGATGGATTCGCTGCTCGCTGGCTTCGATTCGGGCCCAACACCATGATGACGCTGGCGGTGACGCTGCCCGGCCCGGTGATCACCGGGCCCGGCCTCCCGGGCGCTGGGCCGGGCAACATCCCGGGTGCGATTGCCAACAGCATGGCTGACGGGGTCCTCGGCTGGTTCGTCGACGCCCTCGGCGATGCGGTGGCCAAGGTCGGCGAGCAACTCCTCCACTACCTCGACACCTCCTCAACAGCCACCTTCGACGAGGGGTGGTGGTCAGGGCCCCGCGCCCAAGAGATCTGGGGGACGGTGGTGATCCTCGCCGGCGTGATCATGGTGGGCTGCTTGTTGCTGGCGGTCATCCAGGGCGTGATCGCCGGCGAGCCCATGGCCATGGTCAAGGCCGCGTTCCTGGAAGTGCCGATCTCGGTGTTCGGCATCGTCGTGATGGTGGCGGCCACCACCTTGTTGATGGGCATCGTCGACGGCGCCTCGGCAGCGGTGCTCGCCAACGCCGGCGAAAGCCTGGGCCGCTTCTTCACCGGGGTGGCGTTCAGCCCTGCCCCCTTGCTCACCACCGCAGTGATCCTCGTGGTGTTCTTGATCGGGGCCTTCCTCGTGTGGGTGGAGCTGATCATCCGGGCGAGCCTGATCTACCTGCTGGTGGCGTTCAGCCCCTTGTTGCTGGCCGCCCGGGTGTGGCCCGCAGCCAAGGGAGCTTTTCGCAAGTTGGTGGAGCTCGGTATCGCTCTGATCGTGTCGAAGTTCGCCATCGCCCTGGCCCTGGCCCTCGGCGCGGCCGCGCTGGGTGGTGGCGGCGCCGGCAATCTCGGCTCTCCCGGCCCGAACCCCAACGACGTCGGCACCCAGGTCGGCTACACCATGGGTGGGTTGGTCGTCGGCGCATCGCTGATGCTGCTGGCGTCGTTCTCGCCCTTCATCATCCTGAAGATCCTGCCCATCTTCGAGGGCGCGGTGATCGCCCAGGGCATGGCCGGGAGCCCGGCCCGCGGTGCCCAACAGGCCATGCAGACCGCCCACTACGGCGCGGCGCTCAAGGACCGCTTGACCGGCGACCGCGGGGGTGGTGGTGGCGGTAGCCAAGGCGGCACCAGCACCGGCCAGGATGGTGGCCAGGGCGGCGGCGGCGGCGGTGCTGCGCCCAACGTCGGCGGTGGCACCGCCGGGTCGGCGACGCCAACGGGCGGCGGCGTGGCGGCCGGGGGCGCCGGGGGAGCCGTACCCGCCGGGGGCGCGGCCACGGCTCCTGGCCCGGCGGTGGCGGTTACGGCACCGGTCGGTGTGGCGGTGGGCGCGGCCAAGGCCGGCGGTGCCCGTGTGTCCAAGACAGTCGACGCCGGCAAGGTCGGCGCGAACGACGGGCCGACGACGTGAGCGCCCGCACCTACCGCCTGAGCCCCATCGACCGCACCGGTGTGCTGCTGGGGCTGGGCACGGCCCAGGTGGCCACCCTCGGCGCCACCGTGGTCATCGGCGTGCTGCTGTTGAACTTCGGTGCGCCTGTACAGATGGTCCTGGTGCCGTCGGTCGTGGGCATGGCGCTGGGCTTCATCCGCATCGAGGGCCAGTCGCTCCTCGAGCTGATCCCCGGCCTGTGGCGTCGGACCGCCGGGGCCGTGGCCGGGGACAAGACGTGGTACGCCCAAGTGCCGCTGGTGGGCGACCTGGCCAGCCTGCCGCCGGCGCTGGACGGCCAGGTCATCCTGGCCGTCGACGGCGCCGCCCAGGGCATCCGGGCGGGGGCCGGCCAGGTGGCGGTGGTCCACGACCCCGCCGGCTCTACCTTCGCGGTGACGGTGCGGGTGTCGGGGCGTCAGTTCGCCTTGGCCGAGTCCGGCGAGCAGGATCGCCTGGTCCAGCTCTGGGGCGACGCGTTGGCGGTCTTCTCCCGAAGCCGCACCGCGGTGGCCAACGTGCGCTGGTGTGAATGGGCCGCCCCCGCCGGCATGGAGGAGCAGTACTCCTACCTGGCCGAGCACGGTGCCGACGACGCCGACCCGGCGGCGCTGGCCTCCTACCGCAAGCTCCTGGGCAACGCCGGGCCGCTGGCCACCCGCCACGAGGTGTTGGTTACCCTCACCGTGTCGTCCAAGGCGGTGAACGTTGCCCAGCGCCACCACGGCGACCGCACGGCAGCGTCGGTGGAGGCCCTGCTCGCCGAGCTGCGCCTGTTCATCGGGCGCATGGAGTCGGCCGGCCTCACCGTGTCGCCGCCGCTCTCGCCTGCTGAGCTGGCCTGGGTGGTGCGGGTGCGCCTTGATCCCACGGTCATCCGCACGCTGCAACGTCGCAGCCGCAGCCTGGGCCAGGCCGCCGGGGTCGTGAGCCTGGGCAACGCCGGGCCGCTGGCCGCCACCAGCTCGCATGCGCAGTGGCAGGTCGACGGCGCCGTGCACCGGGGCTACTTCGTCTCGGAGTGGCCTCGCCTCGACGTGCCCGCACATTGGATGCACGACCTGATCCTCCACGGCGCCGCCGTGCGTAACGTCATGGTGTTCCACGAGCCGGTGTCGCCCCAGCGCAGCCAGCGGGCCATCACTCGCGAGGCGGCCAAGCTCGAGTCCGACGAGGAGCACCGTCGCAAGACCGGCTTTCGGGTGGGAGCGGCACATCGCCGAGCGGCCCAGGCGGTCGAGGACCGCGAGCAGGAGCTGGTCGCCGGCTACGGCGAGATGGAGTACGCCGGCGTCGTCGTGGTCAGCGCCGCCGACGTCGAGACGCTGGAGCGGGCGTGTTCCGACGTCGTGCAGGTGGCCGCCGGCTGCAAGGTGGAGCTGCGGCTGCTCAATGGCCGCCACGATCAGGCCCTGGCCGCCTGCCTCCCCCTGGCCCGCAGCCTCGCCCCTCGCGGGGTGCTCTGATGAAGCGCCACGACACCACCCTGCTGGCGGGCACCCCGCGTCGGCGACCGCGCCCGTGGCGCCGGGGCCGAGCCCCGGTGCTGGCGCCCGGCCTTCGCCTGCCCCGCCACCGGGCGACCACCGCCCAGGTGTGTGCGGTGTACCCGTTCCAGTCCGAGCAGGGTCTGGGATCGAGGGGCGTCTACCTCGGCACCGACGTCCTCGCCGGCGGCGGGGCCTACTGCTACGACCCCTTCGAGCTCTACACCCAGGGCGTTCTCACAAGCCCGAACATCCTGATCATCGGCGAGGTGGGCTCGGGCAAGTCCGCGACGGTCAAGACCCTGCTCTACCGCTCGGTGGGCGTGCTCGGCAGCCCCGGCGGGCTGGGCCGATGGGTGGCCATCATCGACCCCAAGGGCGAGTACACCACGCTGGCCGAGGCCCTCGGCCTCGACGTGGTGCGGCTCTATCCCGGTGGGCCCACCCGCCTCAACCCGCTCGATCCCGGCCCCGGCGCCCCCGCCGGCGTCGAGGAGCTGAGCTCCCGGCGCGCCGCGCTCCTCGCCGCCCTCTTGAGTGAGGTCCTGCACCGCGAGCTGACCCCGCTGGAGGACGCGGCCGTGGGCTGGGCCGTGGCCGAGGTGACGGGCCCGGGTCAACACGAGGCTCCGACGCTCGGCGACATCGCCCGGCTGCTGAGCAACCCGACCCAGGAGATGGCGGACCAGGCCAAGACCACGCCCGACGCGCTGGCCCAGGCGGTGGAGGCCACCCGCTACGGCCTGGACAAGCTCTTGAACCGCCAGCTGCGCGGCATGTTCGACGGCGCCTCGACGGTCAAGATCGACTGGTCGGGCCGAGGGGTGGTCCTCGACCTCTCGGCGGTCCACCAGGACCCCGAGGCGCTGACCCTGGTCATGATGGCGGCCACGGCGTGGCTGCAGGCGTTGCTGGCCGCGCCCGAGGGGGTGGCGGTGCCCCGCCGCTACCAGGTCCTGGAGGAATGCTGGGCTCTGCTCGGCGGCGAGAGGACGGCCAAGTACCTGCAGAGCTGTTTGAAGCTCTCCCGGGCCTACGGGGTGGCCAACATCTTGGTGGCGCACCGCATCAGCGACCTGCGGGCCCAGTCCGACGACGGCACCACGGCGGCCAAGGTGGCCATGGGGCTGCTGTCGGACACCCAGACCCGCATCGTGTTGCGCCAGCCGTCCGACCAGATCCCCGAGGCCACCAGCCTGCTGGGGCTCACCGCGGTCGAGGCCGAGCTGCTGCCCCGCCTCCCCCTAGGCCGGGCCGTGTGGAAGGTCGCCGGGCACTCCGGCCTGGTGCAGGGCGTCATCGGCGACGCCGAGCGCATCTTCTGTTACACCGACTCGAGATTGGTGGTTGGACATGGGTAGATACGTTGGAACCTTTGAGCCGGACCGGGGGGCACTCTGGTTCGAGACCGACGACGGACGTCCCAGGGACGTGGCACACGAGTCCGATAGCCCCCTTGGCCTGGCCTGGCCCGGTGAACGCAACGCTCCCTACGACGCCGCCATGTCGATCCTCGCTGACATCACCGAGGACGTGCTCCTCGCCCGGCGGTGGTACCAGAACTTCAAAGCCGAGGTTGTCGACCGGCTGCCAATGGATCGCCCTTTCGAGCTGGAACGGTCCGAGGTCGAGGCCTGGCTGGCGGGCCAGGGCATAGCCGTAGCCGTCGAAGCCAGCACGACGCGGGAACCAGCCGGCGCGGTCTATTGCGGCGGATTCGATGACAACATCCAGCAGGCGGGGCTGTTGTTTCGAGGTGGGGACGGGCGGCGCAGGTACGTCCCCCACGTGGCGCTGCACAGCCCCGCCGGCTTGGCCTGGGGCTACGAGGGCAATGGGCCGGCCGACACCGCCATGTCGATCCTCGCCGACATCACCGAGGACCCGGTCGTGGCCGAGCGCTGGCACCGGGAGTTCGAGCGCGAGGTCGTAAGCCGCCTCAGCATGAACCGGGACTTCGAGCTGGACCGCGCCGACGTCGAGCGCTGGCTGGCGGGCAAGGGCGTCTCCGTGACCCCCGAATGGGAGCTGGGGGAGC
Organism: Acidimicrobiales bacterium; assembly: GCA_038233555.1. Lineage (GTDB taxonomy): Bacteria > Actinomycetota > Acidimicrobiia > Acidimicrobiales > CADCSY01 > JADDRA01. The sequence goes on from JBBSLT010000063.1 coordinate 11,168, forward strand.
GATCCCCTTCGGCTCTGGCGCCTTCGCCGCCTGGGGTGCAGGAGCCGCACGGCTCCCGCAATCCTCGTCCTGTCCCGACCGTGAGCCAACTGGCCCAGCGCGGTGCCGCCCTCGACAGTCGCCAGAGCACCCTCGACGCGCGCGAGGCCGCCCTCGACGCCAGGGAGCGGGACCTCGACCGTCGGGACCTGCGGGCCGAGACGTGGGAGTCCTCGCTTCGAGCGTCGACGGGGGTCATCGAGCCGAGCTGGACACTGCCCGCCGAACCGGTGAAAGCCCAGATCGAGACCCTGCTGGTGCTCACCCACGATGACCTGCCGACGGTAGCCCGGGGCATCAACGTCGAGCCGGAGTGGGCCAAGGGGGTGATGGACGGCTCGATCACCGATGTCGACCTGGACCATGTGCAGCGATTGTGCGAGGGCCTGCACTGCACCCCGTATGACTTCTGGGGCGCGGAGGCGGGACGCAGCATCGTCGACGCCTACGGCCCCGAGCTGTGGCCGCGCTACATCGAGCCGCTGGCTTCACCGCCCGGGCCCGACGTCGGCGGCCCGGGGCTTGGCCTCTAGGCCAAGGTGGGCGCCAACGGAGTGGGACGACGAGAGCGGCCGTTGCGCCCGCCGAACGGCTCTACGATGGCCGCGGTGGCCAACGCAGGGGATCCGGGAAGTCGCCGATCGCACCTGGTGGTGCGGGCTCGCCTCGGCGTCGACTACGACCGCGCTGGCCTGGATCCGGTCGAGTTCCTCAACCACGTGGCCGAGCGACTTCGCGCCGCCGCTGCCGACGCCGGCGCCGAGCTGGACGTGCTCCAGGTCGGAGTGGCGGGCGACCCGAGCTGGCAGAGCTTCGGGCCCGAGAACCTGGTCGAGGGCCGACCAATCCCGTAGAGGAAGTGCCCGAGCGAGTCGCCCTCAGGTTCAGATCGCACGGAAGCTGGCACTGTAGCCCGGTACAGGGTTGCAACACAGAAAGACCCGATATACTATGAGCGGGTAATGGAAGAGATCGAGTGGCTTGGGACGAGGGCCGCGGCGTCGTATCTCGGCGTCACCCCCCGCACGCTGTACCGCCTGATCGACGAGGGCCTCCCGGCGTACAGGCTCGGGAGGGTGATCCGGGTCAAGGAGGCGGACCTGGTGGCACATCTGGAGCGTGCCCGCATCCCACCGGGCTCGCTGCGCCATCTCTACCCTGAACCGCTCCGCCCAGCGCAGGACGGCCTCACAGGATCGCCGTAGAGGCGCTGCGGCGCCCCTCTTGGGGGGGTAGGTGCCCCTGGATTCGTGTCCAACGCGGCTTCGACCCGCCGGCGAGGCGAGAGATGGAGCCGCTCGAGGGAGGGTGAGCATGTCGGAGGATCACAGCGCAGCGCACGTCCACGACCACTGGGTCTCCTCAGGCCGGGACGCCCCGGTGATGGTCGCGGCCACGGTGCTCGCCACGGGCTTGCTCGCTGGGGCTGCTGTGGCCACTGCGCTCCAGGACAGCCCGTGGCCGATCCTGCTCGCCGTTGCAGTACTGGCCGCCTTGACGGCCAGACCTGCCCTCTACCAGTGGCG
>JBBSLT010000064.1:0-12730 GCA_038233555.1 Acidimicrobiales bacterium
AGCCGGTCATTCTCTGCGCTGACCACCTCTCTGGCGAGCTTCGCTCGCCTGGCCGCCATCCAGAGGGGCGCCTTCGGCGCGTGCGTGGCCGGCGGCCGTTCCGGTGGAGCGTTGATGATGTGACTGTCGCCGGAGGCGTCCGTTTTCTACGCGCGAGGGCGGGTGGCACCGAGGGGAGGGGCCCGAGGGCCGCAGCGAAGCGAGGACCCTTGGGAGGGGTCCCGCTCGGTGACAGGACCCGCCCGGGCCCGCTGCTGGACCCAGGGTTTCTGGCCCGACTGGAGCGGCTGCAGCTCGCCACCCGCCGGCCGCTGGCCGGGCGTCTGGCCGGAGAGCACCGTTCCCTGGCCCGGGGCACGTCCATCGACTTCGCCGACTACCGGGAGTACCACCCCGGCGACGACTTCCGTCGCATCGACTATGCCCTCTACGCCCGCCTCGACGTGTTGTTGGTCCGCCTCTTCGAGGCCGAGGACGACCTACAGCTGCGCCTGTTGGTCGACACCTCGGCGTCGATGGCCGGTGGCGGCAAGCTCGACCAGGCCCGGCGGGTGGCGGCCGCCCTCGGCTTCGTCGCCCTGGTGCGGCGGGACCCGGTCAGCCTGCACCGCTTCCCCTTCGACCGGCCCGGTCCCCGCTTCACCGGACGAGGGGCGGTCCCCGCCCTCTTCGCCCAGCTCGGCGCCCTGGAGGCCAGCGGCGAGACGCACTTCGCCCGGGCCGCCACCCATCTGCTCGGCCGGCCCGGTCCCCCCGGGCTCACCGTGGTCATCAGCGACCTGCTCACGCCGGAGTGGGAGGCGGGACTGACCCGCCTGCCCGCCCGGGGCGGCGACGTGGTGGTGGTCCACGTCCTGGCCGCCGACGAGCTCCAGCCGGCGCTGGCCGCCGAGGAGCTGGTAGGCGACCTCGACCTCCTCGACGCCGAGACCGGTGACCGGGTGGCGGTGAGCCTGTCGGCCCGGACCCTGGCCGACTACGAGCGAGCGGCGCGCTCGTGGGCCGACGAGGTGGCCGGTCGCTGCCGACGAGCAGGCGCCGCCTACGTCCGCCTCCTGGCCGACGACGACTTGGAGGCCCGCCTCCTCGGTGCCTGGCGCACCGCCGGGGTCCTACGGTGACCCTGCGCATCCCAACTTTCCCCCCGTTCTTTGTCGGATCCACAGTGCCTGGCACTGCTCAGTCGACAAAGAACCAGGGGGGTGGGGGGCCGCGGTGATCCTGCGTAACCCGGCGGCCCTGTGGCTGGGCCTGCTGGCCGTGCCGGTGGTGGTGTTGCACCTGCTGCGCCCCCGGCGCCTGGCCCGGACCGTCAGCTCCACCTTCCTGTGGCGGGAGCTGGCCGTACCGGTGTCGGCGGCCTCGCCCTGGCAGCGGCTGCGCCCCAACTTGTTGCTGTTCCTCCAGCTCCTAGCGGTGTCCCTCCTCGCTCTCGCCGCCGCCCAGCCCACCCGTCTCACCGACGCCCCTCTCGCCCGCCACACCGTCTTTGTGGTCGACACCTCGGGCTCCATGGCGGCCCTCGATGGCAGCCCCGACCGTCTGGCCGGCGCCAAGGAGCGGGCTCGGGAGCTGCGGGCCGAGGTGCCGGCGGGAGGCGTGGCCAGCGTGGTCGACGCCGGCGTCAACCCCCGGGTGGTGCTCTCGTCCAGTCCCGACGGCGGGGCCTTCGCCGACGCCCTCGATCCCCTGGCCACCAGCGCCGGAGCGGCCGACTTCGCCACCGCCTTCACCCTGGCCGCCAGCCTCGAGACCCCGGGCGTGCCCGTCGGCTTCGTGCTGCTGTCCGACGGCGGCCTGAACGACGTCGAGCGTCGCCTCATCCCCCCCGGCACCCGCTACGAGGCGGTGGGCGAGGCCGCCACCAACCGGGCCCTCACCCGCCTGAGCGTCGAGCCCCGGGGTAGCGGCCTGGCCGCCCGGGTCACGGTCCGCAACACCGGCGGAGGCGACGCCTCCCAGACGCTGCGCCTCGACGTCGACGGCCGCACCGCCACCCGGGTGGACCTCGATCTCCCGACGGGCGAGACCGTGGAGCAGGTGGTCGAGCTGCCCGCCGGAGACCGCGTCGAAGCCTTCCTCGAGGGCGAGGACCTCCTGGCCGCCGACGACCATCTCCGGGCCGTGGCCGCCCGCCGCCGCCCGCTACGGGTGCTGGTGACCGGGCCCGACGACGTCTACCTCGACACCCTGCTCGCCTCCATCGGCGACCTCACCGTGGAGCGCACTCCCACCACCCGTACCGCCGAGGGGTTCGACCTGGCCATTTACGACGGGGTGGACGTTCCCGCCGATCCCGGCGCCCCGTTCCTCGCCATCGCCGCACCGGGTGGTGCTCCGGGCATCGCCGTCACCGGCGAGGTCGACCAGCCGGCGGTGGCCCTGGTGCGCACCGACGACCCGCTGCTGGCCGGCATCGACCTGGCCGAGGTGGCGGTGGCGACGGCCCAGCACCTGGAGCCCTCCCCCGGCGACGAGGTGCTGGTGGCCTCCGAGGCCACCCCACTGCTGGTGCGGGGTGAGCGCAACGGGCGGCCCTTCGCCTACCTGGGCTTTGCGCTGGGCCAGAGCAACCTGGCTCTCCAGGTGGCCTTCCCCGTCTTGGGCGACCGCCTGGTGGCCGGGCTGGCCGGCGCCTCCCTGCCCCCGACCGACCTCCAGGTCGGTGCTGCGCTGCCGTTGGCGGGCACCACCGGCGGCACCGTCGAGGGGCCGGGTGGCGCCCGCTTCGAGGTGCCCCCGGGCACGGCCGCACCGGTGGCCGACCGTCCCGGCTTCTGGGTGGTCACCGACGACGGACGGCCGCCCCGCACCGTGGCCGTCAACCCCGCTCCGGGCGAGTCGGCATTGGCCCCGGTGGCCACCCTCCCCGTGGAGCCCCGACCGGTGGCACCGGGCGAGGCGGCACCTCGAGGGGAGGAGCCACTGCTGGCCTGGCTGGCGGCGGTCCTGCTGGCGGTGCTGGCCCTGGAGACGGTGCTCAGCCGCCGACGGATGGGCGTGGGACGTCGTCAGGGTCGAGTCGCCCTCGGGCTGCGGGCGATCGTGGCCGTGCTGGTGGTCGGCGCCCTCCTCGGCGTCGAGCTGCCCCGGAGCCGAGGGAGGGTGGCCACCGTGTTCGTGCTCGACGCCTCCGACTCCCTCGGGGCGGCCGGTCGGGCCGAGGCGTTGTCGTGGACCCAGGAGGCCCTGGCCACCCAGCCCCCGGGGGCGCTGGCCGGCGTGGCCCTCTTCGGGGGTGACGCCCGCCTCGAACTCACCGTCCAGGAGAAGGCCACCCTTCTCAGCCCGAGCGTGCAGGTCGACGCCGACCGCACCAACCTGGCCGGGGCGCTCCGCCTCGCCGGCGCCGTGCTCCCGGCCGACGCCCGGCGCCGAGTGGTGGTGGTCTCCGACGGGCGGGTCACCGAGGGTGACGCCGTGGAGGAGGCCCGCCGTCTGGCCGACGCCGGCGTGGCCGTCGAGGTCCACCCCGTCACCCGCGCCGGCGGGGCCGACGTGGCCGTGGCCGGCCTGGACGCCCCGGCGTCGGCCCGGGAGGGGGAACAGGTCGCCTTGGTCGCCTCGGTGACGGCCACCAGCGCCGGGCCCGCCCGTCTCACCCTCCGGCGCGACGGCGCCGTGGTCGAGGAGCGGGTGGTCGATCTAGATGCCGGGACCAACCGGATCGACCTGGCCCAGGTGGCCGGGGCCGGTGGCCTGGCTCGCTACCAGGTCGATATCGACGCCTCGGGTGACACCGTGGGCGAGAACGACACCGCCTTTGCCGCCGTGCAGATGGAAGGACCGGCTCGGGTCCTCGTGGCCGAGGGGATGGCGGGCGAGGGCGCCACTCTGGCCGACGCGCTGCGGGCTGGAGGCCTGCCTACCGACGTGGTCGACGCCCCCACCCTGCCACCTCTGGACCAGCTCGCCACCTACAGCGCCACCGTGCTGGTCGACGTCGATCTCCGCTCCCTGGCCCCGCCCCAGCTGGCCGACCTGCAAGTGGCCACCCGAGACCTGGGAAGGGGTCTGGTGGTGGTCGGCGGCAACCGCAGCTACGCCCTCGGCGGCTACCTCGACAGTCCCCTGGAGGAGCTCCTTCCCGTGGTGAGCGACGTGCTCGACCCCAAGCGACGCTCGTCGGTGGCCGAGGTGCTGGCCATCGACACCAGCGGCTCCATGGGCGCGTGCCACTGCAACGAGGGGGCCAACGGCCTGGCCGGAGGCGGGAACTTCAGTGGCGAGGGTGGGGTCAACAAGACCGACATCTCCCGCTCCGCCGCCGCCCGCAGCATCGCCGCCCTGTCCCGCAACGACGAGGTGGGGGTGCTGGCCTTCAACACCGAGCAGCGCTGGATGATTGATCTCCAACAGCTCCCGGCCGAGGACGTGGTGCGTGAGGGTCTGGGCCGCCTGACGCCGGCCGGGGGCACCGACGTACGTGAGCCCCTGACGACCGCCGCCGAAGCGCTGCGCGGTAGCAAGGCCCGGCTCAAGCACATCATCCTCTTCACCGACGGCTTCACCGCCGAGGGCGCCTTGGCCGGCTTGGTCGATCAGGCCGCCGGGCTCTTCGACGAGGGCATCACCGTGTCGGTGCTAGGCACCGGCGAGGGCGCGTCTCGGGAGCTGGCGGCGGTGGCCGAGGCCGGCGGCGGGCGCTTCTACCCCGGTCGCGACCTGCACGAGATCCCCCAGATCATGCAGGAGGAGACGGTGCTGGCCTCCCGGGACTTCGTCAACGAGGGTGAGTTCCTGCCCGAGGTGACCTCCACCGCCGCCCCGGTGGCCGAGCTCACGTCGTCTCCGCCGCTGTTCGGCTACGTGGCCACCACGGCCAAGCCGTCGGCCCGCACCTTGGCCCGCATCGGCCCCGACGCCGATCCTCTGCTCGCCACCTGGCAGGCTGGCCTCGGTCGGGCCACGGCGTGGACCAGCGACGCCTCGGCCCGATGGGCCCAGGCCTGGGCCGGGTGGGAGGGCTACGTGCCGTTCTGGTCGACCACGGTCAAGGACACCTTCCCCCGGGGCGACGGCGCCGGAGGGGTACGGGCCCAGGTCGCCGGCGAGATCTTGCGCATCACGGTGGAGGGAGCCGAGGCCTGGCCCGACGGTGCCACTGCCGTGGCCCGGGTGGCGGGGCCCGACCGCCAGGGGGACGAGGTGCGCCTGGAGCGGACCTCGGCCACCGAGTTCTTGGCCGAGGTGCCGGCCGTGGCCGCCGGCAGCTACGGGGTAGGCGTGGCCGTGACCGAGGCCGACGCCTCGCTGTTCTCGTCGGCCACCGTCGCCACTCAGTCGTATTCGCCGGAGTACCAGCCCGGCCCCGCCCAGCCCGAGACCCTGGTGGAGCTCTCCGCCATCACCGGTGGGCGGGGCGAGATCGCCCCCGAGCAGGCCTTCGACCCCGCCGACCTGCCCCCCGGTCGGGGGACCGTGCCTCTGGCCGGCTGGCTCCTGCTGGCGGCGGCGCTGGCGTGGCCGGTGGCCGTTGCCCTCAGCCGCCTCGCCCTGTCGGGGGCCACGGCCACCATGCGCCGAGGCGTGGGTCGAGGCGTCGGCCAACTGCATCGCCGCCTCCCGTCGCTACCGGCTCGCCCAGGTCGGGAACGCCCGCACCGCCCGTCGGCGCCCGAGCCACCCACGGCCCGGGAACGGAAGCGGGACCAAGCCCCGACCGCACCCCCCGCGACGGTCGGACGCCTCCTGGACCGTAAACGGGAAGCCCGCCCACCCCAGGACCCGCGGCCCTAGCTGCGAGACCTTCGATTGTGCCGGCGGGAGGGGCATTGGCCGCCGGTGCCCGAAGCACGTTCGGTTCGCCGTCGAACCTTCGGTTCGGCGGCGGGGCGGCGAATGCGCCGCCGAAGGCGAGCATGATGCCGCCGAGCCAGACCCACATGACCAAGGGCCGGACAGAGACCTCGAGCACGGCGGTCCCGTCATCACCGATCCGGCGGATAGCCACCAGCACGTCGTCGAGCGGGGTGGAGCGCAGGGCGGTCTCGGCCAGGACGAGGCCGCGGTCCTCGAACACCCGCTGTTCGGGATGGAGCACGCCGACCTCGTCGGCTCCTCGTAGGAGGGTCAGGTCGAGGCGGATGAGCCGGTGCCCCAGGTCGTTCTGGTGGCCGCCCGCCTTCGTGGCGCCAGGCATGGCCTGGGGACCGGCGGCGGCTCCGTCGTGGCGCAGCCGGTAGCTGCCGACCGCCACCTCCTGGCCCGGAGCGACCACGACCGTCTCGGTCCGGCCCACGGTGGAGCCGGCCACGCCGGCCAACAAGACCACCATGCCGAGGTGGGCCAGGATGGCGCCGGCGGCTCGGCGCCGGGCCACCGCTGGCCCCGGTGCCCGCAGGCGCCGGGCCAGCTCGGCCACCAGGAGCACGGCCGAGAAGGTGGCGAGGGGCACGGCGGCCAGGGCGAAGGGCTGGCGCACCCCGGCGGCTGCGCCGACTAAGGCGCCGACGAGGGCGGCGGTGGCGGCGAGAGGGAGTGTGCGTCGTCCTCCCGGGGTGATACCGCCCCGCCAGCGCAGCACCGGCGCCACCCCCACCAGGCCCAACGCACCCAGGGCGAGGGGTGCGCTCAGCAGGGCGAAGAAGCGCCCGCTCAGGGCGAAGGGGCGACCGCCGGCCGCCTCGGCCACCAAGGGGAACAAGGTGCCGAAGGCCACCACCACGGCGACGCCAAGGATGAGCGCGGCGTTGAGGGTCAAGACGCTTTGCCGGCGGAACCACCCGGGCCTCGACGACGCGAAGCCGATGTCCTTTCGGCCGGCTCCGTCACGGTTGGACGGGCCGGACGAGCACTGCGCCTCCGACCGGTGCCGGGATCGCCACAACAGGGCGCCCGCCCCGACCGCGGTGACGACCACCACGCCGAGCAGCGCCCGTCCCACCGCTTGGGCCTCGGCAAAGGCGTGAACTGAGGAGACGGCGCCGGAACGGGTGAGCAGCGTTCCCACCAGGGCGGCCACGTTGGTGATCAGGGCCAGGGCCACGGTGAAGAGGCGGACCTGCCCCCGGTGCTCGTCGACCATGGCGGTATGGAGCAGGGCGGTGGCACCTAGCCAGGGCAGCAGGGCCGCGTTCTCCACCGGGTCCCAGGCCCAGAACCCGCCCCAGCCCAGCTCGGCGTAAGCCCAATGCGCCCCGGCCAGCATGCCCACGGTGAGGATTAGCCAGGCGCCACCGGCCCAACGCCGGACCAAGGCCAGCCACGCCTGGTCGCAGGAGCGGAGGAGGCCGGCCACGGCGAGAGCGAAGGGGACGCCACAGCTCACCAGGCCGAGGTACAGCAGGGGCGGGTGGTAGAGCATGGCCGGGTGCTCGAGGATGGGCGCCAGGCCGGCGCCATCGATGGCGGGCACGGCGAGGCGGGCGAAGGGGTCGGCCCAGACCAGGGCGAGGGCCAGAAACGCCGCCGTCATGGCGGCGAGGACGGCGGCCACCGGAGCCACCAGGCCAGGTCGGGAGCGACGAACCGAGCGGGTGGCCACCACCGCCACCACCGACAGCAGCCACGTCCAGAACAGCAGCGAACCGGCCATCCCGCCCCACAGCCCGGCCAGGCGGTAGGGCCACGAGGCCGACTTGGCAGTGGCCTCGGCTACGTAGACCAGCCGGTAGTCACCACGCACCAGCGCCCAGACCAGGCAGGACAGCGCCACGCTGGTCAGTACGGCCACGCCGGCGAGGCTCCGAGCGGGGGCGAGGCGTCCGGGCTCGTTCCGATGCGACGACGGACGGGCGATCGACACCAGGACGACGAGAGTCATGGCCAGCGCAGACCATGCCGCCACCGACCCGAGCAGGGCCACGTTCACCAGCGGAACGCTACCTCTGGGCCGATGGTGGCCTCCATCGTGGCGCCCAGGCCCGCCTACCATGGCCCGATCGCCCCCCCGGCCGACCCCTCCGGTGCTTCCGCTCCTCCCAGCCTGCTCGAGATCGCCGGCCGGGTCGAGGCACGCGTCCAGCGCCTTCTCGAGGCCGAGGCCTTGCGCTGGGCCGCAATCGACCCCGATCTGCGTAGCCCCATCGAGTGCCTGGCGGAGCTGGTCGAGGCTGGAGGCAAGCGCCTGCGTCCGGCCTTTTGTCACTGGGCCTGGGTGGGATCGGGCGGCGACGCATCCGATCCCTTGGTCGTCGACGTGGGTGCCGCCTTCGAGCTGCTTCACGCCTTCGCCCTCGTCCATGACGACGTCATGGACGGATCGCACCAGCGCCGAGGTCGGGCCACGGCGCACATCACCTACGCCGAGCGCCATGCCCGCGAGGGCTGGCGGGGCGAGCCCCGGCGCTTCGGAGAGGGGGTCGCCATCCTGGTGGGCGACCTGGCCTTCGTCTACGCCGACATCCTCATGGCGCCGGCGCCGGCGACCGCCCGCGCCGTCTACGACGAGCTGCGCATCGAGCTCAACATCGGCCAGTACCTCGACGTGCTCGGCACCGCCCGGGGCCAAGCCAACCTGGCCACCGCCCGGCGGATCACGTCCTACAAGTCGGGCAAGTACACCGTCGAGCGGCCGCTCCACGTGGGTGCTGCCCTGGCCGGGCGTCTCGGCGAGCTGGCCGAGCCCCTGTCGGCCTACGGCCTTCCCCTGGGCGACGCCTTCCAGCTGCGCGACGACCTCCTCGGCGCCTTCGGCGATTCCTCGGCCACCGGCAAGCCCGTGGGTGACGACCTCCGGGAGGGCAAGCCGACGCCGCTCATGGCCATCGCCTCGCAACGGGCCACCGGCGCCGGCGCCCGGCGCCTCCAGCGCACCGGCGATCCGGGTCTGACCGAGGCCGAGGTGGTCGAGGTGCAGGAGGTGTTGGTGGCCACCGGCGCCCGGGACGAGATCGAGCGCACCATCGAGCGCCTGACCACCGAGGCGGTGGAGGCGGTCAAGCAGGCGCCCCTGACCGAGGAGGCCAAGATCGCCCTCATCGAGCTGGCCGCCTACGTGGCCTGGCGCGATCGGTGATCTCGCCCCAGGTGGGCTAGCGGCGCCGGCGGTAACGTCCCTCCGGTGAACGTCGTCATCATTGGGGCCGGCCTGGGGGGGCTGTCGGCCGCCTGCCACCTGGTGGGCCGGGGCCACGACGTGGTCATCGTGGAGCGGGGGGATGAGCCCGGGGGGCGGGTGGGGCTGCTGGAGATGGGTGGCTACCGCTTCGACACCGGCGCCACCGTGTTGACCATGCCAGGCCTGGTGGAGGAGTGCTTCACCGCCGCCGGTACCACCATGGCCGACCACGTCGACATCCGCCCCGTCGACCCCATGTACCGGGCCTGCTACGCCGACGGCTCGGTGCTGCGGGTGTGGCACGGGCGCGAGCGCATGACAGGAGAGATCGAGGAGGTGTGCGGCCCGACCCAGGCGGCCGCGTTCGGGCGCTTCTGCGACTGGCTGGGCGAGCTCTACCGCCTGGAGATGCCGCATTTCATCGCCCGCAACTTCGACTCGCCCCTCGACCTCACCCATCCCCTCAAGCCCACCCTCGACCTGGTGCGTCTCGGCGGCTTCCGCAAGCTGGCCAAGGCGGTGGCCGGCTACTTCGACGACGATCGCCTGCAGCGCATCTTCAGCTTCCAGTCGATGTACGCCGGCCTGGCCCCCTACGAGGCCCTGGCCCTGTACTGCGTCATCACCTACATGGACTCGGTGGAGGGCGTCTACTTCCCCACCGGCGGGATGCACGCCATGTGCCGGGGCCTGGCCGGTGCCATCACCCAGGCCGGCGGGGAGCTGCGCTACGGCACCTCGGTGGAGACCATCCTGCGCCGCCACGGCACGACCGGCGACGTCACCGGAGTGCGCCTGGCAAGTGGCGAGACGATCAAGGCCGACGCAGTGGTGGCCAACCCCGACCTGCCGGTGGCCTACCGCACCCTGCTGGGGGGCCTCGACGCCCCCCGCACCGCCCGGCGGGGCCACTACTCCCCGTCGTGCGTGGTCTGGCACGCCGGGGTCAAGGGCCTGGCCCCGCCTGACGCCGCCCACCACAACATCCACTTCGGCGCCTCATGGAACGAGTCCTTCAAGGCCATCCTCAAAGACGGCGTGCGCATGCCCGACCCGTCCATCCTGGTCACCTTGCACTCCATCGACGATCCGTCGCTGGCCCCCGAGGGGTGCTCCACGCTCTACGTGCTCGAGCCCACCCCCAACCTCGACGGCCGCATCGACTGGACCGCCGAACGCGAGCGGGTGCGTGACTCACTGGCGGCGAGGGTGGCGGCGCTCGGCTACCCGAGCGAGGTCGAGGTGGAGGCCTTCGTCGATCCGCTCGACTGGGAGCGTCAGGGCATGGAGCGCGGCACCCCCTTCGCACTCTCGCACCGGTTCCTCCAGACCGGGCCCTTCCGCCCCAACAACGTCGACAAGCGTGCGCCTGGCCTGGTCTTCGTAGGCTCGGGCACCGTCCCCGGCGTGGGGGTGCCCACCGTGTTGGTGTCGGGCCGCCTGGCCGCCGAGCGGGTGGAGGAGCACGCCCGGTTGGGGCGGCGTTGAGCGTCGCCACCCTCGAGCAGAGCTACGCCCGTTGCCGCACGCTCAACCGGCGCTACGGCACCACCTACTACTGGTCGACCAAGGCCCTGCCCCGGATCAAGCGCCACCATGTCTGGGCCCTCTACGGCTTCTGCCGCTACGCCGACGACATCGTCGACGACCTGGGCTCCTCGGCCCCCACCGACGTGCGGGCCAAAGCCCTGGCCTCCTTCGGCACCCGCTTCTTCGCCGACCTGGAGACGGGCGACTCCGACGACGATGTGCTCAAGGCGGTGGTACACACCGTGCGGGCCTTCCGCATCGACCCGGAGTGCTTCCGGCGCTTCCTTCGCTCCATGACCATGGACCTCACCGTGGCCACCTACGAGACGTGGGACGACCTGCTCGGCTACATGGACGGCTCGGCCGCCGTCATTGGCGAGATGATGCTGCCCATCCTCGAGCCCACGTCTCCGGTGGCTACGCGCCACGCCCAGGATCTGGGCAACGCCTTCCAGCTGACCAACTTCTTGCGGGACGTGGGCGAGGACCTCGACCGGGGGAGGGTGTACATCCCCCAGGCCGACCTGCGCCGCTTCGGCGCCGACCCCTGGGCCCGGAGCGCCACCCCGGAATGGGTGGCGCTCATGGACTTCGAGATCGAGCGGTGCCGAACCCTGTACCGCTCGGCCGACGTCGGCTTGGCCCTGCTGCCGGCCTCGTCGGTCAAGGGAATCCGAGCGGCGCGCATCCTCTACGCCAGGATCCTGGAGCGCATCGAGGCCCAGGGCGGCGACGTGTTCGCCCGCCGGGCCCGGGTCCCGACGTGGCGCAAGGCGCTGACCGTGGGCCGTCTGGCCGCCGCCACCGGTTCTGACCCCATGAGCGGTGGTTCCAGCACCCGCTGGTGGGGTCAGAACCGGAAGGGGTTGAATGGAGACAACGTGAGGAGGAGCCGGTGAGCGAGACGGGCACCACCATGCCGTCGAATGATTGTGCCGAGTGCGGCCACGTCGACGAGGCCCTGTCCATGGACGATGCCGTGGCCAAGCTGCGGGGCTTCGGTCGCCGCTACCGGGCTCCGCTCACCCGCTTCCTGCCCGGCGAGGACGGCGATGCGCTCCTGAGGACCCGACCTGCCCCTGAGGTGTGGTCGGCCCTGGAGTACGCCGCCCACGTGGGCGAGGTGTTCGCCTGGTACGACGAGTGGGTCCGGCGCTCGCTGGTGGAGGATGACCCTGTCATCGACGCCCCCACCCCCGATGAGGCGGCCGAGGCCGGTGCCTACCACGAACGCAACCCAGGAGACGTGGCCGACGCCATCGCCGTCAACGCCGAGGCCCTGGCCGCCACCTTCGAGGGGGTTCCGGAGGGGGCGTGGTCGCAGTGCCACGTACGCCGGGGTCAGCACCGCTCGGTGCTCTTCACCGCCCGCCGGGCCGTGCACGAGGGCAGCCATCACCTCCTCGACATCGGCCGGGGCCTGCGGACGGTCCGGGAGCAGCTCCGAGGCGGCTCCTAGGCCGACACCGAGAGTTGCATGCAAATTGGGTGTAGCCTTGGCCCGTGGCCAAGACCATCCAGATCCGCAACGTCCCTGATGAGGTCCACGCCGAGCTCAAGGCCCGGGCCGCGGCCAACGGGCAGTCGCTCTCCGCCTACGTGCTCGAGCATGTGAACGAACTGGCCTCGCGCCCGACCATCGCCGATGTGTTGAAACGGGGAGGCGCTCGCTTCGGTCCTGGTGTCACCACGAAGATGATTGTCGACGCGATCAGAGGCGGCCGCGGCGAGTGATCGTCGTGGATGCGTCGGCGCTCCTGGATGCGATCGGTCCGGAACGCGTCAACATCCCGCTGGTCGAGCGCCTGCTCGATGCCGCCGCGATGAGTGCCCCGCACCTGGTGGACGTCGAGGTCGTGAGCGGCCTTCGCCGTCTGATTGCCAGCGGCGAGGTATCCGCCGCCACTGCCTCAGAGGTCAAGGATGCCATCCTGGAGATGCCGATCCGTCGCTACGCTCACACCGAGCTGACGGGGCGCATGTGGGAACTCCGCCACAATGTCAGCGCCTACGACGCGTGCTACATCGCCCTCAGTGAGGCGCTCGATGCGCCCCTGGTGACTTCCGACGGTCGCCTCGCTCGCGCTCCGGGACACCGGGCGACCATCGAGCTTTTCGAGCGCCCGGATTGACCGTTCGACGGGCCAGCACGGCGCCGCTGCGCCGGCCCTCCTCGCCCGCCCTCACCGTCGGGCTGGC
>JBBSLT010000065.1:0-12518 GCA_038233555.1 Acidimicrobiales bacterium
CAACGCCCGCGGCCCGCCGGGAGCGCTCCAGGGCACTGCGGATGCGGCCTCGATCGCAGCGGTGGTAAGGCGCGCGGCGAAGGTTCGCCCCGAGGGTGCGGGAGACTCGTAGCGCCGAGCGTTTCGAACGTGATCAGCCGGACGCAGCACGGACACGCAACCCAGGCACGCTTTCGAATGCTGAGAATGAACTCCTGAGGCTAGCGTCGGCAGGTCGTGCACCCTGTTCCCAGCTCCGTTCTCGATAGCACGCGCCTCCGCGCCGTTCGGGCCTCGGGCCTGCTCGATACAGCTGCCGAGGAGCCCTTCGACCGTCTCGCCCGTGTGGCGTCGATGGTCTTGGCAACGCCATTCGCATTCGTGACCGTGGTCGATGACACGCGGTCGTTCTGGAAGAGCTGCATCGGTGTGGAGTCCACCGACATCGCCGACCGCCAGAACTCGGTGCAGGAGTCGTTCTGCCAGTACGTCATCGGCCTCGGGGAGTCGCTGGTGGTCGGCGACACGGCGAACCACCCGCTGACCTGCGACAACCCGTCGATCGGCTCCATGGGCGTGCGGGCCTGGGCCGGGTTCCCGCTCCGAGCGCCCGGGGGTGAGGTCCTCGGGACGTTCTGCGTCGTCGACACCAAGATCCGGTCTTGGACAGAACCTGAGGTCGAGGTCCTGGAAACGCTGGCTCACGCCGCTGCGGGTGAAATCGCGCTGCGAGAGATCGCGGCGACGGCCTCTGCGTTCGCGGCGACACTGCAGAGCAGCTTGCTCCCGCCCGCCATGCCGAGCATTCCCGGTGCCGACCTGGCCGCCCGCTACCTGCCCGCGAACGACGGCTTCGGGGTGCTCGGGGACTTCTTCGACGCGTTCGAGATCGGCGACGCATGGGTCCTGGTGATCGGCGACGTCTGCGGGCACGGTGTGCAGGCGGCCAGAACCACGCTCCTTGCCCGGTGGACCCTCCGAGCGGTCGCCCAACGCAATGCGCATCCCGGAGAGATGCTCGACGCCCTCGATGCCGAGCTTCTGCGCCGGGCAGGGGACGACGAGCCGTTCCTCACCGCCCAGGTGATCGTTCTCCGAGTCGCCGGCGACGGTTCAGTCAACTTCGGGATCGCCAACGGCGGCCATCCTCACCCGCTTGTTCTGCGACGCTCCGGTGAGGTGGAAGTGGTCGAGGTCTCGGGCGGGATACTCGGGACTATGGCAACGGAACCCCGTCCGTCCCTCGTCGGCACCCTGGCACCCGGCGAGCTTGTGATGCTGTACACAGACGGTCTGAGCGAGGCTCGTGACGGCGGAAGGTTCTTTGGTGACGCAGCTCTTGCAGACTGTCTTGTCAACGCTGGCGGCGGATCTGCAGCGGACGTGGCCGACGAGGTCGTGGGCGCCGCCACCGCTTTCACCCAGGGTCGAATCGTCGACGACATCG
Source organism: Acidimicrobiales bacterium (assembly GCA_038233555.1). GTDB lineage: Bacteria > Actinomycetota > Acidimicrobiia > Acidimicrobiales > CADCSY01 > JADDRA01. Next base: position 1,427 of record JBBSLT010000065.1, read on the forward strand.
CGGTCGTGGTCCTCCGCGGCACCACTCCAGGATCCTTAGCTGCCATTCAGCAAACCTGATCGTCAAGCCGACGGGTTTCACCGGCTGACGAGGGCTCGCCTCGCGCTCACTGTCCCATGAAGCTTGCACTCTGGTTCGAGCGTGTCAGCTGCCTGCTCAGGGGCGTGGGATCGTCCTCGCCCATTCCTGGCTCAAGCGAGTCGATCACGGCATCGGCCGGCGAGCACCTGCCTTGGGATCCAGCGGCGCCCAGCTGCACGGAGGAGGCGGGTCTGGCGAGCGGCGCTGGCGTCGCGCCCGCCATAGCGATGATGTCCACGCCGACCTGCACGCTGTGCTGGGCCGGCCCGACGGCGCCTACCGCCAGTGCCAGTTCCGCCTGGACTGGTGGCAACGGTGAGGGGCCGTTGATGCCGCCGCTCGACCCGCCCGAGGCGGTGCGTGCCGCCAGCGCTGGTGCAGCGGGGCCGCCTTGCTCGACCGGGCGTTGGTGACGGCCCGACACGACGAGGACGTCCAGCTCGTGTGCGTCGATCTCGCCCGCTCCGGGGTGACGCCCCACCCGCCCGGCGAGTGGGCGACGCCGGCACTTGCGGCTGCCGGTACCCGTTCGGTCGACCTGGACATCTCCCTCGACGCTGGCGCGTTGGTGGGACCGCCGGGCTGGTACCTCGGCCGCCCCGGGTTCTGGTGGGGCGCCGCCGGCGTCGCTGCCGTCTAAGCGGGTGGCGCCGCCGAGCTCCTGGCCCGCCTGCTGCCCCAATGGCGCCACGACCCGATCAGCCTGGCCCACCTCGGCGCCGCCCACGCCGGGGTGGAGGCGGCGCGGGCCATAGCCATGGCCGTCGCCGGGGCAATCGACGCCGCGCCGGAGATGACTGGTGAGGAGGCGGCCCGGCTCGCCTACAGCACCCGCCACGTCGCCGACCTCACCGCTGGCGCAGTCATCGACCACGCCGGCGAGGGCGGCGCACCATGACCTACCCGGTGGCGGGATCGACGCCGAACGCATCAATGGCGGCCCTGAGCCGATGACCCTCCAGCCTCTCGATCTGGTCCTGGGCGCGCCCTACCAGCTGGTCGAGGTCGACGATGCCGCTCGGCTGGGTGCTGACCCCGACCACGCCGGGGCCCGAGGGGAACACGGCCTGGAGCGCCTTCCACAGAGCGAGCTTCCCCTCGACGCCGATGCAGAGCATCTCCAGCTGCATCAGGCGGCTCAACGCCTCACTACCTGTGACCGTGTCGCTGAACCGGACCCTGGTCAGCTTCTCAGCCACCCACCCGCCGGTCTGCTTGAGGCGGCTCTTGTCGACGCCCAACTCCTCCATGAGCGCTTCGAGGGTGACACGGTCGGCCCTGATGTCGGCAACGAGGACGCTCATCGCCCCGCCCAGCGGCGTTCCCACCTGAGCGGCCTCGATCTGCTCGGCCAAGTCGTAGCCGGTCACGGCGCCAGCCAAGTGGTCGTTGAGGTAGTGCCCGAGCAACTCGTTCGAGACCTTGCCGGCGTCCTGGCCCACTAGCGCTCCCAATGCCGGTGCCAGCCCAGGGCGTCGATCACCTTGTCGTTGAACCCCTTCACCGCCCGCTCCCCGGTGACCACGCCTGGGCTCTCCGCGTCGATCGCGGCGGCGGTCAAGGCGTCCACGCCGGATCCCCAGGCCGCCAGCGTCTTGTGGTGGCGGTAGGCCTCCTGGATCATCATCTCCGACTTCGGATCGAGGGGGCCCGATCCACCGGCAACCACGAGGGCGTCGTAGACGACAGCGTCGGTGTTGAAGACGGTGGCGTCAGCGACGAGGGTCGACGTTCCGCTGCTCTCCACCTCGCCGCCGTGGGGGGCGATGACGTGGAGGCTGGCACCGGCCCGGTCGAGCGCCTTGCGCAGGGCGGAGACCCCGGCGCCGTCCACGCCGTCGGTGACCAGCACGCCCACGACCCGGCCCTCGATCGGGCCCGACGCCTCCGCCACCTGCGACAGCGCCGGTGAAGCGCCGGCGTCCCCGACGGGGTCGCCGGTCGGCTTCGCCAACCCGAGGTGCAAGGCGACGCCTGACACCAGATCGGAATGCACGTTGGCCAGGTTGGCCACCATCCGAGCCACGATCGATGGGTCGGCGACCTTGGAGAGCTCGAAGGAGAACGCACTGACCTCGTGGTCGCGCTCGGCCTCGCTCAAACTGTTCCAGAAGAGGGTGGCCTGGCTGTAGTGGTCGTCGAAGGACTGGGCTCGTTTTCGGGCCTTGGTGCCCTCCACGGGCTGGGGGAAGTGCACGTAGCCGGCATCGCCGGTGGCGAAGGGACACCCGCCGCCGATGCTGTTGGGCGAGTAGGCGGCCCGACCGGCGTGGACGGCCTGCTGGCCGAAGCCGTCGCGAAGGTTGTCGTTGACCGGGGCCGCCGGGCGATTGATCGGCAGCTGGGCGAAGTTCGGACCGCCCAGGCGGGTGATCTGGGTGTCGAGGTAGGAGAACAGCCGGGCGTGCAGCAACGGGTCATCGGTGAGGTCGATGCCGGGCACGACGTGGCCGGGGTGGAACGCCACCTGCTCGGTCTCGGCGAAGTAGTTGGCGGGGTTGGCATCCAACGTCATGCGCCCGACGAGGCGAACGGGGCAGAGCTCTTCGGGCACGATCTTGGTGGGATCGAGCAGGTCGATGCCCTCGAAGGTTTGTTCCTCGGTGTCGGGCATGACCTGGACTCCAAGGTCCCACTGGGGGAAGGCGCCCGATTCGATGGCGTTCCACAGGTCCCGACGGTGGAAGTCGGGATCGATACCGCCCAGCTTCTGGGACTCCTCCCACACCAGGCTGTGGATGCCCGCCGCTGGCTTCCAGTGGAACTTGACCAGCGAGGACTTCCCGGCGGCGTTCTCGAGGCGGAAGGTGTGGACCCCGAAGCCCTCCATGGTGCGGTAGGAGCGGGGGATGGCCCGGTCCGACATGACCCACATGAGCATGTGGGTGCTCTCGGGTTGCAGCGACACGAAGTCCCAGAAGGTGTCATGGGCGGACTGGGCCTGGGGGATCTCCCGGTCCGGCTCGGGCTTCACGGCGTGGATGAGGTCGGGGAACTTGATGCCGTCCTGGATGAAGAACACCGGCATGTTGTTGCCGACGAGGTCCCAGTTCCCCTGGGTCGTGTAGAGCTTCACCGCGAACCCTCGGACGTCCCGGGCGGTGTCCATCGACCCCCGGGAGCCGGTCACCGCCGAGAAGCGCACGAACACCCGGGTCACGGCCGAGGTGTCGGTCAGCACTGCCGCGCTGGTGATGTCCTCGAGCGAGTCGTAGAGCTCGAAGCGGCCGTGGGCGCCGGCGCCCCGAGCGTGGACGACCCGTTCGGGGATGCGCTCGTGGTCGAAGTGCATGATCTTTTCACGCAGGTGGTGGTCCTCGAGCAGCGTGGGCCCCCGGGGCCCCGCCCGCAGCGAGTTGTCGGTGTCCTCCACCCGCTGACCCTGGGCGGTCGTCAGCGCGTCGCCGTCCTGGGCCCAGCCCAGGTCTACCGCTGCATCCCGGGGACTCGAACCGACGCGTCTCGACACCTTGGCCGGCGCCGTCGCCGGCGCAGTGGGATCACCCTCGAGGCCCCCGCCGTCCCCGCCACCGGTGGGTTGCGGCTCCGTCGACGTGGTGCGGGCCGCAAGCTTCGAGTCCTTGGCCGAAGGTGCGGTCGACTTCGTCCTCGCTCGTTTGGTCGGGGCCATGGGGGGCCTTCCGGTCGGGGGCGCACCCGTTTGCGCCGGGGTCCAAACTATCCGCACGCTCCTACGGTCGTCGACAGGTGCGCGGCCCGGAGCTACCCGTGCCGGTCAGCGGGAGTCGCCAACGATCGGATCCGCCGGATCACTCACCGGCGGTCGGGCGCACGATGAGAACCCACCATGGCCGTCCCGGCTGAGCCTCGGGTACGTGGGGTACGGGGAACGCATGCCTCTCGATCAACAGGACACCAAGGTCGCCGTCGTCACCGGCGCCAGCGCTGGCGTGGGCCGTTCGACCGCCATTGAGCTCGCCAAGCGCGGCTGGGACGTCGCCCTGCTCGCACGCGGCGAGGCCGGCCTGGCCGCTGCCGCCGCCGACGTCGAAGCCCACGGCCAGCGGGCTCTCGTGGTGCCGACCGACGTCGCTGACTACGACCAGGTCGACGCCGCCGCCGACCGCATCGAGAGCGAGCTCGGACCGATCGACTGCTGGGTGAACAACGCCATGACCAGCATCTTCGCCCGCATCCGCGACCTCGAAGCGCACGAGATCGCACGGGCGACCAACGTCACCTACCTCGGCCAGACCAACGGGGCGCTCGCAGCCCTCAAGCGCATGCGCCCCCGGGACCGCGGCACGATCGTCTTCGTCGGGTCGGCGCTGGCATATCGCGGCATCCCGCTTCAGGCCCCGTACTGCGCCGCCAAGTTTGCCGTCCGGGGGTTCCACGACTCGCTGCGCACGGAACTCATTGACGAGGGCTGCAACATCCGCACGACCATCATCCACCTCCCCGGCGTCAACACCACCCAGTTCAACTGGTGTCGAGCCAAGGTCGACAAGCACCCCCAGCCGGTCGCACCGATCTACCAGCCCGAGGCTGCGGCCAACGCCATCGTGGATGCCGCCGAGACGGCACCTCGCCAGAAGATCTTCGGGACGTGGAACTGGATGGTCGTGGGACTCGCACAGCTCATGCCGGGCATCGGCGATTACTACATGGCCCGATCCGCCGTGGGCGGGCAGCTGACGGACATGGACATCCAGGACGGCCGGCCCGACAACCTGTACGAGCCCGCCGACCAGGACGTGGACCACGGAGCGCACGGCATCTTCGACGACCGGGCCCACGGCGCCCGCACACCATCCTTCCTCGAGTCGCTCCCCCAGCAGGCCATGACGTTCGCGATGGCCGCCAAGGCCCGCGCCATGGAGATCCGCGAGCAGTACCGCTGAGCGGTCGGCGAGGAAGCAACGGACCAACGTACGGGGAAGGTCCTGCAGTACGGCTTCGCAGGGCTCCAGCAGGCGTGGAAGCGCTACTCCGAGGACGACGACGACTGAACCACCGCCCGGTGCCGTCAGGTGATCGCGTTGTAGAGCAGTGCGCGGACGACGCCGTAGACGACGTGTCCCATGACCAGGCGGGCCGGGGTCATCCCGCCCCAGTTGGCGCCCATGAAGCCCGGCGCTGCGAGCTGGACGTCGCTCATGCAGGCTGGTGCCGTCCCCGATGGCCTCACGGGCGGCGGCCACCCGGTCCACATCGGAGCCGGGATCACGGCCCATGTTCATCTTCACCATGGTGAGTCCGTCCTCCGCCCAGCCAGCGAGCTGCTGCTGCAGCTGCCCGACGTCGTAGGACGTGAAGCCACCACTCCCGTACGCGGGGACCGTGGAGTGCGGTGCGTCGAGGAGGTCCATCAGCGGGATGCCGGGGAGGCGGGTTTTCAGGTCCCAGAGCGCAGCGTCCACGGCCGAGATGGCGAATGCGGCGATCCCCGGGAGCCTGATGTTGCGGACGGAGGCGGCCATGTCCTGCACCGGGTGCGCACCGCCAGGTGTAGCCGGTGCCCCTGGCTCCGCCGGCGTGCACCTCCACCACCACGGCCGTGGTGCTGTCCCATTCGAAGGTGCCATCGGATTGGGGCTCCTCGATGGGCACCGTGAACACGGATACGTCGACCCGTTCGATCGCTGCGTGCATGTCGTCCTCCCGTCAGTCGAGGGAGCTCCTGGCCGGTGATGACACATCCATGGAATAAAAGACACCGGCCGAGGACTTCCCGTTCATGGAACCCGCAGACCGCCGTCGGTCCTTCCATCGAGAGCCAGGACCGGCCAGGACGACCGAGGAGCACCATGGCCAAGAACGTCAGCGACTACATCTGGGAGCGGTTCCGCCAGTGGGGCGTGGACCACATCTTCGGCTACCCGGGCGACGGCATCAACGGTCTGGTCGCCGCCCTCGGGAGGGCGGGCTCGGACGGACCACGGTTCGTGCAATCCCGTCACGAGGAGATGTCGGCGTTCCAGGCGTGCGGCTACGCGAAGTTCAGCGGCAAGGTCGGCGTCTGCATGGCCACGTCGGGGCCGGGCGCGATCCACCTCCTCAACGGGATGTACGACGCCAAGCTGGACCACGTGCCGGTGGTGGCGATCGTCGGCCAGACCAACCGCAGCGCCATGGGCGGGAACTACCAGCAGGAGGTCGACCTCCTCTCGCTGTTCAAGGACGTCGCCCACCACTTCGTACACATGGCCACCGTTCCCGAGCAGTTCCCCGTGCTCATCGACCGCGCCATACGGACCGCCTACGCAGAGCAGGCACCGACGTGCATCATCGTCCCCGCCGACGTGCAGGAGCTGGAGTACGAACCCCCGGGCCACGAGTTCAAGATGGTCCCCAGCTCCATCGGCTGGACGCGTCCGGACACGACACCGCCGTCGGCGGAGGTCGCTCGTGCCGCCGACGTGCTCAACGCCGGGGAGCGGGTCGCGATCCTCGTCGGCCAGGGTGCTCGTCACGCGGCCGCAGAGGTCCGCGAGGTCGCCGACCTGCTCGGTGCCGGCGTGGCCAAGGCGCTGCTCGGCAAGGACGTCCTCTCCGACGACCTGCCCTACGTCACCGGCTCCATCGGGCTGCTCGGGACGAAGGCCAGCTACGAGCTGATGATGGGCTGCGACACCTTCTTGATGGTCGGGTCGAGCTTCCCGTACACGCAATTCCTGCCGGAGCTCGATCAAGCCCGCGCCGTGCAGATCGACATCAGCGGCAAGATGATCGGCATCCGCTACCCGATGGAGGTCAACCTCATCGGTGACAGCGGGGCCACCCTTCGAGCGCTCATCCCGCTGCTCGAGCGCAAGGCCGACCGCTCGTGGCGCGAGCACATCGAGGAGGAGGTGAAGCGCTGGTGGGAGATCGTCGATGCGCGCGCCCAGCTCGATGCCGACCCGGTGAACCCTCAGCTCGTCTTCCGCGAGCTTTCGCCCCGCCTGCCCGACGACGTGATCCTCACCGCGGACTCGGGATCCTCCGCCAACTGGTACGCCCGGGACCTCAAGATGAAGGAGGGGATGCGAGGCAGCCTGTCGGGGACCCTGGCCACGATGGGTCCGGGCGTGCCGTACGCGATCGGCGCCAAGTACGCGCACCCCGACCGCCCGGCCATCGCCCTCGTCGGCGACGGTGCGATGCAGATGAACGGCATCAACGAGCTGATCACCATCGGCAAGTACTGGCAGGACTGGGAGGACCCCCGTCTCATCGTGCTCGTGCTGCACAACAACGACCTGAACCAGGTGACCTGGGAGCTGCGTGCCATGGCGGAGTCGCCCAAGGTGGGCTTTACCCAGGAGCTCCCCGACTTCCCCTACGCCCGGTACGCCGAGCTCGTCGGTCTCCAGGGCATCCGGGTCGACGACCCAGCTGCCGTCGGCGATGCGTGGGACCAGGCGCTGAGCGCCGACCGCCCGGTGGTGCTCGAGGTGATCACGGACCCCGAGGTGCCACCCCTCCCTCCGCACGTCGAGCTCGCCCAGGCGCTGTCGCTGGCGAAGGCCGTCATGGCCGGCGACGAGCACTCGGCTCGGATCATCCGCCAGGGCTTCAAGGGCAAGCTGCAGGAGTTCATCAACCGATGACCGCAGCAGCCAACGTCGACGCAGCCGCACTCGAGGCTGAGCTGTCCAACATCGTCCGCGGCGAGGTCCGCTTCGATGACGGCTCGCGAGCGCTGTACGCCACAGACGCATCGAACTACCGCCAGACCCCCATCGGCGTCGTCGTGCCACGGGACGAGGACGACGTCGCCGCCGCCGTGGAGGTGTGCCGGCGCCACGGCGCACCCGTGCTCGGCCGCGGTGGCGGCACCAGCCTCGCCGGGCAGTGCTGCAACGTCGCCGTTGTCTTCGACATGACGAAGTACATGCACCGGGTGCTCGACATCGACCCCGATGCCCGACTCGCTCGGGTTCAGCCCGGCTGCGTCCTCGACAACCTGCGTGATGCTGCCGAGGAGCACCACCTCACCTTCGGTCCCGACCCGGCCACGCACAACCACTGCGTGCTCGGCGGCATGATCGGCAACAACTCGTGCGGCGTCCACTCGGTGACCGCCGGCCGGACATCGGACAACATCGAGTCCCTCGACATCCTCACCTACGACGGCCTCCGCATGACCGTGGGTCCCACGTCGGATGAGGAGCTCGAGGAGATCATCGACGGCGGGGGTCGGCGAGGGGAGATCTACCGGGCGTTGCGCGACCTTCGAGACGAGTACGCCGAGGAGATCCGTGAGCGGTTCCCGAAGATCCCCCGCCGGGTGTCGGGCTACAACCTCGACGAGCTGCTCCCCGAGAACGGCTTCAACATCGCCCGGGCGCTGGTGGGGACCGAGAGCACCTGCGTGCTCGTGCTCGAGGCGACCGCCCAGCTCATCGAGAGCCCGCAGCACCGGCTCCTCGTCGTGCTGGGCTTCGAGGACGCCACTCTGGCCGGAGATACGGTGCCTGCTGTGCTCGAGCACGGCCCCTTCGCCCTGGAAGCGGTCGACCGCAAGCTGTGCGAGCTGGAGGCCGCCAAGGGCATCCACCCGGAGGCCATCGCCGAGCTGCCCAAGGGTTCGGCGTGGCTGTTCGTCGAGTTCGGCGCCGACGACCTCGACGACGCTCGCAGCAGCGCGCATCAGCTCATCGACGACCTGGCCGGTGACGACGGGCCAGCGGTGTCCCAGATGCTGGTCGACGACGACGAGCTGGCCCGAAAGCTGTGGCTGGTCCGCGAAGCAGGCCTCGGCGCGACCGCCCGCACGTTCCACGGGGACCTCACGTGGCCCGGCTGGGAGGACAGCTCCGTCCACCCGACACAGCTCGGCGACTACCTGCGAGGGCTGCAAGGGCTGTACGACGAGTACGGCTACGACGCTGCGCTCTACGGCCACTTCGGCGACGGTTGCGTCCACACGCGCATCGACTTCGACATGCACACCCAGCCGGGTATCGAGCGGTTCCGCTCCTTCATAGCCGATGCCGCCGACCTCGTCATCGCCCACGGTGGCTCGCTCTCCGGCGAGCACGGCGACGGACAGGCGCGCGCCGAGTTCCTGGAGAAGATGTACGGCCCTGAGCTGGTGCGGGCCTTTCGGCAGTTCAAGGCGATCTGGGACCCCGACGGCAAGATGAACCCCGGCAAGGTCGTCGACCCCCACCGCGTGGACGAGAACCTGCGCATCGGTGCCAGCTACCGACCGATCCCGGTGACGACCGAGTTTTCGTACGTCGAGGATGACGGCGACTTCAACGTGACGTCGCTGCGCTGCGTCGGCATCGGCGAGTGCCGCAAGCACGACGAGGGCACCATGTGCCCCAGCTACATGGTCACCCGCGAGGAGAAGCACTCCACCCGCGGCCGGGCCCGGCTGCTCTTCGAGATGCTGCAGGGCGACACCATCAAGGACGGGTGGCGCTCCACCGAGGTTCTCGAGGCGCTCGACCTGTGCCTGGCGTGCAAGGCGTGCAAAACCGAGTGCCCGGTCGGTGTGGACATGGCCACCTACACGGCCGAGTTCTACGCACAGCACTACAAGAAGCGGCTGCGCCCCCGACACGCCTACGCCCTCGGGCTCATCTACTGGGCAGCCCGGGTGGGCTCGCGGGTCCCCCGGCTCGCGAACCTCGCGCTGTCAGCTCCCGGTCTGTCGAGCATCACCAAGCTCGCCGGCGGCGTCACCCGCCGTCGCCCTGCACCCCGCTTCGCCGAGGAGCCGTTCCGCCGGTCCTTCACCGCTGCCGGCGACCCGGCAGGCCAGCGGGTGCTGCTCTGGCCGGACACGTTCAACAACCACTTCAGACCTCGGGTGCTGCGGGCCTGTGCAGACGCGCTCGTCGCCGCTGGGTTCCGCGTCGAGATCCCGCCGCAGACGCTGTGCTGCGGGCGACCGCTCTACGACTTCGGCATGCTGGACCTGGCCAAGCGCCAGCTGCGCCAGATCCTCGACACCCTGCAGCCCGCGCTCACCGCGGGCATCCCCATCGTCGTTGCCGAGCCGAGCTGCCTGTCCGTGTTCAGAGACGAGCTCGTCAACCTCCTGCCGTACCACGTCGACGCCGAGCGTCTGGCGTCACAGACCTGCACGCTCGCCGAGTTGCTGGACCGACACGCCGATCGGATCGACTGGCCGACGATCGACGAGAGCGACGACCCCGCTGGGAAGGTCCTGCTCCACGGGCACTGCCACCAGAAGTCGCTCTTCGGCACCGACCACGAAGAACGGGTGCTCCGGCGCCTCGGCCTCGACGTCGAGGTGGTCGACAGCGGCTGCTGCGGCCTCGCCGGTTCCTTCGGCTACGAGGACTCCCACTACGATGTCTCGATGGCAGCCGGCGAAGACCGCCTCTTCCCCGCAGTGCGGGCCGAGCCGAGGGACGTCCACGTCGTGGCCGACGGGTTCAGCTGCTCCAGTCAGATCAGCCACGGCACCGATCGGGTACCGAAGCACGTAGGCGAGCTCGTCGCCGACGCGTTCGCACGCTCCGATGAAAGGACCACCGCATGACCATCCGACCGCTCATCCACGGCCTCACCGCAGGCGCAGTGGGCACGGCCGTGCTCAACACCGTCACCTACCTCGACATGGTCGTCCGCGATCGCCCATCGAGCGACGTGCCGGCGGAGACCGCCGAGCGCGCCACCGACCTCGCCGGCGTCACCCTGGCGGCTGACGAAGGGAGCGACGACGACAGCCAACCGGAAGGACAGAACCGCAAGCAGGGCGCCGGAGCGCTCATGGGTTACCTCGCCGGCTACGTGGTCGGCGCCGCCTACGGCGTCCTGCGGCCATCAGTGCTCTCCGGCGTACCCCGCCCGATCGCGGGCGTCGGCATCGCGGCGGCCGCCACCGCCGCCACGGTGCTTCCCTACAGCGCCCTGGGGGTGTCCGACCCGCGGTCGTGGCCGGCGAAGAGCTGGGCCGCCGACATCATCCCCCACCTGTGCTACGGGTGGGCGACGGCCGCTGCCTTCGACGCCCTGCACAGCGCAAGCACGGGCGACTGATACGCGGCAGCCCGAAACTGGAGGAAGTTCCGGAATAGGCCGC
>JBBSLT010000066.1:0-12442 GCA_038233555.1 Acidimicrobiales bacterium
CACCACCACCGCTACCAGTCGCTTCCCCTCCACCAAAGACTCGGCCAGAAGGCCGGCCAGCTTGGCCGCCGTCCCCCCGCGGTCGTCGACCACCAGGTCGTTGGGCCACTTCAGCCCGGCGATCACGCCGGCCACGTCCCGACAGGCGTCGGCGGCAGCCAGAGCGGCGGCCACGGTCGCCAACGACGCTGCCACCGGTGGGAGCGGCGGGCGCAGCAGCACCGAGGCCAGCAGGGCCGAGCCCGGCGGCGCCGTCCACGTCCGGCCCCGGCGACCCCGGCCTCGGCGCTGGTGGTCGGTCACGATGACGACGCCCTCGGGCGTCCCGAGGCGGGCCAGGGCCACCAGGTCAGCGTTGGTGGAGCTGGTCTCCTTCAACCATCGCACGTCGGCGAAGCGGCCGAGTTCCTCACCCCCAGGCACGGTCTGGAACGATAGGGCGGCCATGACCCAGCCCCGCCCTTCCGACCAGGCCCCCTTCGCCAAGGTGCTCGTCGCCAATCGGGGCGAGATCGCGGTGCGGGTGATGCGGACCTGCGCCGAGTTGGGCATCGCCACCGTGGCCGTCTACTCCGAGCCAGACCGTGATGCCATGCATGTCCGCATGGCCGACGAGGCCCATGCCCTCGGTGGCCGGACCGCGGCCGAGAGCTACCTCGACATCGATGCAGTGGTGGCTGTCGCCGTGGCCAGCGGAGCCGAGGCCGTGCACCCGGGCTACGGCTTCTTGTCGGAGAACGCTTCCTTCGCCCGTGCCGTGGCCGGCGCCGGACTCGTCTTCGTCGGCCCGTCCCCCGACACCATCGACACCATGGGCGACAAGCTCAGCGCCCGCCGGGCCGCCGCCGCCGTCGGCGTCGCTCCGGTTCCCGGCGGCGACTCCGCCGTCACCACCGTGGAGGAGGTGGTGGGCTTCGGCGAGTCCCACGGCTGGCCGTTGGCGGTCAAGGCGGCCCACGGTGGCGGCGGTCGGGGCCTGAAGATCCTCGCCGGTCCCGAGGGGGCGGCGGAAGCCATCGAGTCGGCCCAGCGTGAGGCGCTGGCCTCCTTCGGGCGCGACGAGCTCTACGTGGAGCGTTACCTGGCCTGGCCCCGTCACGTCGAGGTCCAGGTCATGGGCGACACCTTGGGCAACGTGGTGTGGGTGGGTGAGCGGGACTGCTCGGTGCAGCGTCGCCACCAGAAGCTGGTGGAGGAGTGCCCGGCCCCCGCACTGTCCGACGACTTGCGGGCCCGCATGGGCGAGGCGGCGGTGCGAGTGGCCAAGGGCTGTGGCTACCTCGGTGCCGGCACCGTCGAGATGCTCCTTGAGGACGGTGAATTCTGGTTCCTGGAGATGAACACGAGACTGCAGGTCGAGCACCCCGTCACCGAAGCCGTCTACGGCCTCGACCTGGTGGCCGAGCAGCTCCGGGTGGCGGCGGGGGCGCCGTTGTCGTTCACTCAGGCCGACCTTGTCCCCCGGGGCCACGCCATCGAGTGCCGTATAAACGCCGAGGACCCGGCCGGGGGTCGGTTCAGCCCGTCGCCCGGGCGGATCACTCGCCTGGAGGCCCCCGGCGGTCCATTCTGCCGCTTCGACACCGGCTTCGCTGCCGGCGACGAGGTGAGCCAGTACTACGACAACCTCATCGGCAAGCTGGTGGTCTGGGGCGGTGATCGGGAGGAGGCTCGCCGACGGATGCTGCGGGCCCTCGATGAGCTGGTGATCGAGGGTGTGGCCACCACCGTTGCCGCCCATCGCCTGGTGCTGGCCGCACCCGAGTTCGTGGGTGTCACCCACGCCACGTCGTGGTTGGAGCACCACCTCGACCTCTCCACCATCGAGCCAGCTACCCCAGTACCTGCTGGCGCCGGTGCTGACGCCGGGGACGGCCGGGTCCGGCGCGATGTCGACGTGGAGGTCGACGGCCGGCGTTTCCAGGTCTCGCTGTGGGTACCCCAAGGCGTAGACGGCCCGGCGTCACCAGCGGGGCGGCCCAAGGCCCGCAGCGGGGCGCGGGCTCCCGCTGGCGTCACCGCGGGGGGAGAAGTGCGGGTTCCCATGCAGGGCACCATCGTGTCGGTGTTGGTGGCGGTGGGCGACGAGGTGGAAGCGGGCCAGACGATCTGCGTACTGGAGGCCATGAAGATGGAGAACCACATCGTCGCCGGCCAGTCTGGGCGAGTGACTCAGGTAGCGGTTGAAGCCGGTCGAGCGGTTGGCGCCGGCGACGTCGTGGCGGTCATCGAGTAAGCAGGGGGACCGTGGCCGACGAGTCCAAAGCCGAGGACACCGACCGCAAGTCAGAGGGGCTGACCAATCAGGCCCTTCGACTGGTGGAAGACATCGTCTACGCCCTCATCTGCGTCGTGCTCACCGGGGGGGCGCTTGCCCTGCTGGTCAAGGCCGGCTACGACCTGGCCACCGGCATCGGCGCCGAGGAAGGCCTCAAGGTCACCATCAGCGAGATCCTCGACACGCTCCTGCTGGTCTTCATCCTGGTGGAGCTCCTCAGCGCCGTGCGCACCACCCTGGTCGAACGCCAGCTCCTGGCCGAGCCCTTCCTGTTGGTGGGCGTCATCGCCACCATCAAGGAGATCGTCATCGGCAGCCTCGAGGCCAAGGAGCTGGCCGGGAGCGACCGGACTGCCTTCGTTGACGTCATGACCGAGATCGGCGTCCTCGGCGGGGTCCTGTTGGTGCTGGCCCTCTCCTCCTACCTGCTGCGACGAAAGGAGCGCGAGCCAGAGGAAGCCGACGAAGAGGGCACGGGCGGCAAGAGATAGTCCCCCCTCCGAACATCCTTTGTCGGTCCGGCAGTGCGAGGCACTGTGGAATCGACAAAGAACCAAGGCGGGGATGTCAGGCGGATTGCGGTACCGGCGACTGGCGGGGGTGGGGCATGCACAGCTCGTCGTACTCGGCGATCACCAGGTCGTCCGGATCGATGCTGCACGCCGGGCACTCCGGGTCACGGCGAGACCGCAGGGTGCGGAAGCTCTCGTCCATGGCGTCGTAGGTCAGGATCCGCCCGGTGAGGGTCTCGCCCAGGTCGAGGATCAGCTTGAGCGCCTCCATGGCCTGGATGCAGCCGATGATGCCGGGCAGCACACCCAAGACCCCGGCCTCGGAACATGAAGGGGCCAGCTCGGTGGGCGGAGGCTGCGGGAACAGGCACCGATAGCAGGGCCCTACGTAGGGATGGAAGATGGTGGCCTGGCCCTCGAAGCGGAAGATCGAGCCATGCACGACGGGGATGCGCAGCTTCAGGGAGGCGTCGTTGACCAGGTAGCGGGTGGGGAAGTTGTCGGTGCCGTCGACGATCACGTCGTAGCCGGCGAAGATGTCGAGGACGTTGTCGGCCCCCAGGCGCACGTCGTGGGGGACCACGTTGACATCGGGATTGATGGCCGTCAGCGCCTTCTTGGCCGAGTCGACCTTGCGCTCACCCAGCCGGTCGAGGTTATGAAGGATCTGGCGCTGGAGGTTGGACTCGTCGACCACATCCATGTCGACGATGCCGATGGTGCCCACGCCCGCCGCCGCCAGGTACAGCGCGGCCGGCGACCCGAGGCCACCGGCTCCGAGCAGCAGGACCTTGCCGTCGAGGAGGCGCTGCTGGCCCGCTTCACCCACCTCGGGGAGCAGCAGGTGGCGCTGGTAGCGGTTGCGCTGCTCGGCTGAAAGGGTGCGCGGCGTCGACCACGCCCGACCCTCGTCCTTCCACTTGTTGAAGCCCCCGGCCACGGAGACGACATCGGTGTAGCCGAGCTGGGTGAGGGTCTCAGCCGCGAAGGCGGAGCGCGTGCCGCCGGCACAATGCACTACCAGTGGAGTATCCCGGTCGACCACCCGGTTCTCGATCTGGCTCTCCAGGTGGCCCCGGGGGATGTGGACGGCGCCGGGCAGCGCCCCCTGCTCGTACTCGTCGGGCTCACGCACGTCGAGCACCGTGGCCCCCCCGGCGATGGCCGACTCCGCCTCGGCGGTGTCGACCTCGCGAATGCGGGTCTTGGTGGCGCTGAGTAGATCGCGAAAGCTAGCCATGACCTAAAGTTTACCTCCTGGGTCAGGATTCGGACCGTCTGACGGCAGGTCCTTGACGTCTGAGCGTCTCTGTGACAGTCTCAGTGAGAACCTACGAAATACCCTGAACTACAGCGTTGCTCTTCCCCCGCCGGTTCCCCGCTGTTGGAGGCGCTCCATGCCCACTGCTCTCGCCCTGCCCGTCACCGATCTTCTGCACATCAAGCCCTGGCCCGACCCGGTGATCGACCGGGTTGGCCACGATCCTCGCTCCGCCTACGTCGAAAGGTTCTGGCTCGGGATCCTCGGACCCTCGACCACCTGGCTGTTGCGGCGCCTGGCCGCCGGCCTGGAGACGACGCCAGCGGGATTCGACCTCGCTCTTTCCGATACCGCCCGCTCCCTCGGCCTCGGCGGCGAGGGCCGCAGCTCGCCCTTTGTGCGGGCGTTGGGGCGGTGCTGTCAGTTTCAGCTGGCCTCGCCCGAAGACGAGGCCACGCTGGCCGTGCGGCGCAAGATGCCCCCGTTGAACCGGCGTCAACTCGCCCGCCTGCCCGAGGCCGTCCAAGCCGATCACCAGCGCTGGCAGGAGGCCGAACTCGCCACCCCACCCCTCGAGAAGCTGCGGCGCCGCAGTCGATGCCTGGCTCTGTCGCTGATCGAGCTGGGCGAGGACCTCGAAGCCACAGAGCGCCAGCTCCTGCGCTGGCGCTTCCATCCGGCGCTGTGCCGGGAGTCGGCGGTCTGGGCCTGGCAACGACACACCCAAGCGCTGGCCGAAGCCCGGCGCAGTGATTCCGACGACGCCGCTTGAGAACCCTATGAATGGAACGGGTGTGGCTCCCTTGAAGGGGCGGACAGATCGCTTGTGGCGTGGGCACTTTCGTCCAAAGGGACGGTTGAGTCCGAACAACCCTCATCCATAAGCGCGGCTGGCATCCTGGCCGACCCCAAGACCGAATTCGTGGAGGACGTCATCAGCACGCGTTCAGCGAAGAGAGAGGCAGAGCGTCCGGGCACCAAGTCATCCGCCCGCGGACGCCGCCTGAGTCGGGGATCAGCGGCGGAGGTGAGAGCCGCTGACAGCGCCGACGACCACCAGGATGTTCACAAGGAGTGACGTAGCGCCCCTCCCACCAGCTCGTAAGCCCGGTCGACGGCGGAGCGCGTGCCCCAGCGTGACGCCAGGATCTCTTCGGCGTCGTCGAAGTCCTGGTCGAAGTGCTTCTCCACGAACTCCAGGCGCGTCCCCGCGTGGCGGCGGAACTGTGCCGCCTGCCCACCGTAGACACCCACCGCGGCCAGCCCAGCGCTGCCCAGGGCACTCAGGGCCAGCCTGCTCGGCTTCATCCGAGCTCACTCCGTCTGAGGTGAACCACCGCCGAACCGGAGGTTCGATGGCCGGAGCTAGCTGGCGTGGCCGCCGCTGGCCTGCTCGGCCGCGCCGCCGCCCTCCTCGGCGTCGGAGTGGGGATTGGCCATGACCTCGTCCAGCTTGTTCTCCAAGTCGGTCGGCATGTCCAGCGTGGGCGGCGGCGTGCTCCCCGTCCGCAGGGGCTCGCCTTCGCTGTCCCGGCGAGGATCCGGGGTCTCGTCGGCGGTCCACTCCTGGTTGCGCTGCTCCTGGGTGCGGACGTGCTCCTCAGCGAGGGGTTCGTCCAGGCTCTCTGCGCTGTCGCCTTCCGTCTCCCGACCCTCACCCGGTTGCTGGGTGTTGGTGCTGCTGGTGTCGTTGTCGGTCGCGGGCTTCTCCATGGCTGCCTCTTCTCCTTGGCGGTTTTTTAGCTTCTCAACCTAAGTGTTATCTCCACTGACCGCCGCCCGGAAACTCCTTCAGCCACCCAACAGCTCGAGCAGGGTGCGCACCCCGACCCCGGTGGCGCCCTTGACGACCGCGCCGTCGTCCTCGTCCGACCGCGACGGGCCGGCGATATCGAGGTGAACCCAGGGGATGTCGCCCACGAATTCCTTGAGGAACAACCCGGCGGTCAGCGCCCCGGCGCTGCGACCACCGATGTTCTTGAGATCGGCGATCTCGGAGTCGAGCTGCTTGCGGTACTCCTTGGGCAATGGCAAGGGCCACGCCGGCTCCCCCGCCCGCTCGGCGGCCGAGCGCACCTCCTCGACGAGGTCGTCGTCGTTGCCCATGAGCCCGGTGATCTTGGATCCCAGGGCGACGATGCACGCACCGGTCAGGGTGGCCAGGTCGATGATGGCGTCAGGCTTCTCCTCCACCGCCAGGGCCAGCCCGTCGGCCAGCACCAGGCGCCCCTCGGCATCGGTGTTGAGCACCTCGACGGTGGTCCCGTTGCGGGTCTTGAGCACGTCACCGGGCTTGATGGCCCGCCCGCCGGGCATGTTCTCGGTGGCGGGCACGAAGCCGATCACCTTCACCGGCGAGGCCAGGGCGGGCAGGGCCGACATGGCGCCAATGACGGCCGCCCCTCCGCCCATGTCAGTCTTCATGCCCATCATCCCCTCGGCCGACTTGATCGACAGCCCGCCGGAGTCGAAGGTGATCCCCTTGCCCACCAGGGCGACGGTGCGAGTGGCTTCGGGCGGGGCGTAGGTCAGCTTGATCAGACGGCACGGCTCGTCGGAGCCCTGGGCCACCCCCAAGAGGCCGCCGAGGCCCAGGTCGGCCGCCTCCACCTCGTCGATGACCTCGACGTCGAGTCCCACCGCTTCGGCTGCCTCCGTGGCCCGTGCCGCCAGGTCGGATGGGCTGAGCGATCCCGCAGGCTCGTTCACCAGGTCGCGGGCCAAACAGACGGCCTCGACCACTGCTCGTGCCCGGGCGAGGTCGGGCGCCAGGGCTTCGGCATCGGGCGCCACGACGGTGAGGCCCTCGAGCCGGCACGGGTCGGGATCGGACTTGTAGCGGACGAAGCGGTAGGCAGCCAGGCCCGCTCCTTCGGTCACGGCCCGGGCGGCCAACGGCCGATCGCCCCCAGCCGGCACGGCGTCGAGGAGGGTGGTGGCCACCGAACGTCGCTTCCACGTCGCCCGTACCACGGCGGACGCCGCCCGCCGCAGGGCGTCGGCGTCGACCTCGTCAGCCGGGCCCACACCGACGGCCAGCACGGTGGTGGCACCGTCGCCGGCGAGGCTTGCCGTCTCTCCCACCTTGCCCTCGAAGGCCCGGGCCCGGAGCTGCTCGAGGTCGAGGTCGTGGCCGCCGCTGATCAGGGCGGGACCGCTGGCCACAGGCACGGCGATCACGTCAGCACCGCGAGGGATCTCGGCGGCGAGGGACACGGGAAGGGACATCAGGACTCCTCGGATTCGGCGGGGCGTGGCCCACCCGACGCTACCGAGATACGCCCACCAGCACTCGCCAGCGCCGGGTGGGCCGCGTGTGGCGGCCGAAGGTGCCGGCGGCGGTGACGGCGGCCAGCACTGGGGCGGTGGCCTCGTGGCGCAGGGCCAGGCGCTCGGGGCTGTGCTTGACCGCCCACCAGGTGCGCCAGCCGGGAAGGCCGGCGCTGCGGTAGACGCCGGGATGCACCAGCGAGTCGAACATGACCTCGATGATCAGCGGAGCGACGTGGCGGATGAGAAAGCGCTCCCGGCGGGGAGCGGCGTCCATGAGTTCGCACAACATGGTGCGGGCGAAGGCCAGATGGCGGGCCTCCTCTTGGCGGTGGTAGCGGTTGACGGCGGCCACGTAGGGGTCGGTCTCGGGGTGTTCGGCCATGCGCTTCTGAATCAGATCGGGGATCTCCTCGCCGGCCAGCACCAGCACACACATCAGCGCCGGCCGTCCGAGGATCAGGTCTCGCACCACCCGGTGCTTGGCGAAGCCGAGCATCCCCCGCTCGAAGGGGTTCACCGCTTGGGGCTTGATGCTGGCCAGCACGCTGATGAACAGGCGGGAGTGGCGGGTCTCCTCCCCCAACTCGTGGAGAAGGTAGGTGATGCGGGGATCGGTCAGGTCCGGCGCCTTGGACATCTGCAAAGCGAAGCCGGCGGTGAGCACGGCCTCGAAGCGGGTGCCCTCTTCGGCGATGGCGGCCACCTCCTCCCGGGAGAGGCACGCCCGCTGCTCGTCGGACAGCGCGGCGTCGATGCCGGCCACGCTGAGCAGGTCGTCGGCGATGAGGCGGCCCTCGCCCAGCACGCCGGCCAGCTCGACCTCGGGTTCGATCACCCGCCGGGCCGAGACCCGGGAGAGGCGCTCGATGCCGCGCTCAGCCAGGCTGCGCTCGACAAGGTTGCGATCAGTGATGGCCGCCATCGCTGTCGATGATACGCGGGGTAGGCCCAGCTAAACCGTCGGTAGTCTGATGTGGTGGGCTACCTCGACGCGATCCAAGAGCGGGTGGTCGTCTTCGACGGGGCCACCGGCACCAACCTCCAGCTCCGTGAGCTCGGCCCCGACGACTTCGGCGGGCCCGCCCTGGAGGGGTGCAACGAGATCCTCGCCGTCACCCGCTCCGACGTGGTATCCGATCTCCACGCCTCGTTCCTGGAGGTCGGCTGCGACGTTGTCGAGACCGACACCTTCGGTGCCTTCGCCGTGCCCCTGGCCGAGTACGGCATCGCCGAGCGGACGGTGGAGCTGAACCTGGCCGCGGCCCGCATCGCCCGCTCGGTGGCCGACGACTTCGCCACGCCCGACCATCCCCGCTGGGTGGCCGGTTCCATCGGGCCCGGCACCAAGTTCCCCTCTCTCGGCAACATCCGCTTCGTCGACCTGCGCGACGCCTACCAGGTCCAGGTCGAGGCGCTCCTGCAGGGTGGGGTCGACCTGCTTGTGGTCGAGACGGTGTTCGACCTGCTCCAGGCCAAGGCGGCCATCATCGCCTGTCGCCGGGCCATGGTGGTCGCCGGGCGGACGGTGCCCATCCAGGTCCAGGTGACCATCGAGCTCACCGGGCGCATGCTGCCGGGCACCGAGATCGGCGCCGCCCTGGCCGCCCTCGATCCCCTCCGCCCCGACGTCATCGGCCTCAACTGCGCCACCGGTCCGGCCGAGATGCACGAACACCTGCGCCACCTGGCCGCCCATGCCCGCATGCCGGTGTCGTGCGTGCCCAACGCCGGCCTGCCGTCGGTGGTCGACGGGGCTATGCACTACGACCTCACCCCCGACCAGTTGGCTGAGCACCACCACCGCTTCGTCACCGAGTTCGGGGTCGCAGTGATCGGCGGCTGCTGCGGCACCACGCCTGCACACCTGCGGGCTGTGATCGAGCGCTGCGGCGGGCTGGTCCCGGCTGAGCGCTCACCCGACCACGAGCCGGCGGCGGCCTCGATCTACACCGCCGTGCCCTTCCGCCAGGACACCAGCTTCCTCGTCGTGGGTGAGCGCACCAACGCCAACGGCTCCAAGAAGTTTCGTGAGGCCATGCTGGCCGACGACTGGGAGACCTGCGTGGCCATGGCCAAGGACCAGGTCAAGGAAGGAGCCCACGTCCTCGACGTGTGTGTCGACTACACCGGCGAGGACGGCAGCGCCGACATGGACGAGGTGGCCAGCCGCTTCGCCACCCAGTCGTCGTTGCCCCTCATGCTCGACTCCACCGAGCCGGAGGTCATCGAGACCGGGCTGCAGTGGATCGGCGGCCGTCCCATCCTCAACTCGGTCAACCTGGAGGACGGCGACGCGCCCGGCACCCGCCTTGATCGGTTCCTGTCGCTGGCCCGGGAGTACGGCGCCGCGGTGGTGTGCACCTGCATCGACACCGAGGGCCAGGCCCGCACCGCCGAATGGAAGCTACGGGCGGCCCGGGCCATCCACGACCTCGCCGTCGAGCGCTACGGCCTGGAGCCGTCCGACCTGCTGTTCGACCCGCTGGCCCTCCCTCTTTCGACGGGTATGGAGGAGAGCCGGCGCGACGGCATCGAGACCATCGAGGGCATCCGGCTGATCAAAGAGGCGCTGCCCGGAGTGTCGACCATCCTCGGTTTGTCCAACGTCAGCTTCGGGCTCAATCCCGCCGCCCGCCACGTCCTCAACTCGGTGTTCCTACACGAGTGCGTGGAGGCCGGCCTCGACGCCGCCATCGTGCACGCGGCGCGCATCATGCCCCTCAACAAGATCGACGACCGGGCCAAGGAGATCTGCCTCGACCTCGTCTACGACCGCCGCCGACCCGACTACGACCCGCTCCAGGAGCTCCTGCGCTTGTTCGAAGGGGTATCGGCGGCGGCCGCGGTCAAGGAGGACCGCAGTGGCTGGCCGGTGGCCGAGCGCCTCCAGGCCCGCATCATCGATGGTGACCGCGACGGCCTGGAGGCCGACCTCGAAGAGGCGCTGACGTCGGGCCGGACCGCCCTGGCCATCGTCAACGACGACCTGTTGGCGGGCATGAAGGTGGTGGGCGAGCTGTTCGGCTCGGGCCAGATGCAGCTTCCGTTCGTGCTCCAGTCGGCCGAGACCATGAAGAAGTCGGTGGCCTACCTCGAGCCCCACATGGAGAAGGCCGACCAGGGGGGCAAGGGCAAGGTGGTGCTGGCCACGGTCAAGGGCGACGTGCACGACATCGGCAAGAACCTGGTCGACATCATCCTCACCAACAACGGCTACGAGGTGTTCAACCTTGGCATCAAGGTGTCGGTCACCGAGATGGTGGCCAAGGCCCTCGAGGTGAAGGCCGACGCCATCGGCATGAGCGGCCTGCTGGTGAAGTCCACGTTGGTCATGCGGGAGAACCTGGAGGAGCTCAACGCCCAGGGTCTGGCCCGCATCCCCGTGCTGCTCGGCGGCGCCGCCCTGACCCGCAACTACGTGGAGCGCGATCTGCGGGCCATCTACGACGGGCGCCTGTTCTACGGCAAGGACGCCTTCGAGGGTCTGCGCACCCTCGATCGCTTGGCCGAGCTCAAGCGCAGTGGGGCCGACGACCCCGCCTTTGGCGTTGAGCCGGGGGGACGGGTGCTGCCTCCCCGGCGCAGCCAGCGGGTGATCGAGGAGCCGGCGGGGGGGCTGCCCCGGCGGTCGCCCGAGGTGGTGGCCGACAACCAGGTGTTCAAGCCGCCCTTCCTCGGCTCCCGGGTGGTGCGGGGCATCGCCGTCGACGACCTGGCCGCCTACGTGAACGAGACCGCCCTGTTCCGCAACCAGTGGGGCTACCGGCCGGAGAAGGGCGGTGGGGAGAGCGACGCCGCCTTCAAGGACCGCATCCGCCCGGTGCTGCGCGAACAGTTGGCCGAGGCCACCGCGGCGGGGATCCTCGTCCCCCAGGTGGTCTACGGCTACTTCGCGGCGAACGGCGACGGCGACGACGTCGTGATCTGGACCGACGACACCCGCACCACCGAGTGGGGCCGCTTCGGCTTTCCCCGCCAGCGGGAGGACCCCTTCAAGTGCATCGCCGACTTCGTCCGTCCCGTGGAGTCGGGTGAGGCGGACTACGCCGCCTTCCACATCGTCTCCATGGGGGCCGCCATCTCCGAGGCGGCGGCCGAGCTGTTCGCCGCCGACGAGTACTCCAAGTATCTGCTGCTGCACGGCCTCGGCGTGGAGATGGCCGAGGCGCTGGCCGAGTACTGGCACCGCCGTATCCGGGAGGAGTGGGGCTTCGCCGACGAGGACGGCCCCACCCTGTCCGGGCTGTTCCGCCAGCAGTACCGAGGCGGGCGCTACTCGTGGGGCTATCCGGCCTGTCCCGACCTGGAGGACAACGTCAAGGTGCACGATCTGCTCGGCGGGGGTCGCATCGGTCTCGAGGTCTCGGAGGACACGGGCTACCAGTACCAGCCCGAGCAGACCACCTCGGCCATCATCTGCCACCACCCCCAGGCCAAGTACTTCGTGACCTAGCTGTGACCTAGCTGGCAGTAGCCTGCCTGCTGTGCAGGTCGTCATGCTGGAGGCCCCCGAGGCCCTGTTGGAGGAGCGTCGGCGACTAGGCCTCGACGTCTTCGACGAGATGTGGGAGGGAGTGCTGCACATGGTGCCGGCGCCGTCAGGACCACACCAACGCTTGGCGCTCAAGCTCGGAGCGGCGTTTCTGCCCTTGGCCGAGGCCCGAGGCATGGTCATCTCGCAGGACACGGGTCTCTACCGGCCCGAGGCAGGTGTATTGGACTACCGGGTGCCGGACCTGATTATTGCTCGTACCACCTCTGCCAGCGACCGGGGGGTCGAAGGCCGGGCCGAGCTGGCGGTGGAGATCCGCTCCCCCGGCGATGAGACCTACGCCAAGCTGAGCTTCTACGCCGAGGTGGGCGTCCAGGAGCTACTGGTGGTCGACCGGGACACCTACGCCCTCGAACTGTTTGTCCTGCGGGGCGCCACGTTCCTTGCGGCCCTACCCGATGCCGAGGGCGCCGTCCTGCTGGGCTCGGTCGGCGTCTCGCTGGCCACCGTGGCCGGGCCGGCGCTTCGTCTCGCCTGGGACGGCGGCACCACCGAGATCACCGGCCGGATCTAATCCACCGCCGTTCCGACCCCGCCAGCGGTTGTGATCGGAACCGCTGGTGGGG
>JBBSLT010000067.1:0-12320 GCA_038233555.1 Acidimicrobiales bacterium
ATCGACGACGTGCGTACGCCGTCGGCCAAGCGCGGCATCCTCGACCGCTACGAGGCCGAGGCCGACAAGGTCGAGAATCAGTTCAAGCGGGGGATCATCACCGACGGCGAGCGTCGCCAGAAGGAGGTGGAGATCTGGACCAACGCCACCGCCGAGGTGGAGGCGGCTATGCGCGTGGGCATGGAGTCCGACGAGTTCAACCCCATCGAGATGATGGTGACGTCGGGGGCCCGCGGCAACGTGCTGCAGATCCGCCAGATCGCCGGCATGCGCGGCCTGGTGACCAACCCCCGAGGCGACTTCATCCCCCGACCCATCAAGTCGAACTTCCGCGAAGGCCTGACGATGTTGGAGTACTTCATCGCCACCCCGGGAGCCCGTAAGGGCCTGGTCGACACCGCGCTTCGCACCGCCGACTCCGGCTACCTCACCCGGCGTCTGGTCGACGTGGCCCAGGAGCTCATCGTGCGCGTCGACGACTGCGGGTCGCCCCGGGGCCAGTGGATCGAGGGCATCGTTCCCGACGCCGCCGGCAGCCGTAGCTACCTCGAGACCCGACTCGAAGGCCGCGTCCTGCTCGACGACATCAACCTGTCAGACGGCAAGACCCTGACGGCGGGGACGATGATCGACCCCGACGACCTGATCGTCCTGCGTGACGATCCCTCGATCGACCGGGTACGGACCCGCTCGGTGCTCACCTGCGACGCCCCCCAAGGCATCTGCGCCGCGTGCTACGGGCGTTCGTTGGCTACGGGCAACAACATTCAGCTTGGTGAGGCGGTGGGCGTCATCGCTGCTCAGTCCATCGGTGAGCCCGGCACCCAGCTCACCATGCGTACCTTCCACACTGGAGGCGTCTCCTCGGGCACGGGCGACATCGCCGGCGGTCTGCCGCGCGTGGTCGAGCTGTTCGAGGCCCGCAGCCCCAAGGGCAAGGCCACCCTGGTCCGCATCTCAGGCGTGGCTCGCGTCGGCGAGGACGAGGGTCGCGGCCGTACCATCACCGTGGTCAGCGACGACGGCACCGAGGACGCCTACCTCGTTCCCGGCCCCAGCCGGTTGGAGATCGCCGACGGCCAGGAGGTGGCGGCCGGTGATGCCATCGTCGAAGGTCCTCGCGACCCCAAGGAGCTGCTCGACATCAAGGGTGTGCGCGAGACCCAGATGTACCTGGTGGACCAGGTGCAGCGGGTCTACCGCGATCAGGGCGTGTCGATCCACGACAAGCACATCGAGCTGATCGTGCGCCAGATGACTCGCCGAGTGGCGGTCCAGGAGCCCGGCGAGTCGCCGTTCCTGCCGGGTGAGCGGGTTGACGCCCGGGTCTACGCCGAGACCAACCGTGAGCTGCTCCAGGCGGGCAAGGTGCCGGCCGAGGGACGACCCGAGCTCATGGGCATCACCAAGGCCTCGCTGGCCACCGATTCGTGGTTGTCAGCGGCCTCGTTCCAGGAGACGACCCGGGTGCTCACCGAGGCGGCCATCGAGTCGAGGTCCGACTCGTTGGTGGGCCTCAAGGAGAACATCATCATCGGCAAGCTCATCCCCGCCGGCACGGGCATGGATCGCTACCGAGCCTTTGAGACGGTGGCGCCCGACTACGAGCCCATGCAGTTCTGGACCTCGGAAGAAGACACTGACGGCGAAGACCTCGCCTCGTGGCTGGCCACCCAGGGCGGCGACGGCCATGTCGGCGGAGGCAACGGCGCGGCTGCCGGCGAGAGCCAGGCGGAGTCGCAGATGGCCGATGTGGTCGAGCTCCCGAGGGAAGACTCCGCCTAGCGCATCTCCTCCCGTTCTGACCCCACCAGCGGTGGTGATCGCCACTCCTCGTGGGGTCAGAAAACCGGAAGCGCTCCCGATCTCTAGCCGGGCAGGGGGGCACGCCACACTGAGAGAGAAGACGGACGAAACGGGGTTCTCTGGTGCTCCGGGTTCGAGCGATAGCCTCTTGACCGTGCGTGCTGTGCTGGTCGACGCCCCCGAGGCGCTGCTCGAGGAGCGCCGTCGTCTCGGTCTCGACGTGTTCGACGAGATGTGGGAAGGGGTGCTGCACATGGTCCCACCTGCGGGCGGGCCTCACCAGCGGCTCGGGACCTGTCTGGCCCGAGCATTCGGCCCCGCTGCCGATCGTCGGGGTTTGCTCCTCTCCAACGAGACGGGCCTCTTCGCTGCCGCCGACGACTACCGGGTTCCCGACCTCAGCGTCTACCGGCCGGAGCACGCCAGTGACCGAGGCGTCGACGGCACCGCCGCCATGGTCATCGAGCTTCGCTCGCCGAACGACGAGTCCTACGCCAAGCTCGACTGGTATGCGGCGCGAGGCGTCACCGAGGCGTTGGTCATCGATCCCCCCACTCGCGCCGTCGAGCGCTACGCACTGCGAGGTGGCACCTACCGCCTGGTGGAGCCCGACATTGAGGGCATGGTGACCTCCGAGGTGCTAGCCGTGCGCCTCGGCCCCATTGCCTCGGCGGAAGGTCCACGTCTACGGATCGCCGACGGCGAGACCTACACCGACTGCTGAGCTCTCGGTCGTCGTATCTTGCCTGGACCACCAGTGCTTACCCGACGTGACGTACTTCCACATCGTACGCGGTAAAGGCAACGTCGGCGGTGAGCACGGTGGCGCCTTCGGTGATGGCCTGGGCCACCAAAAGGCGGTCGAATGGGTCGCGGTGATGCAAGGGCAGGGTGGCCACGGCGAGCGCGTGACGGTGCTCCACGGCCAAGGGCACAACGCCACTGGTGACCATGCGCGCAGGGACGTAGGTGGCTGGTGGCTCGGGCAGGGGAAGCTTTCCGAGGGCCCACTTGAGGGCGATCTCCCAGGAGCTGGCGGCGGAGAGGAGCAGCTCGTTGGCGGGGTCCTCGGCGAGGGCCAAGGCGCCGCCGAGGCGCTCGGGCGCGTGCTGCAGCCAGAGCCAGACGTGGGTGTCCAACAGCAGCTTCACGCTTCGAACGCGTCGAGGACCTCGTCGGGAAGCGGTGCGTTGAAGTCGTCGGGCACCTCGAAGCGGCCGCGGTCGAGCCCGAACTGACGACGAGGTCCTGGTGCGACCGGGACCAGGCGTGCCACCGGCCGGCCGCCGTTGTGGATGGTGACCTCCTCGCCAAGCGCCACCTGGCGGAGCAGTCTCGAGAGGTGGGTCTTGGCCTCATGCACCCCGACGTTCATGACCACAGCTTAGTCAGTCATTGACTAACCTAGGCCGCAAGGTCCACGTTGCCGTCTTGGTACTTCGCCCCGTAGACTCACCCCTTCGTGCCTACCATCCAGCAGTTGGTCCGTAAGGGCCGCGAGTCCAAGCCCGAGAAGGGCAAGACTGCCGCCCTCAAGGGTGCCCCTCAGCGTCGGGGCGTCTGCACCCGCGTCTACACCAATACCCCGAAGAAGCCGAACTCGGCGTTGCGCAAGGTCGCCCGGGTGCGGCTCTCGAGTGGGATGGAGATCACCGCCTATATCCCCGGCGAGGGCCACAACCTCCAGGAGCACTCCATCGTCTTGGTGCGAGGCGGGCGGGTCAAGGACCTTCCCGGCGTGCGCTACAAGGTGATCCGGGGTGCGCTCGACGCCGCCGGCGTCCGCGATCGCAAGCAGGCCCGTAGCCGCTACGGCGCCAAGAAGGCCTGATGCCCCGCAAAGGCCCGCCGCCCCGCCGCCAGCTCAACCCCGACCCCATCTACCGCTCGGTGCTGGTGACCCAGATCGTCAACAAGGTCCTCCAGCGGGGCAAGCGCTCCACCGCCGAGCGCATCGTCTACGACGCCCTCGACATCATCAAGGAAAAGACCGGCGCCGAGCCCATCGCCACGCTGAAGCGGGCGATGGAGAACGTCAAACCCGCCCTCGAGGTGAAGAGCCGCCGGGTGGGTGGCGCCACCTACCAGGTGCCGGTCGAGGTTCCCGCCCGCCGGGCCAACACCTTGTCCATCCGTTGGGTGGTGGGCTACGCCCGCCAGCGCCGGGAGAAGACCATGGCCGAGCGGATGGCCAACGAGCTGCTCGACGCCTCCAACGGCATCGGGGCCAGCATGAAGCGCAAGGACGACCTCCAGAAGATGGCCGAGTCGAACAAGGCCTTCGCCCACTACCGTTGGTAGGTCCGCACCGCCGCTAGGCTGGGCCGAGCCGCGGTTTCGACCCGGTCCTTTCCTTTCCCTCAAGTCGTTTCCCTCAAGTCGCGACGAGCGCACGCGCCAGCCGCGAAGGAGTTTCCATGAGCGCAACCCGTCAGACGCCTCTTGGCCGTGTCCGCAACATCGGGATCATGGCCCACATCGACGCGGGCAAGACCACGACGACTGAGCGCATCCTCTACTACACGGGGAAGAACTACAAGATCGGTGAGGTTCACGAGGGCGCCGCCACCATGGACTGGATGGTCCAGGAGCAGGAGCGGGGCATCACCATCACCTCGGCGGCCACCACCTGCAAGTGGCACGACCACACCATCAACATCATCGACACCCCGGGCCACGTCGACTTCACCGTCGAGGTCGAGCGGTCGCTGCGGGTGCTCGACGGGGCGGTGGCGGTCTTCGATGCCGTCTCCGGCGTCGAGCCCCAGTCCGAGACGGTATGGCGCCAGGCCAACAAGTACGGCGTCCCCCGCATCTGCTTCATCAACAAGATGGACCGCATTGGCGCCGACTTCTTCGCCGCCGTCGACTCCATCGAGGACCGCCTCCAGGCCAAGGTCGCCGTGGTGCAGATCCCCATCGGCGCCGAGGGCCACTTTCGCGGCGTCGTCGATCTCATCAACATGAAGGGCCTGGTGTGGGCCGACGCCGAGGGCGAGAAGGGCGAGGAGTGGGACATCACCGACGTCCCCGAGGATCTGGTGGCCGAGGCCGAGGCGTGGCGGGCCAAGCTCCTCGACGTGCTCTCGGAGTTCGACGACACCATCTTGGAGAAGTACGCCGCCGACCAGGAGATCACCGCCGACGACCTACGCCAGGCATTGCGTAGGGGCACCATCGCCAGCCATTGTGTGCCCGTCCTGTGCGGTTCGGCGTTCAAGAACAAGGGCGTCCAGCCCATGCTCGACGCCGTGGTCGACTTCCTGCCCGCCCCCCCGAACCTGGCCGCCATCAAGGGCCTCGACATCAAGGGCATCGAGGTGCTGGAGCGCCCGGCCGACGACAAGGAGCCGTTCGCGGCGTTGGCCTTCAAGATCATGAGCGACCCCCACGTGGGCAAGCTCACCTACTTCCGGGTCTACTCCGGCACGCTCGAGGCCGGGTCCTATGTCTACAACTCGACCAAGGACCGCAAGGAGCGGGTGGGTCGGCTGCTGCAGATGCACGCCAACACCCGCGCCGACCTAGAGGCCTGCTTCGCCGGCGACATCGTTGCCGCCATCGGGCTGAAGGGCACCACCACCGGCGACACGCTGAGCGATCCCGAGAACCCGATCGTCTTGGAGGCCATCGACTTCCCCGAGCCGGTGATCCACGTGGCGGTGGAGCCCAAGACCAAGTCCGACCAGGACAAGCTCTCCAAGGCGCTCCAGGCGCTGTCGGAGGAGGACCCCACCTTCCAGGTACGCACCGACGAAGAGACCGGCCAGACGGTGATCTCCGGCCAGGGCGAGCTCCACCTCGAGGTCATCGTCGACCGCATGCTGCGGGAGTTCAAGGTCGACGCCACCGTGGGCAAGCCCCAGGTGGCCTACCGCGAGACCATCACCCAAGCGGCCAAGAAGGTCGTCTACCGCCACGTCAAGCAGACCGGTGGTTCGGGCCAGTTCGCCCATGTGGTCATTGACCTCGAGCCCACCGGTCCGGGCGGAGGCTACGAGTTCATCGACAAGATCACCGGTGCTCGTATCCCCAAGGAGTTCATCCCCTCGGTCGACCAGGGCATCCAGCAGTCGCTGGCATCCGGCGTGCTAGCCGGCTACCCGGTGGTCGACGTGCGGGCCATCCTCACCGACGGCTCCAGCCACGACGTCGACTCCTCGGAGATGGCCTTCAAGATCGCTGGCTCGATGGTGTTCAAGGAAGCGGCCCGCAAGTCCAAGCCTGCCCTGCTCGAGCCGATCATGGCCGTCGAGGTGGTCACGCCCGAGGACTACATGGGCGACGTCTTCGGCGACCTCAACGCCCGGCGGGGCAAGGTGGAAGCCAGCGAGCAGCGGGGCAACAGCATGGTGATCAGAGCCCAGGTGCCTCTGTCGGACATGTTCGGATACGCTACCGACCTGCGCTCGCGCACTCAGGGCCGTGCCAATTACACCATGCAGTTTCACTCCTACCAGCAGGTCCCCAAGGCAATCGCCGAGGAGATCGTGGCTCGGGTCCGCGGCGAGTAGCCGGATCTCCACCCGCAAGTCGATGTTGGACCACGTAAACCCTCGAAAGGACAGTTGAAGTTATGGCCAAGGCGAAGTTCGAGCGGAACAAGCCCCACCTCAACGTGGGCACGATGGGCCACATCGACCATGGCAAGACGACGCTCACCGCAGCGATCACCAAGGTGTTGGCCGAGGCCAACCCGAGCGTGCAGGTGATGAGCTTCGAGGAGATCGACAAGGCGCCCGAGGAAAAGGCTCGGGGCATCACCATCACCATCTCCCACATCGAGTACGAGACGGGCAACCGGCACTACGCCCACGTCGACATGCCCGGTCACGCCGACTACATCAAGAACATGATCACCGGCGCCGCTCAGGTCGACGGCGCCATCCTGGTCGTCTCCGCCGCCGACGGGCCCATGCCCCAGACGCGAGAGCACGTGCTGCTCGCCCGTCAGGTGGGTGTGCCCTCGATCGTGGTGGCGCTCAACAAGGCCGACATGGTCGACGACGAAGAGCTGCTCGACCTGGTCGAGCTCGAGGTACGCGAGCTGCTCAGCGAGTACGAGTTCCCCGGCGACGACACCCCTGTCGTGCGGGTCTCGGCGCTCAAGGCCCTGGAGGGCGACGAGGCGGCCAAGGCGGGCGTGCTCGAGCTCATGGAGGCGGTCGACACCTTCGTGCCCGAGCCCGCCCGGGAGCTCGACAAGCCCTTCCTCATGCCCATCGAGGACGTCTTCTCCATCACCGGTCGAGGCACCGTGGTCACCGGCAAGGTGGAGCAGGGGATCGTCCATACCGGCGACACCGTGGAGATCGTGGGCATCAAGGCCACGCAGTCGACCACCTGCACCGGGGTGGAGATGTTCCGCAAGCTCCTCGACCAGGGTCAGGCCGGCGACAACATCGGCGCCCTGCTGCGGGGGACCAAGAAGGAGGACGTGGAGCGCGGCCAGGTGCTGTGCAAGCCCGGCTCGATCACCCCTCACACCCAGTTCGAGGGCCAGGTCTATGTCTTGACCAAGGAGGAGGGTGGGCGCCACAAGCCCTTCTTCAACAACTACCGGCCCCAGTTCTACTTCCGTACCACCGACATCACCGGCCAGATCACCCTGCCCGAGGGCACCGAGATGATCATGCCGGGCGACAACATCGCCATCAACGTGGAGCTGATCAACCCCATCGCCATGGACGAGGGTCTGCGCTTCGCCATCCGCGAGGGTGGGCGCACCGTGGGCGCCGGACGCGTCACGAAGATCATCAAGTGACGTCCGGCTCCGGCAGGGGCGCCTGATGGCGCAGAAGATCAGGATCCGGCTCAAGGCCTACGATCACGAGGTCATCGACCAGTCGACCAAGAAGATCGTGGAGACGGCCATCCGCACCTCGGCCGTCGTCCGAGGGCCGGTGCCCTTGCCCACGGAGAAGCACCGCTACACGGTGATTCGCTCACCGCACAAGGACAAGGACTCCCGGGAGCACTTCGAGATGCGCATCCACAAGCGCCTCCTCGACATCCTGGAGCCCTCGGCCAAGACGGTGGACTCTCTCCAGCGCCTCGACCTGCCCGCCGGGGTGGATATCGAGATCAAGATCCAGTCTGCGTAAGGGATCCCTCCCTGTGGCGCTGACCGCCGGCGGCGGGTCCTGTCACCGAGCGGGACCCCCTCCCAAGGGGTCCTCGCTGCGCTGCGGCCCGTGGGCCCCTCCCCTCGGCGCCACCCGCCCCCGGCTCCCTGCGGGTCCTCAGGCGCTGCCTTTCGCTTGATCCTGTGCTGGGGAGGATGGCTCCGCTCGGGGTTTAGGCTTCCTCCCTGTGAGCTTTGGGGAGCGGGGGGAGTGGCTGTTTCCCTATCGGGTTGAGGTGATAGGTGATATCGACCTCGCTCTGCTCGATCCGGAGGATGAGGATGATCGGCGGATCTTGATCGAGGCTGACCACCCTGAGCTGGCCGAGGCGATCGAGGAGGAGAAGCTCGGGCCCTTCGATGTCGACGGTGAGGTCAACCCTCGGCTTCACCTGGCGGTGCACGAGGTGGTGGCCAACCAGATTTGGGCTGATGAACCGGCGGTCACGTGGGCGACGGCTCAGCGGTTGACCGAGCAGGGCTATGAGCGCCATGAGGTGCTGCACATGCTGGCCTCGGCCGTGGCGAAGCAGCTCTGGGCGACGATGTCGGAGGGGCGGCCGTTGGATGTCGACGCCTTCAGCGCCGCCCTCGATGCTCTTCCCGAGTCATGGGAGGCCGAGCGGGACGTCGATGAAGCGGACCTCGATGACGACCTTGGTGACGACCTTGGTGACGACGAGGACCTTGCCATGTCAGTGCCCTGGCCGCCGGACGGGACCACCTTCACCCATCGTCTGACCTCCGCCGAAGCGCGGGACCAGGTCATGGTGTGGTCGCCGGACCTGCACCCGTTCGGGCCCTTGCTCACCGAGTACCGCAACCTGCCTCTTGCCGACGGGCGCGTGGCCGAGCTCGAACACCACGCTGAGCTTCATGAGGTGCTCGCCGGTCCGCCCGGGTGGCTGGACGGCTTCGGCGTAGGTGACCTCGTAGGTCTGACGGTCGACGGTGAAGAGGTGGTGATCGTCACGGTCGAGTCGACCGAAGCTCCTTCGAAGATGGCGAGTCTGCTCCGAGCCGTCTTCGACCGCGAGAACGAGGGCGACGGCATGCCCATCTGGGTGTCCGAGCTCGTCAACGGCGTCCTGGAGGAACTCTCCACCCCGCCGTCAAAGCCGCTTCCACCGGTGGGCGAGCTCCTCGAGGGCTGCGGCTTCGAGATCCGCAGGGGGTATGGGGCGCCCACCGACACCAACTGGGAAGCGTTCTGGTTGACCCAGGCCGTGGTGGTCGCGGCCGTTCAGCACGGGCTCGGGCCTGACGACACCCGGGCCTTCGTTGCGGCCTTGCAGTTCTACCGCCTCGTCGTGACGGGGGTGTTGGAGGTGGAAGATGGCGGCCAGGACACGCTCCACGACCTTGGCCGGGTCCTTGCCGCGCCCGTCATCGCCGACGCCTTCGTCGACGTGGCCCTCACCGACCCTAACGAGGCTGACGACGTGGTCGGCTTCATCGAGGCCTTGTCGCCCAAGGTCCGCCGCCGTGATCGTGGCGGCCTGGCTTGGATCGCGTCGACCGCGGTCAGCGGATCGGGCGATCACCACCGAGCGGAAGGATTGCTCAGCCAGGCGCTCGAGCTCGATCCCGAGCACCCGCTCGCAATCGAGGACGCCGCCTGGTACGCCAACGATCGTGGTGACGCCCGCCGCGCCGTCGAACTGCTCGAGCGCCTCGACGGTGCCGACGCCGAGGACCGGGCGTCGGTCCTGCGGCCCTATGCCGCTCCCGCCCCCACGCCGTTGGCTCGGCGCAACGATCCATGCCCGTGCGGATCGGGTCGCAAGTTCAAGTTCTGTTGCCTGCACGCCAGCCGGCTGCTCTCACTACCGGATCGGGTTGGGTGGATATGGACGAAGCTGGAGTGGTTCCTCTCCCGGAGCGGACTCGAGGACGACGTGGAGGAGGTGCTGGACGTCCTCGGCGGAAACGCCGAACAGGACGAGCATCTGGCGGTGTCACTGGTCCTCTTCCTTGACGGGAGCGTCGATCGGTTCTTGGCCGAGCGGGGGCCCGTCTTGCCCGAGGACGAACGAAACCTGGTGGCCCAGTGGGCGCTTGTCGACCGGTCGGTGCATGAGGTGGTGGAGGTGACGCCAAAGGTCGGCCTGAAGCTGCGGGACATCCGGACCGGTGACGTGGCGGACGTTCGCGAACGTCTCGGATCGAGCCAGCTCGGCGTCGGCGACCTGGTCTACGCCCACGTCGTGCCGGACGGAATCACCTCCCAGATGGTCGGCGGGGTCGTGCCCATCCCACTGCGGCTCCGCGATCCGCTGATGGCGGTCCTCGACCAGGAGCCCGACGCCCTCGACTTGGCCGAGCTCCTGGCCGCCGCCTTCGCGCCTCCCCGGATGCGCACCACCGAGGGGGAGCCGGTGGTGCTGTGCGAGGCCTGCTATCGCATGGACGAGCCGTCTGTCGCTGCCGCCCTCGACGGCGTGCTCGAGCGGGATCAAGAGGCGCTGTGGACCCAATCCGTGGAGGTCGACGGCGGGATGTGGATCCGGGGTTTTGTATCAGCCGAGGGCGAGACGTTGAAGGTTACGGCCAACAGCGAGGACCGCTTCGCCACGCTGCGAGGCATCGTCGAGGACGCGTTGCCTGGGCTGGAGCTGGTGTCCGAGTCGGTTCGATCCATCGGCGAGGTGATGAGGGATCGACCGCCGGGACCGACCTTGGTGGGCGAGCCCCTGGCTCCTGAAGCGGCCGAAGCCCTGGATGGTTTCATGCGAGAGCACGAGGAGCGCTGGATCGACGAGTCGATCCCGGCCCTCGGTGGCCTCACGCCCCGCCAGGCCGCCGCCGACCCGACCAGGCGGGAGCAGCTGGTGGCTCTCCTCCACGACTTCGACGCCAAGTCTCCGACCGGTGGCGCCACCTTCGACACCGTCCGCCTCCGCCGCCTCCTGGGCCTCGACCAGCAGTAGCGGCGTGGCAACGCCAGCCGAGCGCACGGCGTCAACGGCGTTGCTCAGGTGGCGGGCCTTCGCCCTCAATGGCCTGAAGTTGTTTGCGCTCGGCCATGAGCTGCTCGACGGCTGCGTAGACCTCGAAGGCGTCGGCCGTGGCCCGGACTGCGTCTTGTTCCCCGTACGACTCGGTGGGAACCAGGTCGATGTCGCCGTAGAAGGCCAGCTCTCGCTCTCGGCGCAGCCATCGGGAGATCTCAGCCAGTCGGGGGATGGTGGTGGCGAAGGGCTCGGGGAAGGCCCGGACGCTCTCCACCAGGATGGGACCCACGTCATGCCACTTCGGCGGGTCGATGCCGACCACCCGCAGGGCTCCCTTGAGAGCCAACTCCACCAGCTCCTGGGCTTCTCGCACGACGTCGGACCAGGCCCGTTCCTCGGCAAGCACCTCCAGCACCCGGCGCCGGGCTCGAGCCTTGGCCAGATAGGCCGCGGCGAGCTGGTCGCCGGTCACAACACCACGATGTCGCCGGGGCGAACGTCGGGCTCCAGGACCCAGTAGCGCTGGCCTGAGGCGGTTTGACGCTTCGCCCCCCGGCGTTCGAGGCGGTCGCGAACCTGCGCCAGGTAGTTCGTCACGACGCCCTCAGGGTCGAAGACGACCCGACCATCGCAGGCTATGTCGA
This sequence comes from Acidimicrobiales bacterium, assembly GCA_038233555.1. Lineage (GTDB taxonomy): Bacteria > Actinomycetota > Acidimicrobiia > Acidimicrobiales > CADCSY01 > JADDRA01. Next base: position 11,529 of record JBBSLT010000067.1, read on the forward strand.
AGATCAAGAAGCCGCCCTGGCCCAGCTCGTCGAAGGTACGCACGATGGGCGACACACGGGTTGTTGCCCCGTGCCGACGGGCCTTGGCCAACGCTGGTGCAACCCGGGCGTCGACATCGTCGAACTCGTCCATGCGGGCGAGGCGGCCTCGGGGAAGGGGCTCGGCCACCACGAGGAGGTCGAGATCGGAATCCGGTCGCATGCGGTCTCGGGCAACGGATCCGAAGACCACCACACCCTGGAGGCGGTCGCCATAGACGTCCTGGCAGGCGACGGCGATGGCGTCGGTCACCCCGGCGAAGACCTCGGCCAGCATCAACCCCATTGTGACAGGCCAACCCCTGGGTCAAGGCTGAGCGGGTCAGGCGCTGTCGTCCGACGCCTCCTGCGAACGGAGCCATTCGTTGACCCGACGCTCAGCTTCCTCTGGGGAGACGTCCTCGACCCTCGTCATCAGCGTCCATCGGTGCCCGAACGGGTCGAGGACGGCGGCGTAGCGATCACCTGTGACGAAGGTCTCGGCCTCGCCGTAGCCCTTGGCCCCGGCAGCCAGTGCGGCGGCGTATGTGGCGTCCACGTCCGGGCAGTAGTGCATATAGGAGTGCGTGACGACGTCTTCGCCGCTCGGCGGGCACAGGTTGTGGTCCGGTGCCGGGTCGCTGAGCTGGATGCGGCCGGAGCTGAATTGCAGCTCAGCGTGGGCGACGGTGCCGTTCGGCCCATCGTTGCGGCCCACTACCTCGGCGCCGAAGACCGTCGTGTAGAAGACGATGGCGTCCGCCCCACCCTCGA
>JBBSLT010000068.1:0-12288 GCA_038233555.1 Acidimicrobiales bacterium
CGACTGCCTGAACTTTGGCAACCCCGAACACCCCGAGGTGATGTGGCAGCTCTCGGAAAGCATCGACGGGATGGCCGAAGCCTGCCGGGTGTTCGACATCCCGGTGGTGGGAGGCAACGTCAGTCTGTACAACGAGAGCCGGGGCACCGACATCGACCCCACGCCGGTGGTCACGTTGCTCGGCATGGTCGACCGCCTCGACCGCCGACCTCCTGGGGTGAGCCTGGTCGAAGGAGGACCGGTGTTCCTGATCGGCCCCCGCTCGAGCGACCTGGGGGGCTCCCGGTGGGCGGCGGAGCGTTCCGGGGGCCGCCCGGCGGGTGAGCTTCCGCCTCTCGATCTGGCCGGCCACCGTGACGTATGCACCCTGGTGCAGGAGCTGGTGGCCGACGGGGTGGCGTTGGGCGTCCATGACGTGGCCGATGGCGGCCTGGCCACCTGCCTGGGGGAGCTGGTCGCCGGTTCAGGGATCGGTCTGCGCTTGAGCGGCATCGACGCCGGGGAGCTCTTCGCCGAGTCCTCCTCCCGGGTGGTCATCTGCGTTGCGCCTGGGACGGCGCCGGCCGACATCGAGGAGCGGGCCCAAGGCGGCGACGTGGCGTTGGCCCACCTCGGTGAGGCTGGCGGCGACCGGTTGCTGGTGGACGGAGTGGTCGATCTGACGGTGAGGTCGGTGACCCAGGCCTGGCGGGAGAAGCTGCCCCGGGCGCTCGGCTCCTTACCACCGCCTCCTGCCCTTGCCCCCCAGCGTGACAAGCTGAACCTATGAGGAGAGGTTGATGGCGGCCAAGGGGGACGAGGGGGAGCTAACGGCGCCCAGCGGTGACGAGGAGTCCCCCGACTGGACCACCTGGCTGCGCTCGCGCCTCGAGCGGGTCTCGAGCTTGGAGCGCAAAGCGGCGGGAAGCGTGCAGGACGCACCCCGAGAGACGGTCGGAGGCGACCAGCCTCGTGGCGAGGGCGCCGCCTCTGAACCGACCCCCGAGCCGACACTCACTTCGCCACCCCCGCCGCCGACACCGACCCCGAAGTCAGCTCCGACGCCGCCACCACCCCGACCGCCGGAGCCCCAGGCACCGGTGCCGGCTCCCGGTTCCGCTCCCGGTTCCGCCGCCGGGCCGGCAGCCGACGTCGAGTCGCTGCGAGCGGCGGTGACGGCGCTGGTGGCCGGGGTCGGAGCCTTGGCCGACACGTTCTCCGGGTTCCGAGGCGTGGTGACCGAGCGCCTCGACGAATACGGCGAGACGCTCCTACAAGTGACCAAGGACACAGCCGCGGAGCTCGAGAAGCACCGGGAGCTCCACGCCGGCTCCACCGCCGAGTCCGGCCGCGCCAGCGCCGAGATGAGCGACCAACTCCAACGCCTGGCCGCCGGCATGGAAGAGCTGGCCGCCATCCGATCTGATCTGGAGAAGCACCGGGAGGTCCACGCCGGCTCCACCGCCGAGTCCGGCCGCGCCAGCGCCGAGGTGAGCGATCAACTCCAACGCCTGGCCGCCGGCATGGAGGACCTGTCGGCGATCCGGGGCGACGACGAACGCTGGGCCGAGGTGATGGGTCGGCTGCTCGACGAGGTGGATGCCGAGCGCCAGGCCGGCGAGCGGGAGAGGCCGGCGGCGATCGATGGCGTGATCGATGGCGTGGTCGAACGGCTGGACGGACTAAAGCAGGCCGTTCAGGGCATCGCCGCCGACGTGGCCGACACGGTGGAGGGCCAGCAGCGCCTGGCCGCCGAGGTGGCCGAGATCTCCGAGGGCCAGCAGCGACTGGCCGCCGAGGTGGCGCATATGGCGCAGGGGAACCAGGGCATCGCCGCCGACGTGGCCGACACGGTAGAGGGCCAGCAGCGCCTGGCCGCCGAGGTAGTGCAGATCGTCGAGGGCCAACAGCTTGTGGGCACCGAGGTAGCGCAAGTTTCCGAGGACCAGCAGCGCCTGGCCGCCGAGGTGGCCGAGATGGCGCGGGTGCAACGACGCGTGGCCGCAGACGTGACCCCGGCGCCCTCGGTGCAGCGACCATTGGCCGAGGAGGAAGCGGTGCCCGAAGGGCTCGAAGGGGCGGTGTCCGATGTCGCGGCCGAGAAGCAGTCGACTCGCCCCCGTAGGGCCCCCGCCCCCCCTGAGGGACGTCGTCGGGCGCCGCTACGGGCCGAGCGCAAGACCGCCCCACCCAGGCCGTCGCGCTGAGGAGCAGTCCTACGCCGTCCATCCCGGCCTCGCCGTGGCATCCTGGAGCAGTGCATCCCCCCGCCCCGGAGGTCGACGACTCCCCGCGGGAGGCCTGTGGCGTCTTCGGCGTCTACGCCCCCGGCCGGGCGGTGTCCCACTTGGTGTTCCTCGGCCTCTACGCCCTGCAGCATCGTGGCCAGGAGTCGGCGGGGATGGCGGTCAGCGACGGGGAGACGATCGTCATCGACAAGGACATGGGTCTTGTCAGCAACGTCTTCAACCATCAACGCCTGGCTCCCCTGACCGGCCACCTCGCCATCGGCCACACCCGCTACTCGACGACGGGGTCGAGCACCTGGCGCAATGCCCAGCCGGTGTACCGCGACGTCGGCCACGCCGAGTTCGCCCTTGGCCACAACGGGAACCTGGTCAACACCGATGTCCTGGCCGAGGAGGCGGGCATGCTGACCGGCACCGTTGCCAGTGACAGCGACCTGGTGGCCGAGCTCCTGGCCTCCGACATCCGCTCCGAAGGCGGCGAGCGCAGTGACGGGCGCGACCTCGAGCACGCCCTCGGACGGGTGCTCCCTCGTCTGGGCGGCGCCTTCTCCTTGGTGCTCATGGACGAGGGCCACCTCGTAGGGGTACGTGACCCCAACGGCTTCCGCCCGCTGTGCCTGGGCACGTTGGAGGGTGAGGACGGACAAGAGGGAGGATGGGTGCTGGCGTCGGAGACTCCGGCACTCGAGGTGGTGGGCGCCACCTTCGTGCGCGAACTCGACCCGGGGGAGGTGGTGGTCATCGACGCCACCGGCTGCCGCTCGCTGCGCCCTTTTCCCGAGGAGTCCATCGACCCCACGCTGTGCCTGTTCGAGTTCGTCTACTTCGCCCGGCCCGATAGTCGCCTCTACGACCAGAACGTCCATAAGGCCCGCCAACGCATGGGTGAGCTCCTCGCCCGCCAGGCGCCCCTCCCGCCCTCCACCGGCCACAACGACGCCATGGTGATGCCTGTCCCCGAGTCGGGGGTCCCGGCGGCACAGGGCTTCGCGCGGGCGTCGGGCATCCCCTACGGCGATGGCCTGGTGAAGAACCGGTACATCGGGCGCACCTTCATCGCCCCCAACCAGAAGGTGCGCGCCGACGCCGTGCGCCTCAAGTACAGCCCGCTACGGGAGAACATCGCCGGCAAGCGCCTGGTGGTGGTCGACGACTCGATCGTGCGGGGGACGACCCAAGGAGCGGTGGTGCGGATGCTGCGGGAGGCCGGGGCGGCCGAGGTGCATCTGCGGATCATGTCCCCCCCGTACCGTTGGCCCTGCTTCTACGGGATGGACACGGGTGCCCGCTCCGAACTGCTGGCGGCCAACCTCGACGTCGAGGGGATCCGCGAGCACCTGGGAGTCGACTCCATCGCCTACCTGGACCTCGACGGTCTGATCGAGGCCACAGGAACCGGCGGGGCAGGGTTCTGCAGTGCCTGCCTTACCGGTGACTACCCCGTCGAGGTACCGGTGCACCTGCGCCAGCGGGTGCTCGACGGCAACGACATGCCGGCCTCGGGCGTCGAACGCAGCCTTCGTCAAGCCGTACCCGCCGGTGTTGACGGATGAGCCAGCGCCGAAGCCAGCCCGAAACCTACACGTCGGCCGGGGTCGACATCGCCGCCGGTGAGGCGGCGGTGGAGCGCATCAAGGCCGACGTCCGCTCTACCTTCCGCAGCGAGGTCATCGGCGACGTTGGTGGCTTCGGCGGCCTCTTCGCCCTCGACGCGGCTCGTTACCGTCATCCGGTGCTGGTCGCTTCCACCGACGGGGTGGGGACCAAGGGGATGGTCGCCTCCGCCACCGGCCGCTTCGACACCATCGGCCTCGATCTGGTGGCCATGTGCGTCGACGACCTCGTGTGCCACGGGGCCGAGCCCCTGTTCTTCCTCGACTACATCGCCGTGGGCACCCTCGACCCCGACCACGTGCAAGCTTTGGTCGAAGGGGTGGCCGAGGGCTGCAGACAGGCCGGGTGCTCCCTGATCGGCGGGGAGATGGCCGAGCACCCCGGCGCCATGACCAAGGGTCATTTCGATCTGGCCGGCTTCGCCGTGGGGGTGGCCGAACGCGACCGGTTGGTTACCGGCGAGCGCCTCACCCCCGGCGACGCCCTGATCGGACTGCCTTCGTCAGGTTTGCGATGCAACGGCTACTCCCTCGCTCGGCGGGTCCTATTCGAGCGGGCGGACCGCTCCCTCGACGAACCCGCCTTCGCCGGGGCCGGCCGCTCGCTCGCCGACGTGCTGCTCGAACCGTCGGTCATCTACGCCCCGGCGGTGGCCGAGCTGCTGCGTAGCGTGGACGTCCGCGCCGTGGCTCACATCACGGGCGGGGGCATTGTCGGTAACCTGTCCCGCGTGCTGCCCCCGTCGACCGATGCTGTGGTGTATCGCGACAGCTGGGAGGCCCCCCCCATCTTCGGTGAGATCCAGCGCTTGGGCGAGGTGGCCGACGACGAGATGGCCCGGGTGTTCAACCTCGGGATGGGGATGGTGGTGGGGGTGGCCTCTGCTGACGCCCATCGCACCATCGACGTGGCCCGCTCGGCCGGGCATCGCGCCACCCAGATCGGCGAGGTGGCCGCCGGGTCGGGTCGGGTTCGCCTTGTTCAGGGTGGTCGCACGACGGCGGACTCGCCTCGGGGCCCCGCTCGGTGAAAAGCCTGCGCGTCCTCATCGTGTTGGGTGTCGTCCTGGTGGTGAGCCTGATCGCCGGCGCCTACGCCGCCGGCCAGGAGGCGCCACCCATGACCGGTCCTGATGCCCGGGAGTTCACCATTCGGGCCCTCACCTTCAGCGGCTTCGACTCGGTGGAGGTGACGGGCGATCCCCGCGCCGAGCTGTTCAACGTTGGCGATCAACCTGACGGCGAGCGGGACGCCCAGGGCGGGGCGGACGAAGCTGATCCCGGTCCGCCGATCCCGGTTTGGGTGGTCCCCGCCACCGTCTCCGACCAGCAGATCGAGCTCTACGTGGCTCGCCAGTCCGATCGGGCGGTCAACCTCGACGATGCCCTGCCCGGCGGGGGCTTCGTGCTCACCGAAGAGCAGTTCGCCCGCCTGGAGAGCTTCCGCCTCAATCCAGCGAGCGAACAGCTCCGGGCCGACCGCCAGGGCCCGGCGGTGGCCGCGGGAGTGCTGATCGTGGTGGCGGCCTTGCTCCTGATCGTCGCCAAGGTGCGAGGCGGGCGAGGACAGGAGACGTCGCCCGAGGTGGCCGAGGTGAGTTCCGAGCCAGCCGTCGAGTGAGCGATTTTCCCGAGCTGCGGGATCACCTGCTGGCGTATTCTGTGCACAGCGGCGACTTCGTGTTGAAGTCCGGTCGCCGCAGCTCCTGGTTCATCGACGCCAAGCAGACGACCTGTCGGCCGGAGGGGATGCTGCTGGTGGCCGAGGCCGCCCTGGAGGTGATGCCCGATGACGCCACTGCCATCGGTGGCCTCACCATGGGAGCCGACGCCGTGGCCTTCGCGGTGGCGGCCGTCGCCGCCACTCGAGGCCGGATGCTGCGCAGCTTCAGCGTGCGAGCCCAGGCCAAGGATCATGGGGGCGGGGGCAGGGTGGCGGGGGCGATCGAGCCCGGCGACCGGGTGGTCATCACCGAGGATGCCGTCACCAGGGGCGTATCCATGCTGGAAGCAGCTGATGTGGTGCGCAGCCATGGAGCCTCACCGGTGATGCTGCTGCCGGTGGTCGATCGGGGCGACACCGGCGCCACCTTGGCCAAGGAGGCGGGCCTGCGGTACTGCCCTCTGGTCACGGCGTCGGACCTGGGTGCTCCCTACGAAGGCTGACCCGCCCTCGCCCCGCCTCCTTCTTTGTCGACTGGACAGTGCCGGAGACTGCTCAGTCGACAAAGGTCGCGTGGAGGCGGGATTCGGCGAGCTCGTCGGCCGCTTGGAGGGGGGTGATGGCGAGCCGGGCGGCGTCGGCCAGCACTCGGGCGGTGGTGCGGCCGACGGCGGCCACGGCGGTGGCGGCCTGGTTCCGGTGGTAGCCGCCGGGGCGGAGCTCCTCGGCGATGTTGATGATGCCGCCGGCGCTGACCACGTAGTCGGGGGCGTACAGGATCCCGGCGTCGGCCAGGCGGGTGGCGTCGGCCACCTCGGCCAGTTGGTTGTTGGCTGAACCGCACACCGCCGTGGCCCTCAGGCAGGGGATGGTACTGGCGTCGAGGACAGCCCCGAGGGCGCATGGCGCCAGCACGTCGCACGGCTGGGTCAAAGCGTCGGCGACGTCGAGGGGGCTCACGCCGTGGCGCTCGATCATCACCCGCACCCGTCCCGGGTCGATGTCGGCCACCGACACCTTGGCGCCGGCAGCTACCAGACGGCTCACCAGGGCGGAGCCGACCTTGCCCACCCCGAGCACGACGACGTGGCGGCCGTCGAGTGAAGGCCCACCCCAGAGGTTCTCGGCTACCGACCCGAGGGCGTGGAAGACGCCGAGGGCCGTGGCGGGCGACGGGTCGCCTGAACCGCCCAAGTGCTCGCTGACCCCGGTGACGTGCGCCGTCTGCGTGCGGATGAGGTCCATGTCGGCCTGGTTCGTGCCTACGTCCTCGGCGGTGACGTAGTGGCCCCCGAGGGAGTCCACCAGCCGGCCGAACGCTTTCAGCTGCGGGATGCGCTTGTCGGTCCCGGGGACCCCGAGGATGACGGCCTTGCCTCCCCCGAGGTCGAGGCCCGCCGCCGCCGCCTTGTAGGTCATGCCCCGGGAGAGGCGCAGGACGTCGACCAGGGCGGCCTGCTCATCCGGGTAGGGCCGCAGGCGGACCCCGCCGAGCGCCGGCCCCAAGGCGGTGGAGTGGATGGCGACGATGGAGCGCAGGCCGCAGTCGTGGTCGTGGCCCCACACCACCTGTTCGTGGCCGCCCTGGGTGAGGAGGTCGAACACGGCCATCGGCCGAGCGTAGTCAGCGGGCGCAGCGGTCCCGCTTGTCACTCTACGTGGTCAGTAGAAACCGAAGAGTAATGGTTGACGTGTCCGTTTTCCCCCGAGTCGCCGTATCCTGGGGTAGTCGAGTAGTTACGCCGGACGAGATGGAGGCGCGAACATGACGATTCAGGACAGTGGCCTGCAGGCGCCGGAGGCGCTACTCACCCCCTCCGAGGTGGCCGAGATGTTTCGGGTGAACCCCAAGACGGTCACTCGCTGGGCCCGAGCGGGCAAGCTCCACGCCATTCGCACCCTCGGCGGTCACCGCCGCTTCCGAGCCTCCGAGATCAAGCGCTGCCTCGAGGAGATGTCGGTTGAGGAGAACCCGGTCTAGCTACCCGGGTGCCGGCCCGCCGGGGGCGAGGGTTTCGCGGTTTATGCCCGCCGCCAGGTCGACGGGCAGGGCCGGCGGCAGCGGGCCGAGGCGGCGGGAGGCAAGAAGGGCGACGATCCCGGCGCTCGAGAGCATCACCCCGACGCCGATCCCGATTAGGCGTACGTCGCCGCCCACCAGGGCGAAGGCGGTGAGCGGGGTGATCGCCATGTCGGCCAGGGGTTCGAGCGACTGATTGATCGCCAGGATGCGGCCGTGGGCGGCGACGGGGGTGTAGCGCTGGAGCAGCGTCTTGGCGGGGGCGTAGAAGAAGGCCACGCCGGCTCCCCAGAGGAACACGCCGACGAAGGCGACGGGGAGCCAGGTGGTGCCCACGTAGACCATGGCGGCCACGCCCGAGGCGGCGGTGGCGATGGCCACGGAGCGAGGGCGAGCCAGGCCCTGGCCCCGGGTGGCGATGAGGAGCCCGGCCCCGACCAGGCCCAGGCCGAACACGGTCTGGATGAGAGCGAAGGCGGTGTCGGACTCGCCCAACACGTCGCGCACGTAGAGCGGCTCGAGCACGCCGAAGGCGCCCCACACGGCGTAGGTGATACCGATGACGGCGAAGGTCCAGCGCAGCCCCCGGATGCGCCACGCCAGCCGGGCCCCCTCGCGCACCTCCCGCCACGCCGATCGATCGACCGTGGACGGCTGGGGCAGCGGTGCCACGTCGAGGCGCAGCGCCACCGCAGCTCCCACGAGGAAGGTGGCGGCGTCGACCAGGAAGGCGCCGGCCAGGCCCCAGCCGGCGTTGACCACGGCGGCCAGCACGGGGCCGATGACGATGGCCAGGTCGTCGGCCCCGCCCAGCAGGGCGTTGGCCGCCACCAGGTCGTCGTCATGAAAGAGCCGGGGCGGGAGGGAGTCGAGCGAGGCCGCACCCAGGGCCTCGATGAGCCCGAGGGGCAGGGCCAACACGATGACGGTGGCGTAGCTGTCGGCCTGGGTGAGGGCGAGGGCGTTGAGGGCACCGAGGACGTTGGCGAGCACGAGGGTGCGGCGAGGGCCCAGCCGGTCGATGGGCACGCCGAGCAGGGGCCCGAGCAGCGCTCCTGGCACCGCGAGGACGACGAAGAGGAGAGCTAGATCGCCGGCGCCGGCGTCGAACTCGAAGGCGGCGAAGCCCCAGATGGCGATGATCGCCACCCAGTTGCCGATGGCGTTGACCGACTGGCCGGCCAGCAGGGAGGCGAAGCCGGGAACCCGGAGCAGCCGCACCGCCCGACGGTAGCCACCCCCGTCGGCCGGTTCAGCCGCAATTCGCCGCGGTCAGGCGCTCCACGCTGGGGCCGCGGCCGTGTGCTCGACCGGGACCTGCTCTTCGGGGGCCACGGGGCCGGGCGGGGTGCCGTCACCGAAGGGGCGACCGCCCAGATCCTGGCGACCGTGAGGGTTGAGCCAGCCGCTCAAGTCCGGTCCGGCGGGCACGATCCCGGTGGGGTTGATGTCGGTGTGAACCTCGTAGTAGTGGCGCTTGATGTGGTCGAAGTCGACGGTGTCGCCGAAGCCCGGCGTCTGGAACAGGTCCCGGGCGTAGGCCCACAGGACGGGCAGCTCGCTCAGCTTCTGGCGGTTGCACTTGAAGTGCCCGTGGTAGACGGGGTCGAAGCGCACCAGCGTGGTGAAGAGGCGCACGTCGGCCTCGGTGACGGTGTCGCCCACCAGGTAGCGCTGGCGCTCCAGGCGGGCGGAGAGCCAGTCGAGGCGGTCGAAGAGCCGGCGGAACGATTGGTCGTATGCGTCCTGGGTGCCGGCGAAGCCACAGCGATAGACGCCGTTGTTGACGTCGGTGAAGACCAGTTGGGCCACCTCGTCGATCTCGTCGCGGCGGTCCTGTGGGTAGAGGTCGGGAGCGCCGGGGCGGTGGAACGCCTGCCACTCGGTGGAGAGGTCGAGGGTCATCTGGGGGTAATCGTTGGTGACGACCTGGCCGGTGGGGATGTCGACCATGGCCGGCACGGTGATGCCCCGCTCGTAGTCCGGGATGCGGGCGAAGAACGCCTCCTGGAGACGCTCGATGCCAAGCACCGGGTCGTGTCCGCCGGGATCGAGGTCAAAGGTCCAGCTGCGCTCGTCGTGCGTCGGCCCGGTGATGCCCATGGACAGCACCGGCTCCAGGCCCAGCAGGCGTCTAACGCAGACAGCCCGGCTGGCCCATGGGCACGCTCGGCTGACGACGAGGTGGTAGCGCCCGGGCTCGACCGCGTAGCCGTCACAACCGTCGGCGGTGACGCGGGTGGTGAGGTAGTTGGCGTCCCGGGTGAAATCACCGGATGGGTTGACGTAGGTGCAGCCGCTGGACTTGACTCCCTCTTCCGTCACGGGAACGACCATACCGACAGCCAACGAAGCTCAACCCGAGTCGGGGTTATGTATCGGCGACATCGCGCCCCAGTGCAGGGCTCGATCGTGTCGTAGCAGTGGGATAGTCGCTTACCTCAGACTCAGGCGTCTCAGTTCAAGAAGGCGGGCGGGACGTCGAAGCCGATCCGGATGAGCCGAGGGGCACCGATCGACACCAACAGCGCCTCTACGCTTTCGATGCCAGCGCTCAAGTCGAGATGTTTCACCGGGAGGGCCACCCTAAGGCCCCAGCCGGTTGTGCGAGCATGAGCCGATGGGGCCGGATATCACGAGGCAGCGGTTCATCCCGTTTCGCAAGCAGGACGTGGTGGACATGTGCGTGTCCGAACACGGCGGGGACGAGGAGGACGACCGCGATTTGCGCCAGTTGGTCCGCATCCTCGGGGCCGTCTTCCATTTCGAGTACCACGAGCGCCTGGAGGCCCTCAAGGAGACCTACGCCCCCTTCGATCCCGACCCCGACACCCGGATCATCCGCCAGCTCGGCCCCGAGGAGCTCGAGCGGTGCCGGGACCGCTTCCGAGGCGAACTCCGGTCCTTGCTGGAGGCGGCCAACTTCGCCGAAATGACCGAGGCCGACCTCGACAAGGCCTTCGACACCGAGTCGCTCCTGGCCATCCGCCTGCACGTGAACTTCGACGACTTCGAGGAGGTCACGTTCTACCGCCGCGGCGAGGAAGTGCGGACCGAGGAGGTGTCCTCGCTGTTCGGCCTCCGTCGACGGACCGTGACCTTTCACAACTACGACCGGGTGGTGGTCTACGTGCGATTCCGTGAGCGGAGCTACTTCGAGGACCAGGACCGTAGCGACCTGGCCTTCCAGCCCGGCTCCACCATCCTCAAGATGTTCCAGAACATCCCCCGGGCCGACCTGGAGATGCTCTTTCCCAACACCGAGGTGCGGATGCGCCCGATCGACAAGCTGGTCATCGGGGTGCCGGCGGTGGTGAGCGGGCTGGTCATCTTCTTCACCAAGCTGGCCGCCTCGCTCGGGCTGGTCCTGTTGCTGGCTGGCGCCTGGCTCGGGGTTCGCGACGAACCGGTCGTGCTCGACCAGGGGAGCTTGGTGGCGCTGGGAGCGTCGCTTGGTGCCGCCGGTGCATTCTTGTACCGGCAGTTCACCAAGTTCAAGAACCGCAAGATCCGCTTTATGAAGACGCTGGCTGACGACTTGTACTTCAAGAACCTCGACAACGACGCCGGCGTGTTCCACAACCTCCTCGACGCCGCTGAGGACGAGGAGGTCAAGGAGGCCCTGGTTGCCTACTGCTTCTTGCTAAGTGGCGGCGCCCAGGAACCGGGCGAGCTCGATGCCGCCGTCGAGGCCTGGTTCGCCGAGCGTTGGCACTGCCAACTCGACTTCGACATCTCTGACGCCCTCGGCAAGCTAGAACGCCTCGAGGTGGTTCGAGAGGACCACGGCCGCTTCACGGCCGTTCCCATCGTGGATGCCCGTCGTCGCCTGGACCAGATCTGGGACACCTACTTCCCCTGGTCCGAGGCGACCAATCGATAATCGATGGTAGAGAACCGATAATCGATGGATGAATATTGAGCATCGAGCGGTAGCACTGCTCAGAGTCTTCCTCGCACCCGTGGCCGTCGCAGTCCAGGTCTGACCCATTCCCGCGCATACGGTCAGGGGTCATCGGGGTTCTCCTCGCAGGGTCTGGGGCTCGACACTCCGGAGAATGGTCGAGACCTCCGACCTACGCGTGGACCCTCAGATCGTCAGACCCCGCTCAAACGCGAAGCACCGGAATGGGGAACGCATCCACGCTCGACATCTTGACGGTTCTCCGCGACTACCACGATGCCATCGACCAGTTCAGCCGAACCGAGGATGAAGCGCTTCTCGTCCTGCCCGGCATCTTCACGACCGAATAGCCACGGGCCAAGGGTCCCGAACGGTCACCGGGTTCGGCTGTGCGTCGCTGGCAAGACGGGCGCGACCTCCTGCATCAGGAGGGACCGGGGCCTGCTAGCGACCGTTACCGTGCGCAGCATTGGTAGCGTCCCGCGATGTCTCCCCCATGACCGGCGAAGCCTCGCATCGGGCCCGCACGAGTTCGCTCAGCGTGGCGGCCCGGGATCCCGCCGGGCGCATACCTCGCGCAGCAACGGTGCCGTTATCGGCCGGCCACGACGAACTGTCGTGAGCCGCGTGCGAGCGTCCGGCCGGAAGGGGATCGAGCGTTGTTGTGTGTCGGCCTCCCAGCCCAACACGCCCATCCGGAATCCAGTGCTCCTGACATAGGGGGGGAGTACCTCTTCTGACCAGCGCCTATCCACCACTTGCGTCTCGATGTATGCGATAATAGTTCCACTAGTCTGGTGGGCATCGGGGAGGATGTGTGATGGTTGCGGTGGTGGCAAGCGTGCGCAAGGGTCCTCCGC
>JBBSLT010000069.1:0-12058 GCA_038233555.1 Acidimicrobiales bacterium
CGACCTGGCCGTCGGCGACATCGCCGTGACCACCATCATCGCCGCAGCCGCAGGCGCGGTGGCCGCCACCGCCACCATCTGGATCCGAAGCGGGTACCCCGACGTGGGCATGGCCGCGAACGGCCTACTCGCCGGCCTGGTGAGCATCACCGCCGGTTGTGGTGCTCTCGACAACTGGGGCGCCCTGGCTGCCGGCCTGATCGGGGGCGTCGTTGTGGTCCTGGCCGTGCAGCTCTTCGAGCGCTCCGGGGTGGACGATCCCGTCGGGGCCATCTCGGTGCACGGCGTGTGTGGGGCCTGGGGGACGCTCGCCGTGGGCCTCTTCGCCACCAAGTCCGACGGCTTCGTCGCCACCGAGGACGCTGGGCTGTTCTACGGCGGCGGCCTCGGCCAACTCGGCACGCAAGCGATCGGCGTGCTCGCCGTCTTCGTATTCGTGACCATCACGTCGGGCCTGGTCTTCCTGGCCATCAAGGCGACCATCGGTCTACGGGTGAGCCCGGAGGAGGAGGTGGCGGGTCTCGACATCCTGGAGCACGGTGCACCTGGCTACGGCGCCGACACGGTCACTACGGTCGACACCGCGGCCCGGACCCCGATGCCCGCATCCTCCAAGGCCTAAGGAGCCAACCATGCAACTCGTGACCGCCATCATCAAGCCGCACGTGCTCGACCAAGTCAAGGATGCGCTCAAAGGCGTCGGGATCCAGGGCATCACCGTGAGCGAGGTCAAGGGATTCGGCCGCCAGGGAGGGCACACCGAGACCTACCGGGGCACGGAGTACACGATCGACTTCGTCCCCAAGATCAAAGTCGAGATCCTGATCGACACCGACATGGCCGACAAGGTGGTCGACACCATCACCTCGGCCGCCCAGTCGGGCAAGATCGGTGACGGCAAGATCTGGGTCACCGACGTAGGCCGGGCGGTGCGCATCCGCACCGGCGAGGAGGGCATGGACGCCATCTGAGGGGGGTGAGCCGGTAGGGTTCACGCCAGGGAGTGCCGGGAAGCCTGGTCGGCGTCATCTACCAGCGCCTCCCGAGGAGGAACCCTGCTCGTACTGCTTGCACTGCACGGCGCACTGGCGCTTGCTGCTCCGAGAGCGTCGCACCGACTCGGTCGTGGGGTGTTCTTCTTGTGTGCCTTGGCCCCGGCGGCCACGGTGGCCTGGGCCGCCTCGCACGCCGGAGCCGTGCTCGACGGCGAGGCCGTCACCTCGTCGTTCTCGTGGGTGCCCGGGCTCGGGGTCGACCTCGACCTCCGCCTCGACGCCTTCTCGCTCCTCATGGTGGCGCTGGTGGCCGGCGTCGGCGTGCTCGTCCTCGTCTACTCCCGCTGGTACTTCTCACCCCAGGCCGGGCTGGGTCGCTTCGCCGGGACGCTGACCGCCTTCGCCGGGTCGATGCTCGGCCTCGTCCTGGCCGACAACCTCCTCCTCGTCTACGTGTTCTGGGAGCTGACGTCGGTGACGTCGTACCTCCTCATCGGCTTCGAGGACAACAAGGGCTCGGCCCGGGCCGCGGCCCTCCAGGCGATCCTGGTCACCGGTGTGGGGGGACTGGTCATGCTGGCCGGCTTCGTCCTGTTGGGCCAGGCGGCCGGTACTTATTCGTTGTCGGGCCTGCTGGCTGATCCTCCCTCGGGTGGGGCGGTGCCCGTGGCGCTGGTGCTGGTGCTCGTCGGTGCCGTCACCAAGTCGGCTCAAGTGCCCTTCCACTTCTGGCTGCCAGGGGCCATGGCCGGGCCAACGCCGGTAAGCACCTACCTTCACTCGGCCACCATGGTCAAGGGCGGGGTGTACCTGGTCGCTCGCCTCGCGCCTGGCTTCGCCACCGTGGGCCCCTGGCGGCCGATCGTCCTCGGCCTGGGCCTGGCCAGCCTGTTTCTCGGTGGGTACCGGGCCCTGCGCCAACATGACATCAAGTACCTGCTGGCCTACGGCACCATCAGTCAGCTCGGTCTGATGATGGTGCTTTTCGGGGCCGGGATCCCCGAGGCCACGCTGGCCGGCGCTGCCCTCCTCGTGGCCCACGGCGCCTTCAAGGCGGCGTTGTTCATGGTGGCGGGGGTGGTCGACCACCAGGCCCACACCCGCGACCTGCGGATGCTCGACGGCCTCGGTCGCCGCCTGCCCTTGCTGGCTGCGGTGGCCGCCGTGTCGGCGGCGTCCATGGCCGGATTGCCGCTGCTGTTCGGCTTCGTGGCCAAGGAGGCCGCCTACGAGGCCTTCCTCCACGACTCCCTGGTGTTGGGCTCGCTGGTGCTGGCCGCCGTGGTTGCCGGTTCCGCCCTCACGGTCGCCTACAGCGTCCGCTTCGTCTGGGGAGCCTTTGCCGCCAAGGCGCTGTCGGAACGGTCGATCGAGACCGTCGGTCCGGACGTCGCCCGCCCACCGTCGGGCTTCGTGGCGCCCGCCGCCATCCTGGCGGTGATTACCGTGGTCTTGGGCCTAGCGCCCGGGCTGGTCAGTCCCCTGGTCTACGGCGCCGCCGCCGCTCTCGATCCGGCCGTCGAGGCTGGCCAACTTGCCGTATGGCACGGGATCAACCCCGCCCTGGTCCTGTCGGTGGTCACGGTGGCCGGAGGAGCGTTGTTGTTCGTCGCCCGCCAGCGCGTGGCTCGGCTCCAGGCGTCCCTGCCGTCGGTGCCGGGGGCCGACGACGCCTACCGGGGGGCCCTGACGAGCCTCAACCGGGTGGCCGACGCCGTGACCGCCTTCTTTCAGAACGGCTCGCTGCCGGTGTATCTGGGTGTGATCCTGACCACTGCCGTGGTCCTGCCCCTCCCCTCTCTCCTGGGCGCTCCCTTCCCCGAGGAGTTGGTGGCGGCCGAGTCCTTGGGCCAGATTGCGGTCGCTGTTCTGGTCGTCGCCGCCGCCTTCGGGGCGGTGATGTCCCGGCGGCGATTCCCCGCTGTGCTGTTCCTCGGCGCCGTCGGCTACGGCGTGGCCGTGCTCTTCGTGATCCAGGGTGCGCCCGACTTGGCCCTGACCCAGTTGCTTATCGAGACCTTGTCGGTGGTGATCTTCGTGCTTGTGCTCCGCCACCTTCCCGACCGATTCCAGCGCATGCCCTGGAAGCTCGGCCAGGGGGTGCGCCTGGCCGTGGCCGGGGGCGTGGGCGCCTTCGTGGCCGCTTTCACCCTGGTGGCAGGGGCGGCGCGTAGCCAACCGTCCATCTCCTCCGCCTTCCTCGACCAGGCGCTGCCGGATGCGGGTGGCCGCAACGTGGTCAACGTCATCCTGGTCGACTTCCGGGGCTTCGACACGCTGGGGGAGATCACCGTGCTCAGCGTCGCCGCCTTCGGCATCTTCAGCCTGGTACGAGCCTGTCGCCGTGAGCGGGCCGCCGAGGAAGCGGAGCAAGCGACATGAGGTCGCTGGTCCTGCGCACTGGCGTGGCCTCGGTCTTCCACACCACCCTCGTCTTCTCGCTGTTCTTGCTCTTCGCCGGGCACAACGCCCCCGGGGGGGGCTTCGTCGGGGGGCTGGTGGCCGGCGCCGCTCTGGTGCTGCGCTACCTCGACGGCGGGTCGGCCGGGGTGGGGGACACGGTGCGGGTAGAGGCGCCGGCCCTGCTCGGAGCCGGCCTCACCCTCGCCGGGCTCACCGGCGTGATCTCGCTGCTGACGGGCAGCGCCTTCTTGGAGTCGGCCAAGGCCACCTTCGAGGTTCCGGTGCTCGGCGAGGTGCATGCCTCGTCGTCGCTGCCCTTCGACATCGGCGTCTACCTGGTCGTGGTCGGCCTGGTGCTCATGGTGCTGCGCACGCTCGGGGCCGAGGGCGAAGACGGCGACGACGACGCCCTCGTCGCCGAGGTGGACGCCCGTCCGGGAGGCACGCTGTGATCGTTGTCACGGCTTTGGTGGTCGGGGTGCTCTACGCCCTCGGCACCTACCTGTTGCTGCAGCGCCAGCTCACTCGCATCGTCATCGGCCTGGCTCTCATGGGCCACGGCGCCAACCTGTTGCTCCTCCTCGCCGGTGGCCGAGCCGGACGGCCGCCCTTTGTGGGCAGCGACGAGATGGGGCCCGTCGCCGACCCCCTGCCCCAGGCTCTGGCTCTGACCGCCATCGTCATCACCTTCGGCGTGGCGTCGTTCCTCCTCGCCCTCGCCTATCGCAGCTGGGTGATCGACCGGAACGACGAGGTCGAGGACAACGTCGAGGACCGGCGCATCGCCCGCCTCGCCGACCGGCGGGAGGAGGCGCCGTGAGGGTCCTGTTGGTCCTGCCCATCGTCTTGCCCCTGGTGGCCGCCGGGATCTCCATGTGCCTGTTCCGCCGACCAACGCTGCAGCGGATGTTGGGCGTCGCCGTGATGGTGGCCGTGGTTGTGACAAGCATCATCCTGCTCGTGCGGGTCGACTCCGACGGGGTGGCCGTCACCCAGCTCGGGGGGTGGCCGGCGCCGACCGGCATCACCCTGGTGGCCGACCTGTTCTCGGCCATCATGTTGGTGGTCGGCACCGTCATGGTCCTCGTGGTGCTGATCTACGCCATCGGCCAGCCGGGCACGTCGCAGACCTCGCCGTGGTTCCATCCGATCTATCTGGTGCTGGCCGCCGGGGTGGCCATGTGCTTCCTGACCGGCGACCTGTTCAACCTGTTCGTGGCCTTCGAGGTCATGCTCAGCGCCAGCTACGTCCTCATCACCCTGGGCGGGACCGAAGACCAGGTCCGCACGGGGATGACCTACGTGGTCATCAGCATCGTGGCCTCGACGTTCTTCCTCACCGCCATCGGGCTCATCTACGCCGCCACCGGGACGGTCAACATGGCCGACCTGGCCGGGCGCCTGGCCGACCTGCCCGACAGCGTGCGCAGCGCCCTCGGCCTGTTGTTGTTGGTGGTGTTCGGCGTCAAGGCCGCCATCTTCCCGCTGTTCTTCTGGCTGCCTGACTCCTACCCGACGGCGCCGTCGCCGGTGACGGCCATCTTCGCCGGCCTGCTCACCAAGGTCGGGGTGTACGCCATCATCCGCACCCAGACGCTGTTGTTCTCCGACGACGGCAACGGGACTGTCCTGCTCTTCCTGGCCGGGGCCACCATGGTCGTGGGTGTCCTCGGGGCCATCGCCCAGGACGACATCAAGCGCATCCTCAGCTTCCACATCGTGAGCCAGATCGGCTACATGATCATGGGCCTCGGCCTGTTCACCGTGGCCGGGCTGGCCGGAGCCATCCTCTACACCGTCCACCACATCGTGGTGAAGACCTCGCTGTTCCTGGTGAGCGGCTTGGTCGAGCACCTGGGCGGAACCGGTCTGCTCCGGCGCCTCGGCGGCATGGCTCGGCGGGCTCCGCTCGTCGGTGCCCTGTTCCTGCTTCCCGCCCTCAGCCTGGCCGGCCTGCCGCCCTTCTCCGGCTTCGTGGCCAAGCTCGCTCTCGTCCAGGCGGGCCTGGCCACAGAGGCCTGGCTGATCGTGGGCGTGAGCCTGGCCGTGAGCGCGTTGACACTGTTCTCCATGACCAAGATCTGGGGCGGTGCCTTTTGGGGAGCCCCGGATGAGCCCCTGCATCACCAGCCGTCGGACGTCCGCCTGCGCGCCCCTCGGCTCATGGTGGGCGCCACCGCCGTGCTGGTCACCGCCAGTCTCGCCATCGCCGTGGCCGCCGGACCGGTCTACGACCTGAGCGAGCGTGCCGCGGGCGAGCTCCTGGCACCCTCCGCCTACGTCGAGGCGGTGCTGGGGCGATGAGGGTTCGTCTCCTGGTGGGCGCCTGGTTGGTCGTGGCCTGGGTAGCCCTGTGGGGCTCCGCCAGTGCCGCCAACGTGGCCAGCGGGGTGGTGGTGGCCTTCGTCCTGCTGGCCGTCTTCCCGCTCCACCTCACCACCCGTCAGGGCCGGTTCCGCCCGCTGCAGGCGCTGCGCTTCTTCGGCTACTTCTTGGCCAAGTTGGTCGAAGCCAACGCGGTGGTGGCCTGGGAGGTCGTGACCCCCAGTAACCGGATCAACGAGGGCATCGTGGCCGTGCCCGTCACCGGTGCCTCCGACGTGTTGGTCAGCATGGTGGCCAACGTCATCTCTCTCACCCCGGGCACCTTGACCATTGAGATCCGTACTGATCCCCACGTCCTGTTCGTCCACGTCTTGCACCTGCACGACATCGACGCCGTGCGTCGGGACGTCACCCGTCTGGAGCGATACGTGCTACGGGCCTTCGGCTCCGACGAGGCGGTGATCGAGGTGGAAGCCCGGCTCGCTGCCCTCGACGCTGCCAGCGCCAGCCAGCCGGGGAGGACGCTATGACCATCGTCATCAACATCTGCCTGACCCTGCTGGTCATCGCCGGTGGGCTGTGTCTGCTCCGGCTGGTGCGGGGCGAGTCTGTCGCCGACCGGGTGGTCGCCCTCGACTCGCTATTGGTCGTCATCATCTGCGGCATCGCCGTGGACGCCGCCGCCCGTCAGAGTGGGATCTACCTCAATGTGCTCGTCGTCGGTTCTCTGGTGGCCTTCGCCGGCACGGTCACCGTCGCCCGCTTCGTCGAGCGACGAGGAGCACGATGAGCGCAGTGGTCGAGGTCGCCGCCGCTGTGCTGCTCCTGGCCGGGTCGGTGCTGGCCGTGCTCGCCGGGGTCGGCCTCCAGCGCTTCCCTGACGTCTTCGCCCGCATCCACTCTGCGACCAAGGCCACCACCCTGGGGCTCTTGTTCATCGTCGCCGGCGCCGCCCTGCGCATTGGCGACGCCGGCGACGCCGCCAAGCTGGCCCTCGTCGCCGTGCTGCAGTTCGTCACCGCCCCCGTCGCCGCCCACATGGTTGGTCGGGCCTCCTACCGGGCGGGCACCGAGATGAGTGACCACACCGCCATAGACGAACTCGGAGGCAAGCCCCACCAGTAGTTGCCCGCCGAGCAACCTCTGGTTGCGATGGCGATTACTCGGCGGGGTCGTCGGGCTCGTCCTCGGTAGGTGCTGGCGCCTCGACGTCGGCGGGCTCGCCCAGGTAGCCGAAGCTCGTCGGCTGCAGGCGGTCGTCGAGCTCGAAGACGAGGGGGACGCCGGTGGGGATCTCCAGGGTGGAGATCTCGTCGTCGGGGATCCGGCGCAGGTGCTTGACCAGGGCCCGCAGGCTGTTGCCATGCGCCGCCACCAACGGCGTGCGCCCCGCCACCAGGTCGGCGGCGATGACGTCGTGCCAGTAGGGCAGCATGCGGGCGACCACGTCGGCCAGGCACTCGCCGCCGGGAAGGAGGTCGGGCGCCAGCTTGGCGTAGCGGGCGTCGTGGATCGGATGGCGGGAGTCGTCCTCGGTGACGGGGGGCGGCGCCACGTCGTAGCTGCGACGCCACGTGTGCACCTGATCGGCCCCGTAGCGTTCTGCCGTCTCGGCCTTGTTCCGACCTTGGAGGTCGCCGTAGTGGCGCTCGTTGAGCCGCCAGTGCCGGTGCTGGGGCACCCACAAGAGCCCGGCCGCTTCCAGCGCCAGGTTGGCGGTGGTGATGGCCCGCTGCTGCAGGGAGGTGTGCACGATGTCGGTCCCCACCCCACCTTCGGCTAGCAACTGCCCGGCACGCCGGGCTTCGTCCCGGCCGAGTTCGGTGAGGGGCACATCGTGCCACCCGGTGAAGCGGTTCTCTGCGTTCCATGTGCTTTGGCCGTGGCGAAGGAGGACGAGCGTCGACATGGTGGCTACCGTAGGCCACTTCTTGCTGCCGCAGGTTTCATTAGTAAGAGGCACTCAAGTTTGGTGGTAGTACGCCGAGCGGTCGCTATCCTGGTGTCAACAGGTCTCCGGTTCCAGCTCCCAAGGAGGGATCACCATGCCCAGAGCCGTCGGTATCGATCTCGGCACCACCAACTCCGTCGTCAGCGTTCTCGAGGGGGGGGAGCCGACGGTCATCCCCAACGCCGAGGGCGGACGAACGACGCCCTCGGTCGTCGCCTTCGCGGTCAAGGGTGGGGAGGTGCTGGTGGGCGAGGTGGCCAAACGTCAGGCCATCACCAACCCCGACCGCACCATCCGCTCGGTCAAGCGCCAGATGGGCACGGGCTGGCGGACCAGCGACATCGATGGCAAGCGCTACACGGCCCAGGAGATCTCCGCCCGCATCCTCCAGAAGCTCAAGCGCGACGCCGAGGCCTACCTGGGCGACAGCGTGAACCAGGCGGTGGTCACTGTCCCCGCCTACTTCAACGACGCCGAGCGCACCGCCACCAAGGAGGCGGGCCAGATCGCCGGCCTCGAGGTGCTGCGCATCATCAACGAGCCCACCGCTGCGGCCCTGGCCTACGGGCTCGACAAGGAAGGCGCCGACCAGACGATCCTCGTGTTCGACCTCGGTGGCGGCACCTTCGACGTCTCGGTGCTGGAGATCGGCGACGGCGTCTTCGAGGTCAAGTCCACCCACGGCGATACCAACCTCGGGGGCGACGACTGGGACCAGCGGGTCATCGACTGGCTCGTGGCCCAGTTCAAGTCCAAGGAGGGCGTCGACCTGGCCAAGGACAAGATGGCTGCGCAACGTCTCAAGGAGGCGGCCGAGAAGGCCAAGATCGAGCTGTCGTCCACCCAGTCGACCCAGATCAACCTTCCCTTCATCACCGCCACCGCCGAGGGCCCCAAGCACCTCGACGAGCAGCTCACCCGGGCCAAGTTCCAGGAGCTGACCGCCGATCTGCTGGAGCGGTGCAAGGGCCCGTTCAACCAGGCCATCAAAGACGCCGGCCTGGCCAAGGGCGACCTCGACCACGTCATCCTCGTCGGCGGCTCCACCCGCATGCCGGCGGTGGTCGACCTGGTCCAGAGCATCTCCGGCAACGAGCCCCACAAGGGCGTCAACCCCGACGAGGTGGTGGCCATCGGCGCCGCCGTGCAGGCCGGCGTGCTCAAGGGCGAGGTCAAAGACGTCCTGTTGCTCGACGTCACTCCGCTGTCGCTCGGCATCGAGACCAAGGGCGGGGTCATGACCAAGCTCATCGAACGCAACACCACCATCCCCACCCGCCGTACCGAGGTGTTCACCACCGCCGAGGACATGCAGCCGTCGGTGGAGATCCACGTGCTCCAGGGCGAGCGGGAGATGTCGATGTACAACAAGACGCTCGGCAAGTTCCAGCTCGTCGACCTGCCCCCGGCCCCTCGCGGTATCCCCCAGATCGAGGTCACCTTCGACATCGATGCCAACGGGATCGTCCATGTCTCAGCCAAGGACCGGGCCACGTCCAAGGAGCAGTCGATGACCATCACCGGCCAGTCGTCGCTCGACAAGAACGTGATCGACCAGATGGTCCGCGACGCCGAGTCCCACGCTGAGGACGACCGTCGCCGCAAGGAGGAGGCCGAAGCCCGCAACACCGCCGACAGCCTGGTGTACCAGACCGAGAAGATCATTCGGGAGCACGGCGACAAGGTTCCAGGGCCCGAGCGCGACACCGTGGAGTCCGCTCTCAAGGAGCTCAAGGACGCAGTGGCGGGCGACGACCTCGACCGGATCCGCTCCGACAGCGAGACCCTGATGGCCGCCAGCCAGGCCTTCTCCCAGAAGCTTTACGAGCAGACGACGGCCGAGTCCTACTCCGATATCAAGGCGCCCAGCGACGACGACGTGGTCGACGCCGAGATCGTCGACGACGAGGGCCGCCCCGCATGACCCCCATCGGCCGTCCCCACGATCCGGCTGGCTTCGGGGCTCCACCGCGAGGGGGTCCGAAGCCCGCACCGGAGCAGACCCCTCAGCGTCCGCCACGGCATGAACCTGTAGAGCAGGATGAGCATCCCGAGGTCGTCATCGACCCCGAGGCGCCTGACGAGCCCGCAGGTGAGGCTTCGGGAGGTTCCGATGACGGGTTTGAGCCGTCGGTGGAGGATCTCGTCGAGGAGCTGGAGGCGGTCATCCTCCAGCGTGACGAGTACCTGGAGTTGGCGCGGGCCAAGCAGGCCGACTTCGAAAACTTCCGCAAGCAAGCGGCCAAGCGCCAGCTCGAGCTCACCGAGCAGGCCGCCGCCGGCCTGGTCAAGGCGTTGCTCCCGGTGCTGGACGCCCTCGACAACGGGGTTGGCCACGGGGACGAGTCGCTGGTGCCGGTGCGCTCGCAGCTCCTCGGGGTGCTGGAGAAGGAAGGCTTGCTGCGCGTCGACCCGGTCGACGATGCCTTCGATCCCAACGAGCACGACGCCGTGGCCCACGAGCCGGGTGACGGCGGCGAGGCCAGCGTGGCGGAGACCCTCCGGGCCGGCTATCGGTGGAACGGCCGGCTGCTGCGGCCGGCCATGGTGCGGGTGCGCGGCTAGAGAACAGGCGGGCGAGAACGAGAGGCTAGGAAGGAGGGGTAGATGGCGCCGCAGCGGGAGTGGTTCGAGAAGGACTACTACAAGGTGCTCGGAGTGGGCAAGAGCGCGACCCAAAAAGAGATCACGCGCGCCTACCGCAAGCTGGCTCGTGACACCCATCCCGACCGCAACGCCGGTCGGGAGGACCGCTTCAAAGACGTCTCCGCCGCTTACGACGTGGTGGGTGACCCGGCCAAACGCAAGGAATACGACGAGGTCCGCAAGCTTGGTCCCGTAGGCGCCGGTTTCGGCGCTACCGGCGGCCGGGGAGGCGGCGGAGGCGGAGGCTCATTCCGGGTCGAGGATCTCGGCGACCTCGGCGATCTCTTTGGCGGCTTGTTCGGGCGCGGTCAGGCTGGCGCCCGGGCTCGTCCGAACCCCAGCCGGGGGCCAGGACCCCAGCGGGGGGCCGACCTCGAGACCGAGCTTCACCTGTCCTTCGCCGACGCCGTCAACGGTGTCACCACCATTGTCAACCTGACCAGCGAGGCCGCCTGCACCACCTGCGGGGGCTCGAGGGCCCGGCCGGGAACCTCGCCGGTGACCTGTCCCAAGTGTGGAGGCCGGGGAGTGCTCGACGACAACCAGGGCATGTTCAGCTTCTCGACCCCCTGTGACCGCTGTGGGGGCCGAGGTGTCTCGGTGGAAGAGCCGTGCCCCACCTGTGGCGGCACCGGAACCCAGCTTCGTCAACGTGAGGTAAAGGTCCGTATTCCTTCGGGGGTGGAGGACGGCCAACGCATCCGGGTGAAGGGCCGGGGCGGCGCCGGCCGCAACGGTGGCCCCGCCGGCGATCTCTACGTCGTGGTTCGGGCTGCACCCCATCCGCTCTTCGGGCGCCGGGGCACCGATCTCACCCTCACCGTGCCTGTCACCTTCCCCGAGGCTGCGCTGGGAGCGGACATCACCGTGCCCACCCTCAACGGAGGCCCGGTCACGCTGCGCCTACCTCAGGGGACGCGCTCGGGGCGAACGCTGAGGGTCAAGAGCAACGGCGTGCCGTCACCGTCAGGGGCCAAGGCTGGCGACCTGCTCGTCACCGTGGAAGTGGCAGTTCCCGTCACGCTCTCTGATGCTGAGCGAAAGGCGGTCGAGGATCTGGCTGCCGCCAGCCGCGAGTCGCCGCGCGCCCATCTGGAGGCCTCTTAACCATGACCTCTCCCGACCGCTACCGGGCCGTGTTCGTCATCTCGGTGGCTGCCGAGCTGGCTGGCGTCCATCCCCAGACGCTGCGCATCTACGAGCGCAAGGGACTGCTCGACCCGGCCCGCACGGTGGGCAACAGCCGTCGCTACAGCGAGCACGACCTCGACCGCCTGCGGCGGATCCAAGAGCTCACCGCCGGGGGCCTGAATCTGGCCGGGGTGAAGCGTGTCCTTCAACTAGAGGGTGAGGTGGCTCGCTTGAAGGCGGAGCTGGTCAAGACCCGCCAGGAGGCCGCGGCCGCGGTCGAGCGCACCCACCAGCGGTACCGGCGTGAGCTCGTCCCGCTGTCCCAGGCGGTCGAAGTCTTCACCCGAGGTCGATAGAGCCGCCCTCGGTTTCGTCATCCGGGGCCCCCGGGAGCGCCGTAGAAGGCTGGAACACATCGTTACGAAATCGTTTCGATATCTCGGTCTCGGGAAGATCGAGTGACACAGAACATCGCGCTCTCGGGGTTGGCTAACTTTCGACAGGCCGGCTCCGCATCCGTTCGCTGGACCCGCCGGTTCGACGACGAGCACTGCCGATGGCTACCGCGCCTCCGGCTCTCCGCCTCCGCCGGGGCGGAACGAACTCG
>JBBSLT010000070.1:0-11981 GCA_038233555.1 Acidimicrobiales bacterium
ACCTTGATGCCTGGCCCTTTCTCTACCGCTACGAGCCCGGCGGTGACGACGGCTTCGAGGGGAAGGAGGGAGCCTTCTTGCCCACGTCGTGGTGGGCGATCTCCGCCCTGGCCAAGCTGGGCCGGGTGGAGGAGGCCAGCTAACGCCTGGCCGCCCTCGACCGAGCCGCGCCCCGCCTCATGTCCGAGGAGATCGACCCCGAGAGCCTTCAGGCCCTCGGCAACGCCCCCCTGGTGTGGTCCTACATGGAAGCCGTTCGAGCTCTCTACATCCTCGACGCCGAAGAACGACGCCAACGCGCAGGTCGCGCAGGCCTCTGGACCTGGCGAATAGCCCGCTACCTCCAACAACGCACATCGGGCCCGTAGACCACGCCGGGGCTCAACCAAGCTCGCCGAGCAACCTCCGGTTGCGATGGCGAAGAGCGTCAGCCGTGGGGTCCCGACGGGGTGGCCACGACCACGACGGTGGCATCACATTCCTCCAGCACCTGCTCCACCAGGCTGCTGAGGAAGGGTCGGCCTTCGATCCGGCGGAGGTTGGCCCCGAGCACCACCAGGTCGGCCTCTTCGTCGATGGCGGCGGCGATGATCTCATCAGCGGGCGACGCTCCCAATCGGCCGATGGTCCGAGCCCGCGCCCCCAGCTCCTCGGCGAAGGCCTCGGCCCGGTCGGTCAGCTTGGCCGACACGTCGGCCCGGGGGTCGGCTGTCTCGGTGGCACCCCCGGAGCGCCGCTCGCGAGCGTCGCCCGTCGCTTTCGTCGACGGTGTCACCACGTGGGTGAGGACCACCTCGGTGCCGATGCTGGCGCTGAGGTTGAAGGCGATCTCCTGGGCCGCCCTCGACCAGGGCGCAGCCGAGACCGGCACAAGGGCTCGGGCGAAGGCGCCGGGCAGCGGCCGGTCGAGATTGCGGGCCCGCCGGACGATCACCAGTGGGATTGAGGTCTGATTCAACAGCTCATCCACGACGGGCGAGAGGATCCACGGTCCCTGGCTGGCCTCGGGTGCTCCCATCCCGATGGCGCCGTAGCCCAGGCGGGCTTCGCCCAAGATGGCATCGGAGGCATCGTCGGAGGTCACCCGGATGAGGGACACCGGCCGGTCGTCGAAGATGTTCACCACTGCCTGCACCCCGGCCTCGTCGGCATCGGGTCCAACCGACAACACGGTGGCTTCCACGTCCTCCAGCCAGGCGAAGTGCAGGAGCTGGGCGGCGACGATCGAGTTGCTCCCGCCCTGGCTGGGGAGCAGGAGCCGGTGGGAGCGAACCATCACGTTGTGGCTCACTGATTCCTCCCGCTGCAGGCGCCGTTGCTCCTCGTCGGTGCCCTGCCAGGTGCGGGCCACGGCCCGCAGCAGCGGGGGGGCGGCCATCGAGTTGAGGATGGCCATGAGCAGGATGACGGTGTACGTGGCCTGGTTGAACACGTCGAGGGAGAGTCCGACCGTGGCGATCACGATCTCGAGCGTCCCTCTCGGGTTGAGCCCGATGCCGAGCAGCACACCCTCGCGCCGGGGAAGGCCGGCGAGGCGGGCCCCGAGGAAGGCCCCGACGAACTTGGTGGTGCTGGCGACCCCGATCACCACGACGGCCCAGAGGAGCACCGTCTGGTCCGCGAGCAGGCCGAGGTCGACCCGGAGGCCGGCGGTGGCGAAGAAGATGGGGGCGAACAACCCGGCCGTGACCCGTTCGAGGGTCTCTCGTCCTTCCGCTTGCTGGAACTTCGAGCGACCGACGATCATGCCGGCTACGAAGGCGCCCAGCACGGCCTCGGCCCCGATGGCCTGGGTCGCCACCCCAAAGACCAGGGCGATGACGATCAAGACGGTGATGTAGCCGGTGACGCTGGTGTCTCGACGCCTCACCTCGCGCAGCACGCGGTCGACGACTCGCTGTCCCAGCGTGAGCCCTCCTCCGTAGAGGACGGCGATGCCGACCACGGTGACGGCGAGCGGGCCGACGGCGATCTCGCCGGCGGCGGCCAGGGCGGCGACCACCCCGAGCATGATCCAGCCGACGACGTCGTTGGCCATGCCCGCGGCCAGGGTGACCTGGCCGAAGTTCCGCCTCATCAGTCCGAGCTCGGAGAGCACCTGACCGGCCACGGCCAGCGACGAGATGCTCAACGCCGCCCCGATGAACAGCGCGAAGACGGTGGGATCACCGAGCGATCCCCGGAACGCACCGGGAAGGGCGGCACCGACGAACAGCCCGGCGATCAGGGGCACGATGATGCTTCCGGTCGACACCAGGGCGGTGGCCTTGCCGAGCCGGCGGATGAGTGCCAGGTCGGTCTCGAAGCCGGTCTCGATGAGCAGCAGGAGGATCCCGATCCAGGACAAGGCGAAGAGCATCCCCGACTGCAGCGGGTCGTCGGGAACGAGCCACTCGAGGGCGCCAGGAGCGACCCGGCCCAGAAAGGACGGGCCGAGGAGCAAGCCGGCCCCGAGCTGGCCCACCACGGCGGGCTGGCCGATCCGGCGCATGCCCTGGCCCAGGAGGCGGGCCACCACCAAGAGGACGAGGAGCTGGGTCCAAAAGACGAGAAGCTGGTGCTCGTCGGGGGCGACGAGGTTCATCGGGGCATCCCGCCACGGCCCGCTTGCACCACGGCGACGTTAGCGGTCAGGGCAGCCGGCGTGGCGGTGCGCTAGGAAGAGGCGGTGGACGTGAACATCGACTTCGAGGCACCGTGCTCCCCTGAAGCGCTCTTCGCTTGGGTGGACGACTTGGAGCGCTACCCCCGCTGGCTCGACCTGGTGGCTCGGGCCGAGCCGGCCCCGGCGGTGGACGCAGACCCTGGCCCGGCGTGGCTGGTCGATCTCCGAGCCCGGATCGGGCCGCTGGCCCGGTCGAAGCGCCTGCGCATGGTCCGCACCGTCCACGAGACTCCCTTCCTGGCGCGCTTCGAGCGCCTGGAGCACGACGGCCTCGACCACTCGCTGTGGATCCTCCAGGCGACGGTGGCGGCGGTCGGCACCAAGGCGAGCCGCCTCACCATGCACCTGCACTACGGCGGGGGAATGTTCGGACCGGTGCTGGAGCGCAAGCTCCACGACGAGGTGGCCCGTTGTCGGCCTCGTCTCCTTGCTCTCACCGTCGAACCGGACTGACGCCCTCGCCGTCGCAACCGGAGGTTGCTCGGCGAACTTGGTCGTGCTCCGATCGACGGGCACTCCGCCGGATTATCGGCGGTGATCCGCCGAAGCCCGCCGACCTCCGCCTGAACACCTTTTGGCGGGCTGCGCCCGCTGCCGCCAGCCAGGACAGGGCCGCCTTCGGCGGCGGCTGTGGCCGGCGGCCAGTGCTCGGCGGCTGGGGCTGGGGCTGGGGGGCGCTAGCTGGTGGCGGCGGCCGGTTGGGCGGAGCGGGACCAGGTGGCGTAAAGGGCGGCGTAGGGGCCGCCGGCGGCCACTAGCTCGTCGTGGGTGCCGACCTCGACCACCCGGCCGTCGGCCACCATGGCGATGCGGTCGGCACGCAGGGCGGTGGCCAGGCGGTGGGCGATCAGGATGGCGGTGCGCCCTTCGAGCAGGGCGTCGAGGGCCTGCTCCACGGTGGCCTCGGAGCGCAGGTCGAGGCTGGAGGTGGCCTCGTCGAGCACCAGCACCCGCGGGCGGGCCACGAACGCCCGGGCCAGGGCCAGGAGCTGGCGTTGGCCTGACGACAGTGACGAGCCCCGCTCGTGCACCGGGGTGTCGAGGCCCTGGGGTAGGCGCTCGACCAGCTCGTCGATGCCGAGGGCCCGGCACGCCTCGGCCAGCTCCTCGTCGGTGGCGTCGGGTCGGGCGAAGGCGATGTTGTCGCGCACCGTGCCGGCGAAGAGGAACGGCTCTTGGGGCACGATCCCGAGCTGGCGGCGCAACGAGTCGAGGGTCACGTGCCGAACGTCCATCCCGTCGACCAACACCCGGCCGGCGATGGGGTCATAGAAGCGGGTCACCAGCTTGGCGATGGTCGACTTGCCCGAACCGGTCGGGCCCACCAGGGCGAGGGTCTCACCGGGGCGGATGACGAGGTCGACGTCGTGGAGCACCTCGGCGCCGTCGCCGTAGGCGAAGCTGACCCCCTCTAGACGGACCTCGCCCTCGATGGGTGCCAGCTCCACGGCGTCGGGCGCCTCGGGGACGCCGGGGGGCGTGGCCAGCAGGTCGCGGAGCTTGGCCGCCGCCGCCTGGCCTGCCTGGTAGGTGGTGTAGAGGTGGACGAGCTGCTGGATGGGGGCGAAGAAGGTGGCGACGAACAGGATGAAGGCGGTCAGCTCGCCCACGCTGAGCTCACCTTGCAGCACCCGCCGGCCGCCGACCACCAAGAGGACGGCCTGGCCCACCAGCGCCACCAGCTCGCTGCCCGGCCCGTAGAGGGCGCCGATGCGCCCGGTGTAGACGTTGGCGTCGAGGTAGCGCCCCAAAACCGCCCGGTGACGCTCCACGTTGTGGGCCGCCCGGTTATGGGCGCTCACCAGGCGGATGCCGGCCAGGCTCTCCTGCAGGTCGGCCAACACATCGGCGATGCGCCGCCGCACCGCCCCGTAGCCCTGGTCGGAGGTGGTCCGGAAGCGCAGGGTGGCCACGACCATGGCCGGCACCACCACGACCAGGGTCACCAGGGCGAGGGTGACGTCGTAGCTGAACAGGATGGCGGAGACGACCACTACCGAGAGGGCCTGAACGGCCATGTTGACCAGGCCGTCGTGGAACAGCGCCGACAGGGCATCGATGTCGCTGGTCATGCGGGTCAGGACCCGGCCCGCCTTCTCCTCGGTGTACCACCCCACCGACAGCCGCTGGAGGTGGGAGAAGACCCGCACCCGCAGCGCGAGCATGAGGCGCTCGCCCACCCGGCCGGTCCAGGCGATGCGCACGGCGCCGGTGGCCACGCTGAGGACGATGGCGGCCAGGTAGGCGACGCCGACGGCGACGAGGACGCCCACGTCACCGTCGGCGATGCCGTCGTCGATGCCGATCTGGGTGAGGACAGGGCCCACCAAGCTGGCGCCGGTCTCGACCACGACCAGGGCCAGAGCGCCGAGCAACGGCCGCCAGTGGGGGACGAGGAAGCTGCGCAGGGTGAAGGGCCGGCGCTCGGCTGGTGGCACCCGGGGCGAGAAGGCGACCCGGTCCTGATCGAGGGCGATGGCCGGTTCCTCGGCCTCCAGCTGGTCGTAGCGCCGGCGCAGCTCGGTGGGGACGCCGGCGAAGGGCAGCCCGCTGTCGTTCCCCCGCGGGGCATGACCGTGCCCGTGACCGTGGTGGCCGCCCCCGACCATCATCGGTGCTGTGCTCCCGAGACGACGGGGTGGAGGTCGCCGGGGGGTCCGTCCAGTCCCGGATCCGAGGCCGCCGCCGAGGCTAGGACCTCGCGGTAGCGGGGCTCGGTGGCGAGCAGGTGGGCATGGGTGCCGTCGGCCACGATCCGACCGCCCTCGAGGAGCACGACCCGGTCGGCCAGGGCGATGGTGGAGAGGCGTTGGGCGATCACCAGGGTGGTCCGGCCCTCCATCAGGAGCTTCAGGGCGGCGTGGATCTCCTCCTCGCGCTGGGCGTCCACCGCGCTGGTGGCGTCGTCGAGGACGAGCACGGCGGGGTCGACCAAGAGCGTGCGGGCGATGGCCACCCGCTGGCGCTGGCCCCCCGAGAGGGTGTAGCCCCGCTCGCCCACCACGGTGTCGTAGCCCTCGGGCAGGGCGGCGATGAAGTCGTCGGCGCCGGCGGCGGTGGCGGCCCGCGCCACGTCCTCGGGGCTGGCGTCGGGGCGGCCGTAGGCGATGTTGGCCATCAAGGTGTCGGAGAAGAGGAACGGCTCGTCGATCACCACGCCCACCGTCGAGCGCACGCTGGCCAGCGTCAGGTCGCGCACGTCGTGGCCGTCGAGGCGCACGGCGCCGCCGTCCACGTCGTAGAAGCGGGTGAGGAGTCGGGCCACGCTCGACTTGCCGGCGCCGGTGCGCCCGACCAGGGCCACCGTCTCCCCCGGGTCGAGGTGCAGCGAGAGGCCGCGGAGGACGGGTTCGCCGGTGTCGCGGTAGGCGAAGGCGACGTCGGCCAGCTCGACCTCGCCCCTCGGATCGACCAGGTCGAGGGCACCGGGAGCGTCCACGATCTCGGGCTCGGTGTCGAGCACCTCGTAGATGCGCTGGGCCGATGCCGCGGCCCGCTGGCTGAGCATGAGCAGGAAGCCCAGGCTGCGAAAGGGCGCCTGGAGCATGACCACGTAGATGTTGAACAGGACAAGGTCGCCGATGCTCACCCGACCCTCGATGGCCAGCCAGCCGCCGTAGAGCAGCACCGCGGCCAGCCCCACTCGGGGCAGGTTCTCCATCAGCGGGCCGTAGCGGGCCCGGACGTCGAACTGGCGGACGCTGGCCCAGCGCAGCCGTCGAGCGGCCCGGTCGAGCACGGCGACCTGACGGCGCTCGCCGGCGAAGGACTTGACCACCCGAGTGCCAGTGACGTTCTCGTCGACCACCATGGCCACATCAGCGAGGCGGGCCTGGACGACCCAGCTCAGCGGATAGAGGTCGCGGCGCATCCGCACCCCGAGCACCACCACCCCGGGGAGGGCAGCCACCGCCACCAGGGTCAGGCCCACGTGGACCGATGCCATGAGCACCAGGGCCACGGCGAAGCTGAGGGCGGTCACCAACATGGACGGGGCGTAGGCCAGGTACATCTGCACCGAGCGGACGTCGGAGTTGGCCCGGGAGATGAGTTGGCCGGTCTGCACCCGATCGTAGAAGGAGAAGGACAGCCGGGTGAGGTGCTCGTAGAGCAGGGCCCGCAGGTTGTACTCCAGACCGAAGGCGATGCGGGCCAGACCGTCACGGGAGACGAAGGCCAGTCCTGCCCGCAGCACGCCGAGGCCGAGCAGGGCCCACACGAAGGGGCCGAGGGCAGCGCTGGGGTCGGGGTCGGTGGCGCTCGGCAGGGCCAGCTCGATGGCGTCACGGATGACCACGGGGATGGCGAGTTGCGCCAGCACAGCGCCGGCGGAGGCGACCAGGGCCACGGCGAAGCGACCCTGTCGGGCCCGGAGCAGAGGTAGGAGGCGCCGGATCCAGCCGAGGGTGCGGTCGGGATCGATGGGGGTCACCGTGGGGCGCACGCCGCCCCCTTGGTGACGACGGCGGGTGTAGCGCCGGCGTGGGCGCCGGCGGCCTGGCGACGGGCGGCGTCGAGGGCGTCGGCCCATCGCTCCAGCCCGTCGAGGGCCGCGCCGGCGTCGTCGTCGTCGAGGTGGCCGGTCAGGGTGGTCAGGCGCTCGGCCACGGCGTGGTCGGCGGTGGTCAGCGCGGTGCGGCCGTCGTCGGTCAGCCGGTGGGAGATGCAGCGCCGGTCGTGGTCGGCGACCTGGCGCTCGACCAGGCCGAGGCGGACCAGCCCGTCGACCAGGGCGGTCACGCTCGGTGGCCGCACCGCCAGCAGGCCGGCCAGCGACGACGCCAACTCCGGCGAGTCGGCGAGGAGGGCGAGAAGGCGGTACTGCGGCAACGAGAGGCCGGCGCCGTCGAGCGCCCGCTCCACCTGACGGGCCAGGCGGGCGGCGGCCCGTGCGGCCCGGACGGTTGCTGCAGGGCGCGGTACTGCCTGCTCGTCGGTTTCCACCAACACTTAGGCTATCGAAGTAACGACCCATCGAGGGTGGCACGTGGGCAACTCCGGCAACGCCTCGGGTGGCCCCACCCGTAACCCTCGTGTCACGGTGCCGGGCGTTCCCCGATCTCGATCTGCAGGACCTGCTCCACACCGTCTCGCACGACGGTCAGGGGAACCCGCTGGTCTGTCTCCAGATTGCGCAGCTGGGCCAGGAACTGTTCGACGGTGGCGACACCATCATCGGCTAGGCCGACAATGACGTCACCGGGCTCCACGCCCGCCTCCTCGGCCGGGCCTCCAGGGGTCACGTCGAGCACGAGGACACCCTCCCGCCGCTCCAGCCCGAGGCGTTCGGCGATGGGGGCGGTGACCGCCGCCGGCTGGATGCCGATGAAGGGGTGGGTCGCAACACCGTCCTCGATCAGTTGGGGGACCACGTCGACGACGGTAGGAGCAGGGATGGCGAAGCCGATCGACACCGCCCGGGCCTGCGGCGGGATATAGGCGACGTTGATGCCGACCACCTCACCCCTGCCGTTCACGAGCGCTCCACCGGAGTTGCCCGGCGATATGGCGGCGTCGGTCTGGATGAGGTCGACGAGGGACTGGGTCTGGCTCGCCGAGCCCGGGATGGCCCGCTGCAGCCCAGAGATCACCCCGGCGGTCACCGTGTTCTCGAAGCCCAGTGGGTTGCCCACGGCGATGGCCAGCTCGCCGACCACGGGCAGGGAGTCGGCGAAGGTCGCCGCCGGCAGGTCGTCGCGTTCGGCGTCGAGCAACGCCAGGTCGACCACCCGGTCCACGGCGACGACCCGAGCGGGACTGCGCTTGCCGTCGGCAAAGGCCACGACGACCTCTTCGTGGCTGGCGATGACGTGGGCGTTGGTCACGATGATGCCGTCCTGGCGCCACACGACCCCGCTGCCCTCTCCGGTGGGCGTCAACACCGCAACCACGGAGGGGGCCAACTGTGCCGCCACCTCCGGGATGACGGCGAAGGTGCTTCCCACGTCACCGTCCGAGGCCACCGGCGTGCTGGCTCCCTCGGGTACCGGTGGCTCAGAGGCGCTGTCGGAGCTATCGCAGCCGGTGACCAACAACAGCACCGCCACCAGGCCAGGCCAGAGACGAAAGATCGAGGGCATCCTTTCTCTTACCGTCTCGGCCGACCTAGAGCGCTTCGATGATGAGCAGTACCCCTGATATCACCAGGTAGAGTGCCACGACGTAGTTGAGGATTCGGGGCACGGCGAGGATCAAGGCGCCGGCGATGACGGCAACGATGCCGGCTAGCAGCAGCCCCGTGCTCAGTCCGTTGTCGGCCTGGGCCAACACCACAGCGGCGTACAACATGATCGATGTGCCTCCCTCTCTCGTCTGTTCTGGCGGCCGGGATGCCCTGCCCGTTCGGCATGCTGCCCACGACCTTGATGGATCCACGTACCCCACGGCTGGTCACTCCACGCCTAACGTCCAGTAACGGTTCTCTACCGACGGGCTGAGCGGTGGACGATCCGTCGTCCTAGGTCGCCAGGTGATACCGCTTGCTGGTTTGCCGGCACGACGGCGAGGGCATCTCGTGGCTGATCCGCTGTTCGTAGAAGTGGTTGTTCGGAAGAAGGAGTCATCCATGTCGTGGGGGTTTTGCCTGTGGTCGGGCCGGTGGCGGCGCCTCGCGTGCGCCGTAACCATCGCAGTGATGATGAGTTCCTGTGAGGGTGGGGGCGAGGTCGAAAGTGCCGAGGGCGACGCAGAGACCATCGTGGAGGAGGCCGAGGAGGAGGACTTCGAAGGGCTGGTCGTAAACGAGCCGTTCGAGGGGACTGCGGTGGTCACCGAAGTTATTTCGCCTCGCGCCTTCGAGCTGTTCGACACCCTGGTGGTGAGTCGCGTGCCGCTAGACCTGCGGGCCGACGAGAGGGTGCGAGTGCGAGGGCTGATTCGAGACACCACGGTCGTCGAGCTGGAGGAGCAGTGGGATGTCGATCTCGCCGATGCCCACGACGGCGGGCTGCTGATCGTGGCCGACGACGTCACCCCGGTCGACTTCCCAGAGCCACTGGACTGACCGGGCCCGCCCCTAGGCCGACAGACCAGTCGTCCGTCGTTGGCGTCTTGGACCAGACCAGCGACGTGGTCGTCGGACAAGACTGCTGAGTTTGGGTTGCCGTCTTGGGGAGGTATACCTCGCAAGACCATGACCCAGCCGACAGGAAAGAGCCACCGATGCCCTTGGCACCGACCAAGTCACTCCTCACGGCGATCGCCGTACTAGTACTGGCCTCGTGCGGCGGAGGTGCGGGAGGTGGCACCGAGGCGTTCTGCGAGGCTGCCGGCGAGGAAATCGGTGCATTCCGTGCTCCCCAAGGTGAGGTATCACCCACCATCATCGGCGCTTTGCGAGATCTGTCCTTGCAGGCGCCCGACGAGTTGAGCGGCCAATTCGAGACCGTCACCGAATCCTCCAGCGAGGCCGAGGTGCAGCAGGCTCTGGACGAGATCGAACAGTTCCTCAGCCAGGAGTGTGGACTGGACGTGCAGTCGTGAGCCGTCCTGGAGGGCGCCGGCGGACGTGGGAATGGCGCACCTCAGTGTTCGTCGCCGTTCTCTCCGTGGCCGGGTGCTCGGACGACGGCGGCGAAGACCTGCGTCCGAGCGAATCGGAGGTGGGGGAGCGGGACACCGAGATCGTCCCCGGCGAGGGCGGTCCGGTGGAGTGAACGGTGGTGGTCGTACACGGCATCTCCGAACTTTTCGGCGACGACGCCGCCTACGACGGGGAGCCCCGTAGCTCCATCAATCCGGACCTTCCCCTGGAGGCCACCATCCCGGCTCTGTGCGGCGAGCTGGTCGAGGGAGAGCGCACTTCGAGGCCATCCAGCTGCTGGCCGACGCCGAGATCGGTGGTCCCGGGTCGCTCTCGAACGACTGCTACGGCCCCGGGCTGGCTGTTCACCCGGGCACAGATGACTCGTTCATCAACCGGGCCGAGGAGTTCCTCGGTCACGAGATCTCCACCGGGGAGAACTTCTTCGTCGACGACGAGGGGAGTGTGCACGAGGACAACATCAACGCCGTCGCCTCCGATGGCACTGGCGCGAGGAAAGGCCGGCGCTGGGTAAGGGCGATGCCATGAAGACCGATCTCCTCGCTGCCGCACTGAACGAGGTCGACGAAGCCCAAGAGGTGGCGGAGTCGGTGACCGGCGCATGGACGACCCTCGTGGAGGCCCTACCCCGTATCGGCATCGCTCTTGGCGTCCTCGTCGCCTTGGAAGTCATCGGACGGGTGGTCAGGCGGGTCGTGCGGTGGAGGTTGAGCAAGAACCGCACGCCGAGCTTCGCCCGGGTCTTCTCCCAGCTCTCCTCGGCCGCCATCACCCTCGCTGGTGCCCTGGCCGCCGTCACCATCGTCTTCCCCTCGGTCCAGCCCGTCGACGTCTTGGCTGGCGCAGGCCTGCTGACCGTGGCGGTGGGATTTGCCTTCCAGGACATCCTTTCGAATCTGTTGTCGGGGATCCTCTTGTTGTTTCGCCAGCCGTTCGTCGGAGGAGACCAGATCGAGGTCATCGACCACATCGGCACGGTCCAGGAGATCAACATCCGGGAAACGGTGCTCAAGACCTTCGACGGCCGCAAGGTGCTGATCCCGAACAAGGAGGTCTACACCAACGCCATCAAGGTCCAGACTGGCTTCGCTTTGGTGCGCACCAGCATCGTGGTCGGCATCGCCTACGAGGCCGACATGTCCGAGGCTCGCCGGGTAGCACTCGATGCGGTATGCGGCGTGGCCGGAGTGGCCGACGACCCGCCTCCGGAGGCGTTGTTCTTGGAGCTGGCCGAATCCACGGTGAAGCTCGAGGTGTGGTTCTGGTCCGCCCCCAATCAGATCGAGCTCCGGCGGATCCAGGACCAGGTCATCGAGTTGGTCAAGGTCGCCATGGACGGTGCCGGCATCGAGCTGCTGCCTGCGGCCATCGTCGCCCTGCAGGCGACGTCCAGCTTCCAAGCTGCCCTTGCCGGGCGGCCGGTCACACCCGGAGGCGCCCGTGCTGAGGGAAGCCAGTAGCCGATACCGCCAACTGCCTTCAGCGGGTGGCGACTCACGGGGGTTGGCGCAGACCACCCAGCTCGATCACCCGCATGACGTCCCGAGGCGAGACGATGCCGACGAGCTCGACACCCTCGAGCACCAGTAGTCGGGCGTCGTCGCCCTGCTGGAGCTGGACCAGCACGTCGGCCATCCGGTCGCCGGGCGCCGCCGTAGCCACTTCCTCAATGGGCCTAGCCAGCTGACCCACGCTCGTCGTCGTCCGGTCGTGGGGGGCTACGTCCTTGATCCGGTTGACGGTGGCCAACCCTGACAGGCGCCCATCGGAGAG
>JBBSLT010000071.1:0-11940 GCA_038233555.1 Acidimicrobiales bacterium
CTTGACCTTCTTGATCATCGAGAATGAGGCTCGCAGCTTGGCGGTGCCGGCTTCCTCCAGGCGCTCCTCGGCCTTGGCCAAGAGCTTGCGGCAGCGATAGAGGGGGTCGCCCTTGCACCCACGATGGCGACGGTCGGTAAGGGGAAGAATCGATCTCGGCTTCCTCCTCTTCCTCGCCCTCTGTCTCCTTCCCACCGTCGTCTACGTGGTCGGCATCCGATCACGCTCCATGGTGGTGATCTTCGGCGTGTGCCTGTTCCTTCCCACCATGGCGGCGTGGTCGTTCTACTTCCTGAGCGACGCATCGATGGCGGGCGTGCCGGTGATCTTCGCCATACCTCTCACCCTGCTCTTGTCGGTGATCGGAACGGTGATCGACCGAGGTCTGCCCTAACGTCCCGTCAGGGCTGATCAGGTGTCTATTTCGCATCGACCTGACGGGACACCAGGAATGCGACGAGCCCGATGGTCCCTGCCCAAAGCCAAGGGCCGACCGGATGACCGGTCGGCCCTTGGGGTGAGCGGTTCGTCGGGCAACCTCAGGTCGCCGTGGCGATTACTCCCGGGAGCGCACCAGGCGCCGGGCGCCCAGCACGCTGGCGATCATGGCGCCGGCGGCCAGGAACGAGGTAAGGGTCGGGCCCCACCCGGTCACCGGGAGCTGGTTCCCGGCCGGCTGAGTGGTCGGCGGCGTGGTGGTGTCGGGCTGGGCCATGGGCGTGGTCGGGGCCGGCCCGGCCGTGGTCACCCGGGCGGGGTTGTTGAGGTCGTAGCCCTGGTGGGGGGTGGCGAGGTAGGGGAACGAGGTGAGGTAGGAGCGGTCGTTGCGGTTGACCCCGTCGGTAAGGGCATTGTTGGGAGCGACGTTGAAGTCGGGGGTGAACGGCGTACCACCGGCCACCGCCCGCAGGGAGATGTCGATCACGTCGTCGCCCACCCGCCGGCCATTGGGGAAGCCGTCGGCCTGGCCGGCCAGGAGACCGAGGCGGTCCTGCTCGCCGAAGGCGGTCGGGGCCACGGACGTGTTGAGCCGCAGCATCTCGGCCGGGCGCACTCCCTCGGGCTGGTTGACGTCGGCGATGCCGGTGAGATAGATCGACACCAGGTCGGCGCGAGGCGCCGGTGGGACCTCCACGCCGTAGAGCGCTTCCACCAGCTCGGCGAGGATGGGGTCGGTCACCAGCGGGATGTCACCCTCGGTGGACAGGGGTGGGGCGGACAGCGTGGGGAACACGTCCGCGTCCTGGACCGGCTCGAGGCTGTTGAAGGCGTCCTTGGCCTTGAGGGGCACCACCACCTCGTTGATCAGCGGGTTGCCCAGGCGCGAGACCTGGACCCAGTCGCCCGAGAAGCTCGAGGCCGCGCCGGCGTTGAGCGTGCGGGTGGCCATGCGAGACGACGTGGCCCACACCCCGATAACCGGCTCGTCGCCCTCCACCAGGTCGGACTTGGGTACCTGCAAGGCGATGGACTGCACGTTGTAGCCGGCGAAGGTGTCGATGCCGTCGGCGTCAGGCAGGGGGATGGCGTGGGCCGAGTTGAGCGGGCGCAGGCCGCCCAGGTCGAAGATGGAGGCGATGTCGGCATAGAAACCTTCGTCACGCTGGCCGGCGAAGACCTGGCCTCCGCCGGGCAGGCCGTGGATGGCCTCGGCCGCCAAGGACTCGTAGTCGGGAGTGCTGCGGGGCCCGACGTTCGCCGGCGGGGTCAGCAGGCTGGAGGCGATCGCGGTGCCGTTGCGGGTCACGGTGTAGCGCTGGGGCCGGTTCCAGGTGTCGTCCTCGATGCTGGTGATGGGGCCGGTGGCGTAGAGGAAGGAGTTGGGGTCGACCGTGGTGGTTGAGAAGCGAAAGCCATAGGTGACGTCCTCCACGGCGTCGCCGTTGCTGTCGATCTTGATCTCGTAGAGCACGTCGTCGCCGAACTTGAAGTAGTTGGGACCTCCGCCGGGCTCCTGGAAGCCGTTCCAGTTGGCGATGAGGGTCACCATGTCAGGCTCATCGGGGGCCACGTAGGCGTAGAGGTCGGTGTTGTCGGCCACCGGGTCCTCGGCGATCATCGGCGCCTCCCGGTGGCTGGAGCCGTCGGCTGAGGCCAACAGGCCCAGGGCGAGAACGCCGCTGAGCCCGACGGCAAGCACCAGCCGGGGGCCGCTCAGGCGGGAGATCGGGGGCATCAAGCGCATGAAGGTTCCTTTAGTGGGCATCGAGGACTGGGGGTAGTTTACGGGGATTCGCGACGGATTTCAGCTCATGTTGAGACGAAGCTTCGTGAACATCTGACGTCAGCCCTGGAGAACACCGATCACCAGCCATTCCTGGCCGATAGGGGCCACCACCGCTCGTAGCTCCACCGGAGCGGTGACCGCCACCACCCTGGCCCACTCCCCGACCTCGGGCCCGAAGGCGGCGAGGAACGGCCCGGCGTCGATGGAGCCGAGCGGCAGCGGTGGTCCTACCTCCACCTGACCCTCCTGCCCGCAGAGGCGCTCGGCCAGGGTCGGCGACCCCTGGAGGTTGCCGTCCCACGTACGCGGCGTCCCACAGTCTTGGTGGCCTTCGGCCCACGCCCGAACCGCCGCTGGGGCCGAGTCGTCGGAGGGGTGCAGCGGCTCCTGGGTGCTGGAGAACAGGTCCACCCCCCACGATCCGCCATCTTCGGACGTCGCCCACGTGACTCGGACCCGCTCGGCCACCAGCCCCTGGATCTGGTCGAGGCCGGGTTCGAAGCGGACCAGGGTGACCACCTCGTCGTCGTCGACCTCCTCCACCTCGTAGCCCACGACCGGGGGCACCAGGTCGGCATGATTGGCGATCCAGCCGGCCGGGGAGCCGAACTCGGACCGGGCGTCGGCGCTGAGGTAACCGAAGGAGGCCTCGAGGTTCTCGGCCACCTCGGCCCCTAGGAAGCCCTCGACCGCGGCTTCGGGTGAGGTTGCCGACGCTCCCGGTGGCGCTTCCTCATCAGTGGGAACGGTGGTCACCGGATCGGTCAGCTCGGGCGGGGCCACCGGCGTCTCATCATCGGTGGTGAGGGCGATGGTGGCGCCGATGCCCAGCGCCAGGCCAAAGGCCACGGCGAGGGCGACGACGACCGGACGCGAGCGCCGTCCCGGCGGACCGGGCGCCTCATGTTGGTCGGCACCCTGGTCGGCGCCCTGGTCGCGTTGATGGGAAGACATGGCCGTATCCTTGCCCACGTCGTCGGCAGAGGGGCAGCACCTGTGGAATCCAGCAGCACGGCGCACGGCGCCCGTCTCGTCCCTGAGGGGACCAAGCCCGTCCGTTCCCGTCCCTCGTTGCCCCTGTGGTCGATCGTCCTGCTGGCTTTGGTGGCCGGGGTGGCCGTCGGTCGCTTCGTCACCGCTGGCGGCGACGAAGTCCGTCGAGCCACGCCCTCACCCCTGGCTCAGGGGCAATCGCCGAGCATCGCCTCCCTCGAGCAACGGGTTGCGGCCGAACCCGACGATCTCGGTGCTTGGCAGACGCTCGGCGGTGCCTACATCGGCCGGGCCGCCGAGGTGGGCGACCCCTCGTTCTACGCCCTGGCCGAGCGGGCGCTGGCCCGAGCCGAGGAGCTGGCGCCGGGCGACCCCGCCACCCTGCTCGGTCGGGGACGCCTGGCCCTGGCCCTTCACCGCTTCCCCGAGGCCCTCGATCTCGGACAGCAGGTGGTGAGAACTCTCCCTGCCAGCGCCGACGCCCTGGCCGTGCTGGTCGACGCCCAGGTCGAGCTCGGCCGCTACGACGAGGCCGAGGTCAGCCTTCAGCGCATGCTCGACCTGCGCCCCGGGCTTCCCGCCCTGGCCCGGGCCTCGTACCTACGAGAACTCCACGGCGACCTGGCCGGCGCCGTCGAGGCCATGACCCGAGCCGAGGCGGCCGGGTCAGCTCCCTTCGACCAGGCCAACGTGGGCGCCCTGGTGGGGTCGCTGCAGTTCCGCCAGGGCAACCTCGACGCCGCCGCCGCTTCCTACGAACGGGCCCTGGAGGCAGCTCCGGGCCTGGTGCTGGCCGAGGTCGGCAGCGCCCGGGTGCTGGCCGCCCAGGGCGAGGTGGACAGCGCCATCGCCGTGCTCGAGCAAGTCGTGGAGCGATTCCCCGCCCCCGAAGCGGTGATCCTGCTGGGCGACCTCCAGGCCCTCGAGGGCCTCGATGCCGCCGACGAGACCTACGCCCTAGTCGGTGCCATCGCCGCCCTCCAGGAGGAGGCGGGCCAGATCGTCGACCTGGAGATGGCCGTCTTCGAGGCCGACCAGGGGGACGACCCGGCTCGGGCGTTGGAGCTGGCCACCCGCGTCCACAACGACCGACCCGATAACGTCTACGCCGCCGACGCCCTGGCCTGGGCCCGCCTCGGCGCCGGTGACGCCACCGGCGCCGTTGCGCCGATGGAGTCGGCCCTGCGCCTGGGCACGGCCGACCCGCTGTTGCGCTACCACGCCGCCGAGGTGTACCTGGCCCTCGGCGATACCGACCGGGCGAGGACCGAGCTGACCCAGGCGCTGGCAGGCGGCCCCTGGTTCTCCTTCCGCCATCACGACCGGGTCGTGGCGCTGGCGGCTGAGCTCGGCGTGGCCCTGCTTGTCCCCCTCGGGGGATGATCTTCTACCCTGTCGCCATGCCCCTCCAGGAAAGCCCCCCCTCCGTTCTTTGTCGCGTCCTGCTCACCCTGTGTGCAGAAGGCGACAAAGAACGAGCGGAGACGAGCCGGGTGGGCGCATGAGGAAGGCCAAGGTGGCCAAGTCCCGGGGTCGCCAAGGGGCCCGGGCGGCAAGGGCCTCGGCCCAGAGCAGCCAAGGCAAACTGTGGTGGTTCGGCGGCGCCGCCGTCCTGGCCTTGGGCGTTGGGCTGGTGGCAATCTCCTCCGGCCCCCCCGAGCCCGACCTCGAGCCCGCCGGGGTGCAGACCTTCGAGGTGACCAGCGCCTCGCACGTGGACGCGCCCGTGGCCTACGAGCAGACCCCGCCGGTGGGTGGCGACCACCTCCCCCCCCCCTTGTGGCAGAACTGCGGCTTCTACTCCGAGCCCATCGCCTCGGAGTCCGCCGTTCACTCCCTGGAGCACGGGGCGGTGTGGATCACCCACCGGCCCGATCTGCCCGAGGACCAGATCGGCGCCCTTCGGGATCGCACGGCCCGCAGCTACGTGCTGGTCTCGCCTTGGGAAGGCGAGCTGCCGGCGCCGGTGGTGGCATCTGCGTGGGGCAAGCAGCTTCAGTTCGACTCGGCGACCGATCCCGCTCTGGCCCAGTTCGTCGACTTCTTCGCCCAGGGGCCCCAGACCCCCGAGCCCGGTGCCGCCTGC
Organism: Acidimicrobiales bacterium; assembly: GCA_038233555.1. Taxonomy (GTDB): domain Bacteria; phylum Actinomycetota; class Acidimicrobiia; order Acidimicrobiales; family CADCSY01; genus JADDRA01. The sequence continues at coordinate 5,307 of JBBSLT010000071.1, forward strand.
AGCGGCGGCGTGGGCAACCCCGCCTAGGTTTCGGTCTCGCTGGCGCTCGACCGAGCTGAAGCGGTGCCCCCGGCGGCGGCAAAGCCACCGCCGGGGGCACTGACACCTTCCTGGCGAGCTTCGCTCGCCTAGGCCTAGCCAGCCAGGGTGGGGCCGCCTTCGGCGGCTTCCTGTGGCCGGCGGCCACTGCTGGCTGGTGGCCTCGCTCTGTGGCCGTGGTGGAAGGCGTCAGCCCTCCCTGTAGGGGGCTTCTTCTTCGGGTGGGGGGGTCGGCACGGCGGCGTCCAGGTCGGCGACGATGCGTTCGACCTCCAGGCGGGTGTGGCCGATGCGCTCTCGGCAGAGGCGGATCAGAGTGGCCGCTCGGCCCACTCGTTCGGCCAGACGGTCCACGTCGAGGTTGTCGTCCTCCAGCTCGTCGAGGATAGCCTCGAGCTCATCGACGGCACGGGCGTAGCTGAGGGAGTCGGGTCCACGGGAGTCGGGTTCAAGGGCCTCGGTCATGAGGGGTCTCCAGGGGTGGTGGTCGAGATGTCGGTCACCGTGCTTCGGGTCTGACCGGAGGCAAAGGTGGTGACGATGGCGTCGCCAGCGGAAAGATCGTCGGCGCAACGGACCAGGCGCCCGTCGGCGGTACGGGTGAGGGACCAGCCTCGAGCCAGGGCCCGTCCCGGGTCGGCGGCGTCCACTCGCGCCGCCAGCAGGTCGAGGGCGCCCGAGGACGCCGCCGCGGTGTGTAGGGCCGCTCGTGCCGCCCGGGAGCCGGCGACCACCAACTGGGCATCGATGCGGGCCAGGCGGGCGTCGAGGCGAGCTGCCTCCACCCGCCGGGGAGCAGCGTCGAGGCGGGCCTCGCCGGTCGCCAAGCGGGATCGGGCCGAGGTGGCCGTCCGGGCCGCCCGCCCGTCGAGACGGCCCCGGGCACCGGCCAGGGCGCCGCCCGCCCGTACCGCCACCGCTCCGGCCTGGCGTCCGAGGGTGACCTGCGCCCGGGTGAGGTGGCCCTGACCGTGGCGCTGCACCCCCGCCCAGGCCGCTTCGGCCCGAGCCATGGCCTCGGCCACCCGCTCGACCAGGAAGCCGGCACAGGCGGTGGGTGTCTTGCAGGCGACATGCGCCACCTCGTCGATCACGCTGGTGTCGATCTCATGACCCACCCCGGTGAGGACCGGTATCGCCATAGCGGCTACGGCCCGGGCCAGCCGCTCGCTGTCGAAGGTGACGAGGTCGGTGCGGGCCCCGCCGCCCCGAACCACCAGCACGGCGTCGAGGGGCAGACCGGCCAGGGCGCGCAGCGCCCGCAGGAGCGAGGCCTCGGCACCTGTGCCCTGCACCCTGGCATCGGCCATGGTGACCCGAAAGGCGAAGCCGCTTGCCTCAAGCTCGGCCAGCACGTCGGCACAGGCGGCGCTGCCGGCGCTGGTCACCAGCCCGAGGCGCAATGGGGCCGCCGCCAGCACCAGGCGCCCGTTGGCCTCCAGCAGCCCGTCGGCGGCCAGGGCGCGAAGCACCCGATCGCGATCGGCGGCCAGGCGCCCGAAGGTGTGGACCGGGTCGAGGCCGGACATGACCACCTGCACCCGCCCGAAGCGGTGTTGCACCCGACCTCGGATGCGGACCTCGAGCCCGTTGGCCAGCTCGAAGCCAGGCCACGCCCGCAGCTCCCGCTCGACCCGAAGGCGTTCGGTACGGAACAGGGCCACGCCCAGCGACGCCGTGGGGCCTCGGCGGGAGCTCCGCTCGCACAACGAGAAGTAGACGTGGCCGCTGGCGTTGGTGGGGCGCAGGCCGTCGATCTCGCCCCGGACCCACACCTCGGCCGGGAAGGCGGCGGCCACCGCCCGGGTGACGGCCGCCGCCAGCTCACCAACGCCGTAGGTGGGCTCTGGGAACTCCTCGGGAAAGAAGCTGGACTGCTCGGCCTGGGTCATCGCTTCCATTGTGGTCGACGGGTGCGACAGTCCCGACCCGTCTACGGTGGCGACCTCCAAACCCGGTCACCGAGCGACCGGGTCCAACCGAAGTTCTGACCGAAAGGAAGTGCCATGTCTCGTGCTGTACTCCTGCGCCGACCGTCCACCCGGAGGTGGCCCAGATGAGCGCCTCCCCCAGCCTCGACGTGCTCGAGGCCCGCATCCCCCTCCAGTCGGGGACCACCCGCGCCCCGAGAAGTGCGTTACGCATCCCCGCTCTCCTGCTCGCCTTCGCCGTCTTTGCCGGCGCCTGTGGTGGCGACGATCCCGCCTCCGTCGGTGACACCGGCCCTCGGGGCGACGAGACCTTCACCATCGGGGCCATCCCTGACCAGGACCCCGAAGTCCTCCAGCGTCTCTACGGCGCCGTGGCTGACCACCTGGGCGAAGAGCTGGGTGTGGCTGTCGAGTACGTCCCGGTGACCGACTACGCCGCCGCGGTCAGCCTCTTTCGGGCCGGTGACCTCGACATGGTGTGGTTCGGCGGCCTCACCGGTGTGCAGGCCCGTCTCCAGGTCGACGGCGCCGAAGCCATCGTCCAGCGGGCCATCGACGAGAACTTCCACAGCGTCTTCATCGCCAACACCGCCAGCGGCATCGGCCCCCTCCAAGACGTCGCCGGTCTCACCGCCCTGGCCGGCACCCGCTTCACCTACGGCTCGGAGTCGTCCACCTCCGGGCGCCTCATGCCCCAGTTCTTCCTGGACCAGGCCGGCGTGGGCCCTGACGACTTCGACGGACCGGCCGGGTTCTCCGGGTCGCACGACACCACCATCGAGCTGGTCGAGTCGGGCACGTTCGAGACGGGCGTGCTCAACGAGCAGGTGTGGACCTCTCGCACCGAGGCTGGCGAGGTCGACCTGAGCAAGGTCGATGTCGTCTTCCGCACTCCCGCCTATCACGATTACCACTGGGTCATCCGCCCCGACGTGGCCGAGACGTTTGGTGATGATTTCGTGGCTGAGGTTACTGCCGCCTTCGTCGATCTCGACCCCGCCGACCCCGCCGACGCCGAGATCCTCGAGCTGTTCGGGGCCGAGGAGTTCATCGAGACCGACAATGACAACTACGGCCAGATCGAGGAGGTGGCCCGGGAGCTGGAGCTGATCAGTGGGGACTGACCCCCTCTTCTCGCTGCGGGGGGCGGGTGTCCGTTACGGGAGCAACTGGGCCCTGGCCGACGTCGACCTCGACGTCGGGGCCGGCGAGCGGGTGGCGCTCGTCGGCCCCAGCGGGGCCGGCAAGTCCACCCTGCTCTCTCTCCTGAACGGCTCTCTGCTCCCCTCGGAGGGGACGGTGCGGGTCCAGGGCCGCGACCTCGCCACCCTGGGTCCGGTGGAGTTGCGTGAAATCCAGCGCCGGATCGGGACCATCCATCAGCAGTTTCACCTGATCGGGCCGCTCCGGGTGGTCCACAACGTCAACGCCGGCCGGCTGGGGACATGGTCGCTGGCACGGGCCATCGCCTCGCTGGTTTCCCCCCGCGAGGCCGAGGTGGCCAGGACGGCCCTCAGCCGGGTCGGTATCGCTGAGAAGCTCTACGAGCGCACCGACTCCCTCTCGGGGGGCGAACAGCAGCGGGTAGCCCTGGCCCGAGTGTTGGTGCAGGATCCGGTGGCCATCCTCGGTGACGAGCCGATCTCCAGCCTCGACCCGGCCCGGGCGGCCGAGATCATGGAGCTGCTGGCCACCCTGGCCGGGGAGGCCGGCCGGGCCTTGGTGGTGAGCCTGCATGCCGTCGACTACGCCTTCCGCCACTGCGACCGTCTGGTGGGCCTGCGCCAAGGACGGGTGGTATTCGATGCGGCCGCAGCCGAAGTGAGTGAAGCCATGGTGGAGGAGCTCTACAGGATCGAGCGGAACAGCTCCGCCTTCGAGGTCGGGACGACTCCCTGAAGTCGGATGCCCAGGCCCGGCGTCGCCGGGTCTGGGCACTGGTGGTCGCCGCCGCCTTCCTCGCCTCGCTGGTCCATGCCGGCGTCGGGCAAGGTGACGTCGTCAACCCGGCGGGTTGGCCTCAGGTCCGGGCCTTCTTCGTCGCCGCCATCGATCCGGTGCTCAGCCCTGACTTCCTGCGCCTCACCCTCGACGCCACCCTCACCACCGTCTCCTACGCCGTGCTGGGCACCGCTCTGGCCAGCGCCATCGGGGTGGTGGGCGGGGTGTTGGCGTCAGAGACGTTCTGGTCCCCGGCCGGAGTTTCGGGGCCCGGGCGCAGGCGCATCCGGTCCGTGCTCGCATGGTTCAGCGCCCGAGCCGTGCTCGGCCTGCCTCGGGGGGTCCACGAGGCGGTGTGGGCGCTGATCTTGGTCAACATCCTCGGGCTCGACCCGCTGGTGGCGGTGTTGGGCATCGGCATCCCCTACGGCGCCGTCACCGCCAAGGTCTACTCGGAGCTGCTCGACGAGGCGCCCCGTCAGGGCTTCGCCGCCCTGCGCTCGGCGGGTGTGGGCCGCCTGGCCTCGCTGTCCTACACCCTGGGACCGCTGGCCTTCCCCGACATGCTCTCCTACACCTTCTACCGCTTCGAGTGTGCCATCCGGGGAGCAGCCATCCTGGGCACGATCGGGGCCGGCGGCCTCGGCTTCCAACTGGCCCTGAGCTTCCAGTCTCTGCGCTACCAGGAGATGTGGACCCTCATCTACGCCTTGGTAGCCGTCTGCGGCCTGGCCGACTGGTGGAGCACGACCCTCCGCCGCCGAAGCTCCCTGCCGGCGACCCCGGTCCTTGAGCTGACCGCCCCCCTCGGCGATGAAGCCCCCTTCGGCGATGAAGCAGGCGGCGACGGGGCATCGCATCCTGCGCTACGTCGCGACCGTCGCCTGCTCGCCTCGGCGGTGCTGGCCTCGGGCCTGGTGGTGGCCGCCGTGGTCCACCTGCAAATCGACCTGTCGACGTTGTGGTCGCCACGGGCCCAGCGCCTGGCGTCCGACGTCGTGACCTCGGCCTTTCCTCCCGACCTGGGTTCTGGGACGCTCACCACGCTGGTGCGCCTCAGCGTCGAGACCCTGGCCATGTCGGTGCTGGCCACCGTGCTGGCCTGCCTCGGCGGCATGGCCCTGGCCTTCCTGGCCGCCTCCACCTTTGCCCGTCCCGATCGAGGTCGGACTGCCCCGGTGCCAGGCGTACGTTTGGCCCGCCGGCCGGGGCGGGCCAGCATCGTGGTGGCCGCCCGGGGGCTGCTGTTGGTGTGCCGGGCTGTCCCTCCACCGGTGAGCGCACTGCTCCTGGTGTTCGTCTTTCTCCCCGGCCCGCTGCCCGGCGCCCTGGCCCTGGCCATCTACAACTTCGGCATCCTCGGACGCCTCATGGCCGAGGTGGTGGAGAACCTCGATCCCCACCCGGTCCGGGCCCTGCGGGGCCAGGGCGCCTCGGCTCCCCAGGCATTCGTCTACGGGGCCGTCCCCCGGGCCCTCCCCCGCTTCGCGGCCTACGGCCTCTACCGCTGGGAGGTCACGATTCGCGAAACCGTGGTGGTGGGCCTGGTCGGCGCCGGCGGCCTCGGCACCCTGCTTGCCCTCCAACTCGCCGCCTTCGACTACCGCGGCGTGCTTGCCACCCTCTTGGCCCTCATCACCCTCACCTTCGCCGTCGACCTGCTCAGTGCGGCCATCCGTCGTGGGCTCCGCTGACGCTCGCCTTCGCCACATCCGAAGCCGACGGCTGCGGTTGATTCAAACGGTATGAATACCTACGCTGGAGGCATGCGCAGCACAGTGTCCGAACGAGGGCAGATCACCATTCCGAAGACGCTACGGGACAAGCTGGGGATCGCTCCCGGCCAAGTCCTCGATTTCTCCATCGAAGGCAGCCGGCTGGTAGCCGCCAAGGCGGCGCACCGCGACCCGGTTGATGCCGTGTACGGCATCCTCGAAGCTCCCGGCTCCACCGATGACTTCCTTGCCGCGATCCGTGGCGATGCGCCCAGCGGGTGATCACCGCCGTCGACGCCAGCGTCCTTCTCGACGTCTTGCTTCCTGACCCGACCTTCGGCCAGGCATCGGCCCGAGCGTTGCGAGACGCGATAGCCGACGGCCGCCTGATCGCGTGTGAGGTCGCCTGGGCCGAGGTGGCTGCGGCCTTCGCCGATCCCGTGGAGGCCGCCGGCGTGATGGGACGGCTGACCGTGGACTTCTCGCCCATGGGCGCCCCTGATGCCGCCATTGCCGGTGGAACGTGGAGGACCTACCGCCAACGGGGCGGCACACGTGGCCGTGTCATCGCCGACTTCCTCATCGGAGCCCACGCATGGGTGCAGGCCGATCGACTGCTCACCAGAGATCGCGGCTTCTTCCGCTCCTACTTCGATGAGCTGACCGTCGTAGAACCGATCCCGAGTTGACTCAACCAGGGACGGGTCCCGGGGGCCAGTCGCTTTGGCCTTCGCCTTCACTCGCTTCGCTCCGTCCAGACGAGCAAGTGCTCCAGGTGCCGGCGGAGTCGGCACCTGGAGCACTGACCACTTGCTGGGGCCACCAGCCACCGGGGGCCGCCTTCGGCGGTGGTCCTGGCCGGCGGCCATTCGCCGGGCTTCAGCGGCCGCCAGCGTTGCTGCGGGCTCGGGCTGAGACTGCGGCGCCCTCGTCTTCGTCGTTCTCGTCTTCGTCGTTCTCGTCGTCTTCGCTTTCTGCTTCGTCGTCTTCGTTCTCGTCTTCGTCGAC
>JBBSLT010000072.1:0-11904 GCA_038233555.1 Acidimicrobiales bacterium
ATGGGAGGGCCTTCCACTAGTCGTTGGTTCTGGGTTTGAAGCACCCCGATTCTGTCGGGGCCGGAACGGCGACTGGTGGATGGTAAACTCATCGCGCAAAAGTGCTGGTCAGAGGCCCTTTTCCCTACCCGCGCGGCCTCTAAGGCGGTCGAACAGGCCCAGCGACCGTTGACGAGCGACGATCACGACGGACGGAGGACGCGAAAGGATGTCCATCACTCGAGGGCGAGGTAGGCCCAGGCTTCGATCTCGACCAGGGCGCCGAGGGGGAGCTCGGACACGCCGACGGCCGAGCGGGCCGGGCGGTGGTCACCGAAGGCGGCGACGTAAGTCTCGTTCATGGCAGCGTAGTCGCTCAGGTGGCGCAGAAACACAGTGGTCTTGACCACATCGGCCATGGTCGCTCCCTCGCCAGCCAGGAGCCTGGCCAGGTTCTCCAGCGCCTGGGCTAGCTGGCCCCGGGTGCCGCCGCCCACCAACTCCCCGTCGGCGATGCCGATCTGCCCCGACACCACCAGCCAGTCGCCGGCGCGCACGATGGGCGAGTAGGGACCGACAGGCGTGGTCATGGGTGGTGGCCGCGAAGGTCGACGCTACGCACGGCGGGTCACCCTACCGTTGAACGCCTGTCGCCGGAGCCGACCCATGGACCCCGGGACGTGCGACTCATACTGTTGGTCGTGCTCATCGCGGCCGTCGCCGGCCTGGTCCTCGCTCGGCCTCACCTTCAACCACATGCTCGATCGGCTTGAGGGCGTGTTCACCACACAGCAGTCGTTCTTCGACGATGCCGGTCACGAGCTGCGTACGCTTATCACCATCTTGCGGGGCCACCTGGCCGCCCACGGGGGGGCGGTGGAGCTGGCTGATCGACCCGGAGGCGGCTCCATGTTCACCATCGTCATCCCTGTAAGGCCGACGAGCGCCTGATGGCCCGGATCCTGATCGTCGAGGACGAACCTCGTATCGCATCGTTCTTGGAGAAGGGCCTTCGGGGGGCGGCTGAGGCATCGAGCGACGGCGTGGCCGATCAGCCGACGAGCAGGTGCCTGGCCAGGCCTCTCCAGTGGGGACGGAAGGCATACACGCAGGCAAGCCGTATGCGGGTGGCGGCGGTGTAGGCGGTCAGGCGAACCCGTAAGGCCGCATCCGGTCGGTAGCCGTCGACGAAGGCGGCCGCGGCCAAACTGGCGCGGTCGGGGCTGCAGTGACCCTGGAGCGACCGGAGCTCGAGGTGAGCCAGGAAGTTGGCCACGTCGACGGCGGAGTCACCCTTGGCCAGGGTGTCGAGGTCGAGGACGCCGACCTCGCCGTCGGTCGTCACCAGCACCTGCTTGTCGTGCAGGTCGCGATGCACCAACGCCATGCTCGGCGGGCGCTCGTGACCCATCAGGAGGACCACGACCCTGGCCAGGGCGGCCCGGGCCGGCTCCACGTCGGCCTGCCGGAGGACGCGATGGGCCAGGGCATGGTCGAGCCAACGGCTGGCCACCGCGATCTCGGCCTCGGCATCGTGGGTGCCGAGGCCCGCTGGCAGGGTGGTGGCGTGGAGGCCACGTAGGAGGGCGCCGGTCCCGTGCAGAGCCCGTACCACGCTGGCATTCGGTGCCGCCGGATCGCCCAGCAGGCAGTGGAGGGAGACGCCTGGTTGTTCCGCATGCTCGATGATGCCGGTCGCCTCGTCGCAGCCGATGACCGCCGGGGTACGCAGAGGTCGCCAGCCCTCCAGCGACGGCGTCGAGAGTCGGCCAGCCGGCACCACCTTGAGGTAGCTGGTGGCTCCCGAGTGCTCCAGGCGCACCACTGCCCGGCGCTCGGGCCGGTGGACCATCAGACTCGCTCCCGGGCCGCCGAGCAGACCGGCGAGAGCACGTAGACGCCGATCGGCGCCGCCCCGCTGCAACACGACGCCGACGTCGTCCAGCGTCGCCACCAGTCCGGACCGAGGGGCAGCCGACGCCGTCTGGGTAGCCACCGCCCGCAGACGGTCGCCGTCAGCGAACCATTGTCCCGCCATGGTCGTGGGGTTCCGGTCACTGCTGCCGAGGTCGAGGTACTCCAGCAGGAGATGGCCCGGGTCTCGGGGCCAGGCTCGGCGGAGTTCGAGCGGGTGGCCGGTGAAGGGGCAGCGGATGTGCTCTAGGCCGGCAAGCCGGTCACCTTGGCGGTGCTCCGGTCGGGCCACGATCGGCGCCGGGCCGGCCATCAGGGGCGGGACCCGGCCGCGGATGTCAACGAAGCCCGATGGAGGAGCGCTTCCGCCCGCGCCGGCCACTCCGGCTGGCGGCGTCGGAAGGGTTCGACGGCCAGGCGCACGAGGGCAGCGGCGTGGTGGAGAGCCACCCGGTCGAGATCGGCAAGCCCGCCGACCGACTCGTAGCCGGCAAGGAAGTCGGTCGTGAGCGAGGAGGCCGGCCCGGTGGCCAAGCCGTCGTCGAGGGCGGCAACCTCGAGATTCGCCAGAAACTGACCCAGATCGGCGGCGGGGTCGCCCACGGCCGCGTTGTCGAGGTCGAGGATGCCGACCCCGTCGTGGCTCACCACCACCTGGTCGGCAGAGAAGTCACCGTGGCGGGGTGTCGCGGTCGTCGCGGTGAGGAGCCGGCGGCTCAGCATCCCGGCGATGTGGCCGGCGGTCGGGCCCAGCCGGGGCAGCACGGCTCCGAGGGCTGCGGCAGCCGCCATCACGGCGGCAGCATCGTCGGCCCCGGATACGGGCCGCAACCCGGCCGCGCGCTGGTGGTGCAGCATTCCCAGCGCCTGGCCCGTCTCGACCAGGACGGTGGCGTCGCCGGGCGGACGTGAGAGCACTTCGCTGAGCGCCTCGCCGGGAATCCACGAGCTGGCCAGGGCCCCGGCCCCAGCGGAGGTCCCTAGGAGCCGCGGCGCCACTAACGGCGCCGTGGCGATGAAGTCCAGCCCAGCGCAGGCACGGGGAAGGTCTTCTCGGCGGTATCCCTTCACCAGGGCGACAGGCCGGCCGCCGGAGCGGACCACTCCCACCCAGCGACGCTCGGGCTTGTAGCGCAGGCACCTCGGGGTGAGCTCCCACAGGTCGGGAGATTCGGGGAGGAGGGCGCGCAGCAAATGGCGACGGTCACGGGTTCGCACCAGCCGGCCCGGCAACAGGAGATCCCGGTCGCCCGCGACCCCGACCACGGTGACCAGGTCACAATCGAAGACGACGACGTCACCGGGTCGGCCTTTGTCCCGGGCCTTGACCAGCTTCAGCCAGTCACCGCGCCGGTAGGCCTTGGCGAATGCCAGGATACGGCCGCCCGGCAGCTCCAGGTCGTAGCCGACCAGACAGCTCGTACCGGGCTTGTAACGAACATAGGTGGCCTGAGCCGAGACCAGGGCGGCCAGAGGTCCGGCGGTGCGAAGCCGGTCGGCCAAGGCCTCGGGGTCGAGGGCCAGGGCCAATCCCGGTATCGCCGGGTCACGCCGGGCGATCTCGGCGTCAGCGGGCGCCAGCACCGGCGGTCCTTGTCGACGGCTTCTGGCGGCCGCCAGCCCCGCGGTGCGATGTGGAGGGCCCCGGACGGAGTCTCTGGCTGAGCACCTCCTCGGGACGACCCTGGGCGACCACCCGGCCGGCCTCGAGACGAACGACCAGGTCGGCGTCAACCACTGCGGCTTCGTCGTGGGCGATCACAAAGGTGGTGCAGCCGGCGGTGAGGCGGCGGAGGGCTTCGCTGACCTCGGTCTCGTTGGCTTGGTCCAACCCGGCCATGGCCTCGTCTAACACGACCAGCGGAGCCCGGCGGATGGCTGCCCGGGCGATGGCGAGGCGCTGGCGTTGGCCGCCCGACAGGGTGGTGCCGCGCTCTCCGATCACGGTGTCGTAGCCCTGCGCCAGCCCGAGGATGAACTCGTGGGCGTTGGCCAGCCGGGCGGCTGCTTCAATCTCGGCCGGCGTGGCCCCCGGTGCGCCGTAGGCGATGTTCTCGCCGATGGTCGTGGCGAACAGGACGCTGTCCTGGAGCACGATGGCCACCTGGCGGCGGACCGAGGCCAGCTTCAGGTCGCACAGGTCGTGGCCGTCGATGAGCACTTGGCCCTCGCTCGGGTCGAACAGGCGCAACAGCAGGCCCATGAGGCTCGACTTGCCTGCTCCCGAGGGACCGAGCACCCCCACGCGCTGTCCGGGGAGGACATGGAGGTCGAGGTCGTGCAGCACCGGCCGGCCCGGCTCGTGGGCGAAGGTCACCCCGGCGAAGCGCACGTCGCCCCGAAACGGTGGGGCCTCCCGGGCCCACGACCGGTCGCGTACGTCGATCTCGGTGTCGAGCAGGTCGATGATGCGCTCGCCCGATGCCGACGCCTTGGCCAGCCTGCCGGTGTACTTGGCCACGTCCCGCATGGGCCTGAACGCCTGCTTGAGGTAGGTGATGAACAGTACGAGATCGCCAGGGGTGAGGCTGCCACTGAGGACCCTACGGGCCCCGAGGTACAGCACCAGCCCGGTGGCCACCGCCACGAGCACGTCGGTCTTGCGCTCGAGGCCAGCCGACAGGCGCTTGGCCTTGACCCCGTCACGAAGGCTTCGGTCGTTGTTCACCGCGACGCGGCGCTCGAGGGTGCCCTCGAGCGAATAGGCCTGCACCACCGTCATGGCTCCGAGGGCCTCGGACGCCACCGATGCCAGCTCGCCCTCCTGCTGGCGCTGGGTCCGGGAGACGCTCGTGATACTGCGGCTCATGCGCACGCTGGTCAAGGCGAAGATGGGGAAGGCTGTGAGGGCGATCAGGGCGAGCTGCCAGTCCACCCAGGTCATGACGGCCGCCATGCCCACCAAGGTGACAGCGTTGCCAGCGAGGGGGAGGGCGGCAGTCACCGTCACCTCCTGGAGACGGCCGACGTCGCCGGTGATCCGGGTCAGAAGATCACCGCCGCGGGCCCGACCGTGGAAGGCCAGCGACAGGCGCTGGAGGTGCGCGTAGAGCTCGGCTCGAACCTCGGTGAGGACCCGGTTACCGGCCAGGGCAAAAGCCACGGTGCACAGGTAGGAGACCAGTGCCCGCAAGGCGGTCAGGACCACCACGGCCACCGCCGCCACTGCCAGGATCGTGGTGGAGTCGAGCGCCCCTGGTTGCCCGCTGGGCTCCACGATGGTGTCGATGATGAACTTGAGCGGCCACGGCTCCGCCAGGCGGAGCAGGATCTCGAGGAAGAGCGCCGCCGACCCACCGGCGATGAGGGTGCGCTGGCGGCGTAGGTGAGGACGAAAGCGCTGCAGAGTGCGCCGCAGGCCGGGAAGCGCGTCTCGCAGCCCGGTCGGGCCGGATGTCGAGCCCATCAGGCGACCATCACTGCCGGCTGCCCGGCCAGAGCCAGGATTCGCCCGACGGCTCGGTCCCAGGAGTGCTGGGCCACGACCTGGTCCCGGCCAGCCCGGCCGAGGGCTCGGCGGCGGTGTGGATCGGCTCGCAGGACGGCCACCGCGGCCGCCAGTGCCGCCGCGTCACCGGGCGGGCACAGCAACCCCGTGCGCCCGTCGTCGATCACCTCGGCCACCTGGCCCACCCTGCTGGCCACCACGGGCAGCGCCGCGGCCAGGTACTCGTAGAGCTTGAGGGGCGAGAAGTAGCACTCGTCGAGGTCGGGGTAGGGGGCCACCGCCACGTCCATGCGCTGAAGGTACGCCGGCATCTCGGCCGGGTCGACGGAGCCGGTGAGGATGGTGTGGTCGGTGAGGCCCCGCTCCTCGACTCGGCCGGCCAACACGGCGCGCTCGGGGCCGTCGCCGACGACGAGTAGCCGGTAGGTGTCGTCGTCGGCCACCAGCATGGCCATGGCGTCGACGAGGGTGTCCAGGCCGTGCCACGGCTTGAGCGTGCCGACGAAGCCCACCGTGCAGGTGTCGGATGACATCGGACTACGGCGGGGGGTGATGCGCTCGGGGTCGACGCCGTTGGGCACGACGTGGACCCGGTGATCCGACGCCAGACGGGCCCTCACCCAGGTGGCGACCAGTTCGGAGACAGCCACGACGACGGAAGCGTCGGCGAAGGTGGCGGCGGCGCTGGTCTCCGCCGCCGACCGGTCGACCAGGCCGCGATGGGTCGCCTGCTCGTCGATGAGGGGAGCGTTGACCTCGAGCACGCCCCTCGCCCCCGTCCGCCGGGCCCAGGCCATACCCCCACGGCTCCACAGCCAGTACCGCTCGTAGACCAGGTCGAAGGGCCCGGCGGCGGTCAAGACGTCCTCCAGGCCTTGGTTGGCGTCACGGCTCTGCGCCTCACGCTCGGCGTCGGTCCCTCGACCGATCGCCGGCAGCGGATGCACGGGAACCTTCTCCAGTCCTGGCGGCGGCTCTCCGCCGAGCCGAGTGGCGAGTAGATGTACCTGATGACCATGGCGACCCAGCGCCCGCACGACCTCCTGGACGTGCACCGATCCCCCCTTACGCCCGAAGACGGGCAAGCCCGGGTCTGCGCACACGTAGGCCACCCGCATCACACGTGCTCCAGGGCCAGATCAGCGGGAAGGTTGACGAAGTGTCGGCGCAGCTCGCCCGCCTGGCGCTGGACGTCGAATTCCTGCTCAACCAGATACCGAGCGGCGCCGGCGAGGCGGCGTCGCAGGTCGGAGTCGACGAGCAGGCGCTCGAGCGCCGAGGCCAAAGCCGTCGGATCGTGCTCGGGCACGAGCAACCCGGTGTGCTCGTCGTGGATGGCCTCGGGTATGCCGGTGACCGGCGTGGCGACGCAGGGCGTGCCCAGCGCCATCGCTTCGAGCAGCACCGTGGGCATGCCGTCGCGATTGCCGTCGGCCCCGACGGTGCAGGGCGCAGCCAGCACCGCGGCGCCGGCGATGACCTTTCGCACCTCACCCTGGGGCCGCGGTCCGAGCAGCTCGACGGTGCCACCGAGGTCCAGATCTTCGATGCGCTGCCGGAGCCGTTGCTCCTCCGGCCCCGCCCCCACGATCTGGCAGCGCAGCGACCGACCTCGGGATACCAACAGGGCGCAGGCGTCGATGAGGTCGACGAAGCCCTTCTTCTCCACCAGCCGGCCCACGGCCGCCACCACCGGAGGCCGCGCGCCGGCATCGTGGTAGGGAAAGCGATCGAGGTCGAGGCCGTTGTAGATCCGGGTCGTGCCGGAAGCTGCCGATCCGAAGGTGCGGCGGAGATGGCCGAGGTTGAAGTCGCTCACCGTCACGGTGGCGGCGGCGCCGGCGAGGTTGCGACGGAGCTCGGCGGGAACGACCCCGTCGTGGAAGATGTCCTTGGCATGGGCGGTGAAGGTGTACGGGATGCCGGTGAGCGACGAGGTGAGCCGGGCCACGGTGGTGGCCACGGAGGCGAAGTGGGCATGGAGGTGACCGATGCCTCGCCGCCGGACGAGCAGGGCCAGCTCTAGCGCCTGGGCGGCGTCGTCGACGTCGGCGGCGAGAAGGTCGTGCAGGTGCACCGGCAGCGACGGCAGCTCGTCGGCGGCGGCTCGGATCAGGCCCCACAGATCCACCGCTCGCCGGCCGTGGTGGCTCAGGTAGGTCACCGGCGCCCGGACCTCGGCCAAGGCCTCGTGGAAGCGCCCGTCGGCGGGTGCCCGCAGCGAGAAGATCTCCAGGTCGAGTCCTGCGACCTCATGGGCGAGGATCTCGTTGAGGATGAAGGTCTCTGAGAACCTCGGGTACATCTTGAGGACGTAGCCCACCCGAGGCAGGTCAGACGGCGACATCGACGACCTCGTTCTCTCCCCCGCAGGAGACCCCCACCCTGGCCAGGATTTCGTCCGCCAGTCCGGGCAGGCGGCCCAGCCCGTCCAGGTCGATCCGGCGCTGCGGCGCTGCGGCGCCGGGTGCCGTCGCCAACCAGGTCGAGAGCCGCTCGGGTGACAAGTCGTCGGGGTGCAACAGGTCGACCAGACCGTGCTCAGCAAGCCGTGCAGCCCGCACGAGCTGCTCGGCCCGGGGCCGCGCCCGGGGGACGATGAGGGTCCGCTTGCCGGAGGCGAGCAGCTCGCAGACGCTGTTGTATCCGCCCATCGACACCACCGACTTGGCGGCGGCGACGAGGTGCTCGGCACCGCCCACGTAGCCGGCGACGACCATGTTGGGACGGTCGGCCGCGCTTCGATCGAGAACGCACCGGTCCTCCCCGGTCATGTACGGGCCCGTCAACACCACCCCGGACTGCCCATCGGGCAGCCGAGCCTGAACGAACGCCGCGGCCAGGTCGAGACCGTCCTGGCCACCGCCGACGAGGCACAAGGCGAACGGGTTCGATGGCAGTGGACCGATCGGACCCGAATGCGTCGCTGGTCGGCGGTGGCCGAGGTAGCCGGTGTAGGTGACCCGCCGGGCGACCACCGGCGGCAGGCCGCAGTCGGCCACCAGGTCGAACGTCGACGGGTCGCCGTAGATCCACACGGCGTCATAGTGGAGCATCACCGCCTCGGTGGCGCGCTGTTGGCGCCACTCACGCCGGGCTACGTCGGGCGAATCGAGCACGTCGCGCAGCCCGAGGACGCAGCGGGCCTTACCCCGCGAGCGCAGGTCGGCCAACGCCGGCGCCAGCTCCCCGCAGGCACCCCAGGGCACCTTGTCGACGATGAGTAGGTCGGGGTCGAACGAGGTCAGGGCCGCCTGGATGATCCTCGACCGCAGCTCGGTGAGGGCGCCCAGTGACGCCGCAAGAGAGCGTGGCTGGTAGCTGCCGTCGGCCCGCTTGCCGAGCGCCGGCAGGGTGAGGCAGTCGGTGCCCGGGGGCAGGGGCAGAGCCCCCGCACCTGGCGCCCCGGAGATGATCAGTATCTCCGACGCAGGCTCGGCGGCGGCCAGGGCGGTGGCGATGGCCAGGTTGCGGCGGATGTGGCCGAGGCCCTGGGTGTCGTGGGAGTAGAGCGCCACCCGGCGACGGGGGATATCGGGAAGGTTGAACACGGTTGGTGTCTCCTCGGCAGCAAGTTGGAGTCGACGGCGTTAACCGTGCGTTAACCGTGTCATCGGCGCATCTCGCCGGCGCCTTGAGACCTCTCTCATCTCCGCTTCGGCCCGGATTCCTGCAAGGCTCGCCGGGTCCAGTTGTTCAGCGATCGGTGGGCCAGCGCTCGGGGCAACCTTGGCGGATCCACTCGGCTGCTGCCACTGCGGCGAAGACGGCGTCGGAACCGTTCACCGGCGGCCGGTCGGAGACCACCACCGCGACGTCGACCTCGGGCATCTCCGCCGCCCGCAGGATGCCGAAGGAGCGGATGGTGAGGTCGCCCACGGCGCCAGCCTCGTCCACAGCGATGCCCTCTCGGCGTACCCATCCCAGCGCCATGTGGGCGGCCCCGATGCAGTAGGAACGCAAGGTCACCTCGTCGAGTGGCTCCCCGCAGTCGACGCGCACCCGGACCCCTTGGTCATCGATCTCAGCCATGGCCGTCGCCCCGGCCGGAGAGGTGAGAGTCACCGGTTGGGTTCCCCGAGCGCCAGCCAGCAGGATCAAGGCTTCGGCCCAGCCGGCGGCCCTGACCGCGGCCGACGTGGGCGGACCGGCCACGTCCAGCTCCACCACCTCGAGGCCGGAGGCGACCGACGCGATGGCGGCGGCGATGCCGGGCGTGCGGGCGACGTGGACCACCCCCGTACCGTCGGCCCGTATGCCGGCGCCCAGCGGTGGCCGCTTGGGGCCGAGGCGAACCGTATCCTCACGCGACAACAGCACCCGAACGGCCCGGCCGTGCTCATCGGCGAGGCGCCTGGCGACCTCGGGGGCGACCGACGCCGCCTTGCCCCCGAAGGCTCCCCCGTTGGCCATGGAGCTGGCCGGCTCACCTCCGGGCTCGCACCACGAGGCATCGGTCTCCAGGTAGGCGGGTTCGACCCAGGTGGTGCGCAGCCGCAGGTCCCACCGCCCGGCGGGCACATCGAAGGGGTGGTGGAGATCGGCGGTGGTGCGCCGCCCCTGGACCTTGCCGGCAATCGCTCGAGCCTCGGCCAGGGTCTCGCCCAGCGCCCACTCGCCCGGCCGGGCGGCGTCGGGCACCGCCACCAGGGCACCGAGGGGCGCAGTGTCGTCGGCGAAGCCCCCCTTGCCCAACACCACATCGGCGCCAACCGCCTGGGCCACCCCGCCTTCGAGGCTGGCTCGGGCCGCGGCCGCCTCCATATCCCGGCCCCCACCCCGTTCTGGCACCCCGAGTCCTGGCACCCCGAGTGCGCTGGTCTCCGGCGCAATTTCGGTGCCGGAACGCACCAGGGCCCAGGCGTCGAGGATGGTCCGCCACCCGGTGCAGCGACACAGGTGGGCGGCCAGCGCCCGCTCGACGGCGGCGGTGTCGCCGGCCGCTGCTCCCCGACCGGCCAGGCCCGACAGGCGCACCACGATCCCCGGGGTACAGAAGCCGCATTGGCTGGCCCCGGTAGCGACGAAGGCGTCGCACCACCGGCGGCGCTCGTCGGGGTCTAGGCCCTCGACGGTGGTGATCCGCCGGCCCGCCACCCGCCGCAGCGGGGTGACGCAGGCCACTCGGGGGGCGCCGTCGACCAGCACCGTGCAGCACCCGCACTGGCCCTGGGGGCTACAGCCGTCCTTGGGAGAGCGCACGCCAAGGCGGTCACGCAAGGCCTCGAGCAGGGAGGCCCCGTCGTCGGGCACCGTCACCGCCCGCCCGTCGACCTCCAAGGCGATGCCCTCGTGCATGGGCTCCAACTCTAGAGTTGACCACCATGGCCAACCCCCAACGCCTCGTGCTCTCCCGACGTAGCCTGCTCCTGGTCGGAGCCGGCTCCCTGGTGGTGGCGGCCTGCGGAGGGGGAGACCCAACGCAGCAGGCCGGGGCCACAACGACCACGCTGGCCGAGGGACTGTCCCTGGCCCCGGTCTTCCTCACCCAGCAGCCGGCGGGGGTGGCGGTGCGCCTGCCCCTGGCCCTGGCCGACGCCCAGGGAGCACTGGTCGACGACCCGCCCGCCGAGTTGGCGGTGCGGGTGGGCAACGCCGACACCGGTGCGCTGGCCGACCCGGTGACGGTCGAGCGCCACGACGAGGGCGTCCCCCGACCCTACTTCCCCCTGACCACCACCTTCCCCGAGCCGGGCAACTGGCTCATCGCCACCGAGGTCGACGGCATGCCCGCCCAGATCGTGGTCGCTGCCCTTCCACCCGGCCAGACCGCAGCCGTGCCCGTGGTGGGCGAGCAGCTCATCTCGGTGCCCACGCCCACCTTCGATGACCCACTCGGTGTCGACCCGATCTGCACTGCCGAGCCCCCGTGCCCGCTGCACGCCACCAGCCTCGACACCGCCATCGGGGCCGACAAGGCCATCGCCCTGCTCATCGCCACTCCCGCCTTCTGCCAGACGGCGATCTGCGGTCCGGTCCTCGACCTCCTGGTTGCCCGCCACGCCCAATACGCCGACGTCATCACCATGATTCACGTCGAGGTCTACCCCAACGAAGCCGCCGTCGGCCGCACCACCACCGACGTGGTCACCGCCTACGGCCTCCCCTGGGAACCCTCCCTCTTCCTCGCCCTCCCCGACGGCACCATCACCCACCGACTCGATTACACCTTCGACCAACGAGAACTAGACGAATCTCTCTCATCCCTGGTCCAGTAGACGAGCGGAAGCAGTACGCGACAACGCCCGCCCTCAATGGGCGGGCGTTGTCGCCAAGAAGGTTGGCAACGGAGCTGAAGAGGAGCCGAAAGGGTGGCACCGAGGGGAGGGGCCCAAGGGCCGCAGCGAAGCGAGGACCCTTGGGAGGGGTCCCGCTCGGTGACAGGACCCGTTCGGCGGGCTCGCGAAACGCTCCGTTATGGGTTAGGAGAAGGACTGCCCACAGCCACACGTCCGCTGTGCGTTCGGGTTGGTGATGGCGAAGCCAGCGCCTTGCAGCCCGTCCTTGTAGTCGAGTACCGCCCCTTGCAGCATCTGGGCGCTGCCCGGGTCGGTGACCACCCG
>JBBSLT010000073.1:0-11904 GCA_038233555.1 Acidimicrobiales bacterium
CCAGATCTTCGTCCTCGACGTGGCCGGAGGCGACAAGGTGCCCCGAAAGGGCGGGCCGGGGGTCACTGGGGCCGACCTGCTGGTGGTCAACAAGGTCGATCTGGCCCCAGCCGTGAAGGCCGACCTGGCGGTGATGGCACGCGATGCGGCGGCCAAGCGGGGAGACGGGCCCGTCGTCTTCTGCTCCCTCGTGGACGACCCCGCTGCCTCGGCGGTCACGACATGGGTCCGGGCCCAACTCGCCGACGAGCGAAGGTGAACCCGGGCGCCCTGTGCGCCGGCGCCGGCGTCGTCGCCGGTCTCGGCCCCGGAGGCAGCACCCGTTTGGAGGAGGTGCGATCGTCGCCGCCGCTGGCCCTGCGCTTCGCCGCCGGATCGCTCTGGATGGTGGGCACGGCCGCCGGGCCTCTGGCCGGCGACCGCCTGGCCCTGCGCATCGAGGTGCGACGCGGTGCCTCCCTGACGCTTCGCTCGGTCGCCGCCAGCGTCGCCCTGGGCGGCTGCGGTGACGACCACTCGGAGCTGCGGGTCGAGGCGGAGGTGGAGGCCGGTGGCGAGCTGTGCTGGCTCCCGGAGCCGACCATCGCCACCGCCGGGTGCCACCATCGAGCCGTCACCCGCATCCGCCTGGCCCCCGACGCCCGACTGGTGTGGCGTGACGAGGTGCTCCTCGGCCGCCATGGCGAGGATCCCGGGCGCTGGGCCAGCCGCATCGAGGTGGAGGTGGGCGGGATGCCCTTGGTGCGCCAAGAACTCCGGGTCGGTCCTGATGCGCCCGGATGGGCGGGACCGGCGGTCAGCGGCGGGGCCGGCGCCCTCGGCATGGTGATCGTGGTCGACCCCGTGGGGGAACGGGAGCCACCCGAGCCAGCGAAGGGGTCGCTTGGATCCGACGTGGCCGTGTTGGCCCTCGCCGACAGTGGGTCGCTGGTCAGCGCCGTAGCGCCCGAAGCTCCCGAGCTTCGCCGCCGCCTGGACGCCGGCGTGGCGTTCTGCGCATCGAGACGGCTGCCGGGATAGAGCGTTCCGCCCGCAGCCCTGCCCGAGGAGTGCCCCACTATCGCTACCGGCCAGCATCGCCGCACCGGCGACCGTTCCTAGCTCTGCCCCGGTGGTTGTAGGTGTACGACCCGGGTTCGGGTCAGCTCGTCGAGGAGCTCGGGGCCGTAGCCGAAGCCTTCCCCTGACGCCCCGTGCGGCGAGGCGGCACCTCCCGGGGCCCCGCCGAAGGCGGCGTTGACCTTGATCGTACCCACGGCTAATTCGTCGATGGCCTGCTGAGCGTGGGCCATGTCGGCGGTGAGGACGACGGCGGCTAAGCCATAGGGCGTGGCGTCGGCTAGGGCCAGCGCCTCGGAGAACGAGTCGACCACCTGCACGGCCGCCACCGGGCCGAACGTCTCCTCCTCGGCTACCACCATGCCCGGCGTGACCCCGGTGAGGACCGTCGGGGGATAGAACGAGCCAGCGCCCTCCAGCGACGTTCCGCCGCAACGGAGCTCGGCCCCGGCCTCGACCGCTTGGCGCACGTGGGCGTCGACCAGAGATCGCTGGCCGTCGTCGATCATCGGTCCCATCTCGGTGGCCGGGTCGATGCCGGGGCCCACCCGCATGGCCTTGGCCCGGCTCACCAGCTCGTCGACGAAGGTGTCGGCCACCTCTCGGTGTACGTAGAGGCGCTCCACCGACGTGCAGATCTGCCCGGCGTTGGCGAAGCACCCGAGGGCAGCCTGTTCTGCGGCCCAGACCGGATCGACGCCGGCATCCACGATCATCGGGTCCTTGCCCCCGAGCTCGAGCACCGCCTTGGCTCCCCGGGTGGCGCACACCGCAGCCACCTCCCGACCCGTGCGCCGGGAGCCGACATGGACGACGACGTCGACGTCGGGATGAGCCACCAGAGCGACGCCGAGCGAGCCGTTGCCCACCGCCAGTTGCACCACGTTCTCGGGTAGCTCCTCGCCGAGCAGACGGATGACCTCGGCGGTGGCGAGCGGTGTCTTCTCGCTCGGCTTGCATACCACGGTGTTACCGACCACGAGGTTGGCGGCGATCTGGGCGCAGGCGATGGCCACGGGATCGTTCCACGGCAGGCATAGGGCCGCCACCCCCCGGCTGGTCCGCATCATCCAGTCCGACGCACCCATTCCTCCGTGCAGCGAGCGGCTGGCGTGCAGAGGCCCGAGCTCGGCGTACTGTTCGATGGCGCCGATGCCGGCCTCGACCCCGCCCCGGGAGTCGGCGAGGGGCTTGCCCGACTCGGTGGTCTGCATGAGGGCGAGGTCGTCGATCGCGACCCGTAGGCGTTGGGCTCCGGTCTTGAGCATGGCGGCGCGCCCACTCGGAGCCGTCCGGGCCCACGCCGGGTAGGCGGTACGGGCGGCGGCCACCAACGCGTCGGGATCGCTGACCTCCAGCGTGCGCAGCGTCTCGGCGGAGGCGGGATCGGTCACGGTGAGCGTCGTCATGACTGGTGCCCTACCCGAGCGGTCTGCGTCCACGCCGACTTCACGCATCCGACTGGTGGGTCCGCCCGGCCAGCTCCGCCGCCTGGCGACGCAGCTCGGGCTTCAAGACCTTGCCGGTGGCGTTGCGGGGTAGCTCGGTGACCACGTGGACCCAGCGGGGGGCGGCGTAGTCGGCCAGGCGATGGCGTACCCAGCGGCGTAGCTCGGCCGGTTCGGGATGGGCGTCGTCGTATCCGGTGACAAAGGCGGCCACCGCCTCTCCGGCCACGACGTCGGGCACCCCGACCACGGCGGCATCCTCGACGCTCGGGTGATCACGTAGCACCCGCTCGACCTCGGCCGAGAACACCTTGTGGCCGCCGCGGTCGATCATGTCCTTGGTGCGGTCGAGGATGAACAGGTAGCCGTCGGCGTCGATACGGGCGACGTCGCCGGTGCGGAACCACCCGTCGACGATGGCCGCCGCCGTGGCCTCGGGGTCTCCCTCATAGCCGGTGGTCACGAGCGACCCCCGCAACAACAGCTCCCCGGGAACTCCGGCCGCCGTCGCCACCCCCCCCTCGTCCACCACCCGAGCCTCCATGCATGGGAGGGGCCGGCCCACCGAGCCGGGCTTGGCCGCAAACTCTTCATCGAGGAGCATGGTGGCGGGGGAGTGGGTCTCGGAGAGCCCGTAGATGTTGCGCAGCGCCATGGCCGGCAGTCTTCGCCGAAGCTCGGCGATGGCGGGCGAGGGCATGGGGGAGCCGCCGAATCCGCCCAAGCGGAGATGGTCGAGGGCGGGGGAGGTCAGGCCCCGGACCCGCAGCAGCCGCTGCCACAGGGCGGGCACCACGTAGAGCCAGCTCACCCGCTCTCGGGCGATGGTGTCGACCAGCTCGGTGGGGCCGGGATCGTTCACCAGCACACAGCGCCCGCCGACCACCAGCATCGGCAGCAGATGGGCGTGCATGGCGCTGATGTAGGTGAGGGAGAAGACCACGGCGGTGACGTCGTCGGCGCCCACGCCCAGCGCTTGCACATAGCTCAGGCCACTGTGGACGCTGGCCCGGTGCACCACCCGGCTGGCCTTGGGCCGGCCGGTGGTACCGCTGGTGTAGACTACGGCGTAGGCGGCCGCTTCGTCGGGTCGCTGGTCGGCGGTGTAGGCCCAAGGACGGCGGCGCCCGGTGAGGTGGTCGCCGAAGGCCCGAACCCGATCGGGCGCCAGCCCCGTCTGCCGGGCCGCATCGCTGAGCCCGCCCACGAACTCGAGGTCGGCCAGGGCCAGGCCGGCCCCGGAGTGAGCCAGGAGGTAGGCCCACTGATCGGAAGCCATACGCGTCGACATGCCGACCATGACGGCCCCGGCCCGGGCACAGGCGAAGAGGGCGACGACCAGGTCGAGGCTGTTGCGCCCGACAACGGCCAAGCGGTCGCCGGCCCCCACACCTTCCTCGGCCAGGCGCTCGACGGCCCCCTCGACCAGCTCGGCGAACTCGGCCACGCTCACCTCGCCGTCGAGGCCACAGGTGAGGAAGGTGCGGTGGCCGAAGCGGGCCACCGCCCGGTCGAGCACGTCGAGCACCGTCCGGGGCCGGTTGGTGTAGCTCAAGGCCGGCGCCCCCAGCCACTGCTCGTAGGCCACCGTGGCGATGAGGTCGTCGCCCCGCCCGTCGGAGCTCGTCGTCATCGGCCGAACGGTATCGGCCGCCGTACGGATCCTGGGCCGGCGAGCGGTCGAACGCTACCATTGCGCCGTTAGCATCGGCCTCTCGCTATCACGAGGAGGTCAGATGCGACGAGCAGTGACGACAGTGCTGATGGGGTCGGCACTGTTCCTCGCCGCCTGTGGCGGGGAAGAGATTTCGTCTCCCGACGCAGCACCAGCCGACGAGGGCCCCGAGGCGGCGGCGGCCTACCAGGAGGTCGACGCCGCACTGGCCGAGTCGGAGGCGCCGCTGTGCCCGGGCCCGGGAGAGTTCCGTCCGGCGCCGGCCACCGACAGCTCGGGGGCCAGTGCCCCCCACTTCCGCTACACCGACGGGCGCATCTACGAACTCGGGCCCTGTGAGATCCCCGCCGGTCAGCGAGGAGAGCTGCGGGTCTACCGCTACGAGGACACAACGCTGCGAGACGCGGCGGCCGCCTCCAGCCTCGACCGCAACCCCCGGCCCACCTTCATGTGGACCAACGGGGATCGCCTCCTCGTCGAGGAGTGGGTCTTCACCCCCGCCGAGATCGACCCAGCGTTCGACGAGGTCGCAGGCACGGTGCACGATGCGGTGAGCGCCCTGCCCGAGACCGAGGGCGTGTCCTGATCCGCTAGACCAGGCTGTCCGCCCACGCCTGGTGCAGCGCGTGGTAGTGACCTTGGGTCCCGACCAGCTCGGACGGGGCCCCGTCCTCCACGATGCGGCCGTCGACCATCACGAGCACGCGGTCGGCGATCTCCACCGTCGAAAGCCGGTGGGCGATGATCACCGCGGTGCGGTCGGCCAACAGCACCCGTAGGGCCCGCTGCACCAGGCGCTCGGACGGGATGTCGAGCGACGAGGTGGCCTCGTCGAGGACGAGCACCCCGGGGTCGGCGAGGAAGGCTCGGGCGAAGGCCACCAGCTGACGCTGCCCGGCGGAAAGACGCCCTCCCCGCTTGCGCACCTGGGTGTCGTAGCCTCCGGGCAGAGACTCGATGAAGTGCTGCGCTCCGATGGCCCGAGCGGCTGCCTCTGCCTCCAGGCGCGAGGCCCCCGGTCGGCCGAAGAGGATGTTGTCGGCGACCGATCCCGAGAACAGGTAGCTCTCCTGGGTGAGGGTGACCACCGAGGCCCGCAGGGCGTCGTCGCTGAGGTGGCGCAGGTCGACACCGTCGAGGAGCACCTGTCCGCCGGCGGGGTCGTAGAAGCGCGCCATGAGCCGGGCCACCGTGGACTTGCCGGCCCCGGTGGCCCCGACCAGCGCCACCGTCTGGCCGGCCGGGATCACCAGGTCGAGGTCGTGCAACACCTCGGTGGTGCGGTAGGCGAAGCGCACGTGGTCGAAGCGGATCTCGTGGCCACCCGGGTGGTCGTCAACGCCTGGCTGGTCGGCGAGGGCCAACGCCACCGGTGCGTCCGGCTCGGCCACGTCGGGAGCCTCGTCGAGCACGCCCGAGAGCTTCTCCAGGGCCGCCACCGCCGCCTGGAAGAGGTTGTAGAACTGGCTGAGGTCCTGCATCGGCTCGAAGAAGCGACGGATGTAGAGCAGGAAGGCGACGAGCACGCCGACCGTCATGGCACCGTCGACCACCCGCAGGGCACCCACCGCCAGCACCAGCGCAATCGCCGCTCGCCCAATGCCTGAGACACCGGGGCCGAACACCGATGCCAGGCGGTGGGCACGCAGGTTGGTCCGGGCGTAGCGGCCGTTGACGTCGTCGAAGATGTCCTGGTTGCGGGCCTCTCGGCGGAAGGCCTGCACGGCCCGGATGCCACCCAGTGACTCCACGAAGTGGATGATCACCAGGGCCACCGTTTCTCGCGTTTGGCGGTAGGCGACGTCGGCCCGGCGCCGGAACCACACGGTGAGGGCGATCACCGCCGGGAACATCACCAGGGCGACACCGCCGAGGACGGGATCGAGGATCACCAGCACGGCACTGATCCCGACGATGGACAGCACCCCGGTGGTCACGGTCAGCAACCCCGAGCTCAACAGCTCCGAGATCGCCTCCACGTCGGAGGTGAGGCGGGAGATCACCCGCCCCGACGTGTAACGCTCGTGGAAGGCGAGGCTGAGGCGCTGGAAGTGGTCGAACAGCCTGGAGCGCAGGTCGAACAGGACGTCCTGGCCGATTCGTCCGGACAGGATCAAGAAGAGGTACTCGAGCAGGGCTCGTAGGAGCACCACGGCCAAGAACACGGCGATGATGGCGAGAAGGGTCGTGGGCGGCCTGCCTTCGAGCAACGGGGGGATTCCCTCGTCGATGCCGCGCTGCACCAGGAAGGGCACGGCCAGCTTGGCCGCCGTCTCTAGCACCACGAGCACGCTGCCGAGGATCAGGGGCGTGCGATGGGGTCGTAGCAGTGATGCGAGAAGCGACCGGCTCCGGCCCCGCAGCACGCTCCGGACCCCGGCCGGCACCTCGTCGGCCTCCTCAGCGGCGATCCCCCGCCATGCCTCCAGGCTTTCAGTGCTCACTGCGCTGCCCTCACGAGACGAGCTCCTCGAGGTCGCCCGCCAGCACGTCCCGGTAGGCGGGAACCCGCTCGAACAGCTCGGCGTGGGTGCCCACGGCGGCGATGCGACCCTCGTGGAGGAAAGCCACGCGGTCGGCCAGGTCCAGCGTCGACGGGCGGTGGACCACCAGCAGCGCCGTCACCCCGCGTAGCTCACGAACCAGCGCCTCTTCGACCAAGGCTTCGGTGTGCACGTCGAGCGCCGAGAGCGGGTCGTCGAGCACGAGCACCCGGGGACGTCCGAGCAGTGCCCGGGCGAGGGCCAGGCGCTGGCGCTGGCCACCGGAGAGGGAGAGGCCTTGTTCGCCTACCCGGGTGTCGAGGGCCCAAGGCAGGTCGTGGACGAAGTCGGCCTGAGCGGTGGCAAGGGCGGCGTAAATCTCGTCGTCACCGGCATCGGGTGCGCCGAGCAGGAGGTTCTCGCGCACGCTGGAGGAGAAGAGGATCGGTTCCTCGAAGGCTACGCCTACGTGGCTGCGCAGTGACGCCAACGTCAGGTCCCTTACGTCGTGGCCGTCGAGGGTGACCTTGCCCGCGCTCACGTCGTGCAGTCGGGACAGCAGTGACACCAGTGTGGTCTTGCCGGAGCCGGTCATGCCGACCAAGGCCAGGGTCTCGCCGGGGGCGACATCGAGGTCGACGCCGGACAGAACCGATGCTCCATCGCCGTAGGCGAACCCGACGCTTTCGAAGCGGATCCTCCCTGCCGACTCGCCCAGCGTGGTGGCGCCGGGAAGGTCGGCGATCCCCGGTTCGGTATCGAACACCTCGAAGATCCGGTCGGCTGCCGACGAGGCCTCCTCGGCCAAGGCCAGGATTTCGCCCAGGGACTCGATGGGCCACACGAGCAGCACCAGCAGCGACACGAAGGCCACCAGGCCGCCGAGCGACAGATCCCCACGCCCCACGGCCAGGGCTCCGAACAGCAGCACCGCCGCCATGGTGAGGTTCGGGATCATGTCGATGAGGGCCCAGAACCGAGCCCGTAGGCGTACCTGCTCGAGGCTCGACTCCCGGAGCAGGCGAGCCTGGTCCTCGAACCGGCCGGCCACCAGGCGCCGGCGCCCGAAGGCCTTGATGACGCGGATGCCAGCCGCCGCCTCCTCCACGAGGGTGGCGAGGTCTCCGTCGCGGTCCTGCACCTCGCGAGAGATGGTGAGGTACTCCCGCTCGAAGCGGCGGCTCAGGAGGACGAGCGGTACGGCGGACAGGGCGGTGAGACCGGCAAGGGTGGGTTCCAGCCTCACCATGAGGACCAAGACGATGGCGAAGGTAAAGAGATTGACCACGAGGAACACGAGCCCGAAGCCGAAGAACCGCCGGATCACCTTGACGTCGGTGAGGGCCCGACTCAGGAGCTGGCCGGACTGCCAGCGGTCGTGGAAGGACACGGGCTGGCGCTGGAGGTGAGCGTAGAGATCGCTGCGCAGCGCGGTCTCCAAGCCGATGGCCAGGTTGCCGGAGATGTAGCGGCGGGTGAGGGCAGCCACGGTCTCGAACATCCCAAGCGCCAGCGCAGCCAGCGCCAGCACACCGATGCCGTCGCTCTCGCCTCGGGCCACGGGACCGTCGATGACGGCCTTGGTCACCAGGGGCACCAGGGTGGCCGTCCCCAGGCCGGCGGCGGCGAAGGCGGTCATGAGGGCCATACGGCCGTAGTGGGGCCGAAGGTACGGTTTCAGTCGCCAGAGCGAGCTCGAAGGCATCGTCGGTCCCTTTTCGAGAGCCGGGGGACTGGTCAAGCTACCGCCGCTGGCCTTCTCTCGCCTCGCTTTCTGGGCGCTCGGTCAGCCCCAGCGTGCTCAACTGCCCCAGGATGGCGAGGGATTGCACCATCCTCGGTCGATGACCAGCGGCATGGATCGACGGCGCCAGGGGCAAACTGTCCTGCGATGCCCAAGGACAAGCCGAAAGACAAGAGCGACACCGATCTGCCGTCCACGCTGGAGCGCTCGGACAAGCATGCGCAGGAGACCTGGCAAAAGACCCACGACTCCGCCGTGGACACCTACGGCGAAGGTGAACGGGCCCATCGCACCGCCTTCTCGTCGCTCAAGCACAGCTACGAGAAGGTGGGTGATCACTGGGAGCCAAAGGACCATAAGGGCCCATCCGACGAGCAGGCCGAACGAGGTGCCGGCGATCCGGTGGCCGACACCCACAAGGGCGTCGACGCCAATGCCAGCAAGGATCACCTCCAGGACCTGGCCAGGCGCCTGGAGGTGAAGGGTCGTTCGTCGATGAACAAGGACGAACTGGTGGAGGCCATAGCGAAGGCCAACCGGCGGGCAACTGCCGACGCCCGGCGATCGTGAGCGAAGCTGCGGTGGCGGACGAGGTCCGCAGCCGAGTGACCGATGTGCAGGAGGCCTACTCACCTGACGGCGACCGGCCCCTGGCTTCCTACGGGGTGGCCATGGCGATCTACGGCGCCATCGTGGCTTTACTGGCGCTGCTGGTCAGGCGCTCGGGCCGGCCCCTTCCCGACCGGGTCGGCCTCGGCGACGTCGCGCTCATCTCGGTCGCTACCCACAAGATCAGCCGCACGCTGGCCAAGGACCCGATCACCAGCCCGCTGCGAGCGCCGTTCACGCGCTTCCAGGGCACGTCGGGAGAAGCGGAGCTGGCTGAAGAGGTACGGGGAACCGGGGCTCGCCACGCCGTCGGGGAGCTGCTCACCTGCCCGTTCTGCCTCGGTCAGTGGGCGGCCACCGGCTTGGTCTTCGGTTTGGTGTTCGCCCCCCGGGCGACGCGCCTGTTCGCCACGGTCTTCACCAGCCTGACCGCCGCCGACGTGCTCCAGTTCGCCTACGACAAGGTCCAACAGGAGGCCACGTCGTAGGATCGATCTCGATGGACGAGGTCGCCGACACGCTCCGCTGGACCCCGCACTGGGCCCAGCTCTTCGACGAGGTGGTGACCTCGGGCCTGTGCACGGGCTGTTCGGGATGCGTGGTGGCCTGCCCCTTCGACGTCCTCGGCTACAACGAGGGCGACGGTGCGTACAAGCCCTTCCATCTGGAGGACGAGGGTGGCCCCGGGGGCTGTGGCCATGGGGAGCGGGGGTGTACCTCGTGCACCCGAGCGTGCCCCCGCTTCCGCACCTGGGAAACCGAGATCGATACTCACCTCTTCGACCGGCCCCGCCGGGTAGAAGAGGTCGACGGCATCTCCAAGGACATCATCCTGGCCCGGGCCAGCGACGACTACGTGCATGAGTTGGGCCAAGACGGTGGCCTTGTGTCGGCTCTGCTCATCTGGTGCTTGGAGCACGGCTACATCGACGCCGCCCTCGTCTCCTACCTGGAGGGAGACGGGAGCTCATGGAAGGCCGTCCCGGGCGTGGCCCGTACCCGGGAAGAGGTGCTGGCCGCCGCCGGCAGCCGCTATACGTACTCGGCCACCCCGATGGCGTACGACGAAGCGGTTGCCGGGGGGGCCGAGAAGCTCGCCCTGGTGGGGATGAGCTGCCACAGCTCGGTCCCCCCGGTGATGACGGTGCGCAAGGCCGGCAAGCCAGCGCGACGGTTCGCCCTCAATGTCGGTTTGCTGTGCTCCAAGACCTTCGACGACGCCATCTTTCCCGAGCTGTTCGAGGCGAAGTACGGCTTGCGCAAGGAGGACATGGTCAAGATGAACATCAAGGGCGTGTTCCAGATCTGGATGCGTAACGGCGACTACCACGAGGTCCCGCTCAAGGAGTGCCACGCCTGGACCAGGGAGGGCTGCAAGTCGTGTCCCGACTTCGCCGCAGAGCACGCCGACATCTCCACCGGTGGCATCGGCGCTTTCGGCGACTGGACCCTGACCATCGTACGTACCGACCTCGGACGGGAGATCCTCGTCAAGATGCTGGAGGACGGCAGCCTCATCGGCCGTCCGGGCGACGACGACCCCGGCGCTATCTCGCTGCTGCGCAAGCTCAGCGTCAAGAGCCGTAAGCGCTGGCCCGCGACCGCCGTGGACGCCCCCCGCCTCGTTCCCCCACCGGCGCCCAAGCTGGTGCCGGCGGCGCCGTCGCTGGCGTCGCCTGGCCCGGGATAGCTGTCGGGAGCCCGTCCGGCTTGGACACCACCGACGCGAGCCGAGCTGACCGGATCGTGCTCCGGACCTTCGATCTGCCCGGTGCCGATTGGGAGGCGGTGCGGGCTCCAGAGAGCGCCGCTGAGGTCGTCGACGGCGACGACTTGTTGGATGCCTGCCTGGCCGGGTTCCCCGATCCCTACGTCACCGCATCAGCCGAGTCCGCCCGCTTCACCCGCAAGCATGCGCTGGCCTACGCCGTGTCGTGGGTGCTGGCTTCGGAGGCGGCCGCCGAGATCGCCTTCGCCACCCTGGCCCACGAACGCTTTGCCTCCGCCTTCGTCACCGGCATGGCCGCTGAGGTCGATGCGGGCAAGGGGGCGGCCACCCTGCTCGGCCACGTCGCCGCTCCGGTGGCGGGAATCTCCGGGCCCGGGCGCTCTGCGGCTCATCAGGCCCGCCTCACCGCCGCCGATGCCGACGGCATCCTGCCCATCCACCTCGAGCTCCTCGCTCTCCAAGAAGAGCGAGCGGTGGTCTTGATCATCCTGGCTGACAGCCCCGACCCCATGCTTCCGAGCGATGTCCAGACGGTGGCCGAAAGGGTGGCCGCCCGCCTGGCGCCGTAGCGGGCGGCCGGGGCGAGGACACGTTGGAGCTGAGGCCGGCGGCCTACGCTGGCCGCGGCGGGTCCTTAGCTTCACCAAGGCCGGCCCCGAGGTGCATGCGCCCCTCGGAGCCCTGTTCTCCATCGGCAACCGCAAGTCGCGCTTCGAGACGTTCTTCGGCTAGTCGCTGGTCATCGATGAAGAGCAGCTCGGTGGGCCCATCACCACCGGGCCGGCAGCTCGGAGCTGTCACTCGAACCCCTGCCCGAGGAGATCCGGGAGCTGGTCGAGAGCATCTTCTTGCCGTCGCCCCCCGACTTCGGTCCTGGCGGCTGACCCGCCCCCCCCGCCCGAGGGAGCGCCGTCGGGCGAGACGTTGTCAGTGTGACGAGGCCAGGTGGCCCGACATCCGTCCGTGGAGTTCTGCGCTGCCGACATTGAGACCCATGATGGTGGCGTCGATGCCGTGGGCGGCAAACTTGGACACCACGGCGTCGAGGGCGGACACCGCCGAGTTCGAGCGGGTATCGGTGACGTCATCGAAGAGTTGAGAGGTGAGCAGGGACTCGATCAATGCCACCATGGCCATGGTGAAGGCGAAGGGGGCGA
>JBBSLT010000074.1:0-11683 GCA_038233555.1 Acidimicrobiales bacterium
CACGACGATCGCTCCCACCACGACGATCGCTCCCACCACGACGATCGCTCCCACCACGACGATCGCTCCCACCACGACGATCGCTCCCACCACGACGATCGCTCCCACCACGACGATCGCTCCCACCACGACGACCACCGAGGCGCCGACGACGACCACGACCTCGACGCCGGCACCGACCACCACGACCTCGACGCCGCCTTCGGGTGGGCCGATCGATATCGATGAACTTGTCTTGAGCGACGGGAACGTCGCCCGGGCCACAGGCACCATCACCTGCGACGAGGGGAACCGGTACCGTATTCGAGTGAGGCTCACGCAAGGTGAGGCGAAGGGTCAAGGCATCGCCACCGGCAACTGCACCGGCGATCCCGAGAGCTTCCGGGTCATCGCCAGGGCCAGTTCCGGCCCCCGTTTCGAGGACGGCACTGCCCAGGCGACCGCCACGGCCCAGGTCGGTGACCCCGACACCCGGGCCGTCGTGGACAGGTTCTCGACGAGGGAAGAGGTCGAGATCGACGTCCCGGGCGGAATGATGGCTGCGATGCTCAGAGCTATCGATGCCAATGAGAGCCGCCGAGGCTAGGACTCAGGGAGCACGGCGCCAGTTGGCGTGAGAACACCACTGGCCGGGCCCTTGTGGCCCGGCCAGGTCGCGCGAGGAGTCTGAGTACGATCGTGGACACAGGAGCTGCAAACCGTCTATGGGTATGTCATGGTGCGTATTGGTGTATCTGGAGCGTTCCGCTCGGGTTCTCGCTTGTGCGGTACTGCTTGTCAGCGTCTGGCCGCGCCCGGCGCTCGCTGAGGTGGCTGAGGTGACCGGAAGCGCCTACGGCTTCTCGTCCAGCGTCAGCCTCTTCGACGGCCCCGCCGTGGTCAGCGGACCAACTCCGGTGGTGACGCTGCCGACTGAGGGCTCTGCCACGCCAATCACCGAGGTGGACCCCGAAGGGGAGTCGGCGCAGTACGGTCCCGCCATCATCGTCCAGCCCACGACGATGAGCGTGAGCACCGAGGGGACGGCCGGGCGGCAAGGATCAGTCACCAGCTCCTCCTCGGTG
The DNA here is from genome assembly GCA_038233555.1 of Acidimicrobiales bacterium. Taxonomy (GTDB): domain Bacteria; phylum Actinomycetota; class Acidimicrobiia; order Acidimicrobiales; family CADCSY01; genus JADDRA01. The sequence goes on from JBBSLT010000074.1 coordinate 1,065, forward strand.
GAGTTCGAAAAGGATGAGGATGAGGATGAGGTCGGGCTCGGCCCGCTCGACGCCGACCGCCTGGAGAGCACGTGTACGGCGACCGAATCTGGCGCGACCGGCTCCGCCACGTTGAGCGCTGCCTCGCTCGTCACCAGCACCGACCCCGATTCGGGAGAGCCCGTTGAGACCATCGAGGTTCCGGCGGACCCGGCTCCGAACACGACGTTCGGTGGCACGATCGATGACGTGGGCGACACCTACCGGATTGTGCTCAACGAACAGATCGTGGAAGGCGACACGCTCACGGTGAACGCGGTGCATTACTACCTCGGGCAGAACGAGCAGGGAGAATCCGTCGAAGGAGTCGCCCGGGGTGAAGCCATCATCGGGCAGTCGGTCTGCGGCGTAGCGTCGGGATCCGGTGACGATGACCCGAACCCTCAGCCCGGGGAGACGCCAACCGCTCCGGGGCAGACGACCTCCGAGTCTGGGGACACGAACCCTGCCGGGGAGTCGACGACCACAACGCCGTCCGCAGAGTTGGCAACAGCCGGCCAAGATGCTGATCGAGGGAGTGGCGAAAGGGTGGTGCTGGTCGGTGCCCTCGTTGGTGTCGCTCTGGTGGTGATCTTTCGACTCCGGCGCCCCCGGGGACAACACCGCAGATAGGATCAGTGCTCGACCCGTTGGGAGGTATTGTTGTATTCTGTTGCTCTCTCCCGGGCTCCACTACTACGGTGTAGATAAGCGCGTCGCAGACGCGGTCACGCAGTGTCATCGATGCGAACGGAGACAGCCGGATGGTGCAAGCACCAATGGTAAGGCGGCGCCACAAGGTGCTCGTCGGACTTCTCTTCTCGGCAATGGTCTTTTCCGTCTTCTGGCAGCGCCAGGCAGCTGACGCCCAAGTCACCGAGGTGACCGGTAGCGCCTACGGCTTCTTCACCAGCATCGGCCTGTTCGGAGGCCCCGCCAACGACATCGGCCCCGTCCCGCTGGTCACGCTGCCGCCGGGCGGCTCGGCCGACCCGATCACCCAGACTGACCCCGACGGGGATTCGGCGGTATACGGGCCTGCCACCATCGTCCAGACCACGGCCATGACCGTAAGCACCGAGGGGACGACCGGACCAGACGGGTCGGTCACCAGTTCCTCGTCGGTGGAGTTCAACGCCAACCAAGAAGAACAGTTCGACCCCTTCAACGCCGACAATCTGTTGAGCACGTGTACGGCGAGCGAGGCCGAGGTCACCGGCTCGGTCACCCTGACCAACGCCTCGCTCGTCACCAGTACTGACGCTGACGGGGAGCCCGTCGACACCATCGATCTCCCGGCGAACCCTGCTCCCAACTCGACGTTCGGAGGCACCATCGACAACGTCGGCGACACCTTTCGAGCGGTGTTCAACGAACAGATCCGAGAGGGCGACACGCTCACGGTGAACGCCGTGCACTTCTACTTCGGCCAAAACGCCGAGGGAGAGCCCGTCCCAGGTGCTGCCCTGGGTGAAGCCATCATCGGTCAGTCGGTCTGTGGCGTCACCGCCTCGGGTGCCGGGCAACCCGGCGGCGACTCCACGACCACCACCGGGGCGTCCGGCGGATCGGATCAGGTGACCACGACCACCACCGGGGCGTCCGGCGGATCGGATCAGGCGACCACGACCACGGTTGCCGGGAGTGGTTCGGCGACGACGGTCGCACCGTCCCGCCCGGCCCCCACCACGCCCGCGCAGCCCCGCTTCACCGGCTGACGCCGATCTGTGACTACCACGGCCAACATCGAGTCCATCAACACCTCTGAGCAAGAGGTGTTCACCGCCGACGATCTGTCCAGCACCTGCACCGCGTCCGAAACCGGAGTCACTGGTTCCACCACGGACGGCTGCTGAACTCAGTCAGACTGCCCTCACATCTAAGTGTTCAAAGTCGACGTTGACGATGTGCGTCGCACCCGATTACGGTGGGTTCGGGCCATGCCCTTCGAAGGCCCTACCGATTCGTCGAGCGGGAACGGAGACTACGAACATGGTCAAGACAGGATCGGGCGCCTGGCGCCACAAGCTGGTTGTCGGAGTGCTCTTCTCGGCGATGGTGCTGGCCGGCGTCTGGCAAAGTCCGGCGTCCGCCGACGTCTCGGAGGTCGAGGGCAGCGCCTACGGCTGCTTCGGCAGCACCACCTTTGCATTCCCTCCCAACCCGCCCGGTCCCCCTGTCGTCACCGGACCGCTCCCCGAAGTGGAGCTGCCGGCGGGCGGCTCAGCTGATCCCGTCACCGCCACCGAGCAGACGTGTGACATCCGGGTCGGTCCTGCACCCACCGACCCCGCGGTCATCACTACCGGGCCGCTCACCGTCACCACCCAGGGCACCACCGGTCCGGCCGGGTCGGTGACCAGCACGGCCGACATCGACAACGTCAACAGGACTGGGCGGGAGGCGTTCACGGCCGCGAGCATCTCCAGCACGTGTACGGCGAACGAAGATGGCGCCACCGGCTCGACGGCCGTCACCGGCGGCTCGGTCTTTACTGATCCAGACGGGACGGTGGAGGAGCCGGTACCCGCCAACCCCGAGCCGGGTCATACCATCTTCGCTGACCTCGGCGTTGGCAGCTCCAACTACATCTTCAACGAGCAGATCACCAACGCCGACGGCTCGATCACGGTCAACGCCTTGCGCATCGAGACGCTCACCGGCCCGGTGCAGGGCACCGTGATCATCGGCCAGGTGGTTTGCGGTGTGACCACGGATGGCAGTGGTGGTTCCACGACCACCACCACGGATGGCAGTGGTGGTTCCACGACCACCACCACCGAGGGCGATGGCGGCTCCACCACTACCACCATGGGCAACGGCGGCGGCTCCACCACGACCACCATGGGCAACGGCGGCGGCTCCACCACGACCACCACTCAGCCTGACCCGGGGCCGGGCGAGTGCGACCGGCCGACCGACTTCGTGGGCGGTCTGATCTTCGACATCTTCCGGGGGATCTCCGAGCTGTTGGAGAATCTGGGGATTTCCGGCTTCGAGCAGTTCGGGTGTGACTCCGACGACGACGGTGCCAGCTCTGACTTCGACCAGGACTTCGGCTTCGACGACGAGGACGAAGACGATTCCAACTTCGACTTCGACTTCGGTGGGGCCTTCAGCTAGGCCACCACCCGTGACACCAGCGAGAGCCCGCTTCCCCTTCGGGGAGGCGGGCTCTTGTCGTTGGTTACGCCTCGATGGCCACCGGGGTTCCCAACGGCAGTCCGATCTCCTCCACGAGGCGAATGATGTCGTCGTTGTCGAGACGGATGCAGCCGCGGGAGACGTCGCCTCCGATCGATGCCGGGTCGTCGGTCCCGTGGATGCCGATCACGCCCACGCCGCCGTTGTAGTCGAACTCGGTTTCAGAGAAGCCGGAGAGACCATAGGCGTAGGGCCCGTAGAAGGCTTCCGGATCAGGAGGCCGAAGCAGCTCCTTGAGGTAGTAGACGCCGCCAGGGGTCGGGGTGGACTCGGTACCGACCCCGACTGGCTCGTCCATGACAATTTCGTCGGCCTGGAACACCACAAGTCGCCGCTTGGACAAGGACAGCTCGATGCGGTACCGGTGCTCGGACAGCTCCACGTCGCCACGTCGCAGCCAGCCGGTGCTGCCGTTGGGGCGGACGGGCAGGTACACCTCCAGCCAGTCGGACACTTGATCCTTCACGAGGAACACGAGTTGGCCGCTCACCTCGTCCGCCGGGTCGAGCAGGCGCACGGAGCTGGCCTCGTCGGGTCCGTCGTGGACCGCCACCGGCTCCGATGAGGATGCCACCAGGGAGGCAGGGGACTCGACTGGGTCGGTCGCCTGAGGCGCCACCCAGAGTGGCGCGGTGGTGTTGGTGGGCGTCTGTTCCCATGTCGCCCCCGATCCGGCCGCCGCCTCCGACCTCAGCAGGGCGGCCGACGGGCTCGACAGCCAGGGGAGGACGGTGACCGCGACGGCTGCAGCCCCGAACAGCCGGATGCTGCTTCGGGCTCTGCGAACGGTGGTCCGGGCGGCGATGTCGGCCCAGGACGCCGCTCGCTCCTCCACCCCGTCACGCTACACCCACAGAGCCAAATGCTCCTTGGATCTCGGAGCTTGTAGCCGGGCATCTAGAAGCGTAGGGTTCCCACGCCTGGTCATGAGGCTAGGCAACCTTCGAAAAGGGGACGGGAATCCATGACAAGACTACGGCGCGCCGTGTGCGGCGTCTCAATACTTGCGCTCTTGACGACGGTGACGGCTCTGGCCGGTCCGGCTCAAGCGGCCACCCTGGAGTGCGGGGACATCATCACCGCCAGTACGACCCTCGACAGCGATGTCGGGCCCTGCACCGGCGACGGCATCGTCATCGCCGCTGACGGCATCACCCTCAATCTGAACCGTCACCGCGTCTTCGCCGTCAACGGGGAGGGCGACAACGCCGGCATCCGCCTGACTGGCGTCAGCAGCGTGACCGTCACCAACGGGATCGTCGAGGGCTTCGACGCCGGCGTGTTCATTGATGGCGGCTCGGGCAACACCGTGCGCCGGGTAGGTGCCTTCAACAACGTCAACGACGCTCTGGCAGCGCCGTGCGACCTGGGTGACGGCATCGCCGTGCTCGACTCCAGCGACAACGTCGTCGACAGGAACCTCGTGGTCGGCAACGGCCCCTTCGGAGGTATCACCCTGATCGGTGACTCCGACAACAACGTGGTGACCAGCAACCAGGTGGAAGGCAACAACATCGTCGGGAGCGGCGGTGGCTGCGGCAACATGAACCAAGACGAGGGCATCCGCATCGAAGGACCGGGTGCGCAAGACAACCGGGTGGAGAGCAACCAGGTCTCCGACAGCCTCCTCGCCGGCATCGCCCTGCACGGCCACGTGTGCAACCCCCCTGACCCCACCGTCCCACCGGAGCCCGCCAACACGGGCAACGTGGTCGTCAGGAACGACGTCACCGGGACTGCGGGCTCCAGCGTCGCCGCGGGCATCAACTTCCTGCAGCAGGGCCCGGCCACGATCGTGTGCCCGGCCTTTGACGCCACCGTCGAGCGCAACCGTACGAACGGCAACGAAGGCGACGGGATCTTCGTGGCTGCCAACTCCCACGACAACCAGATCAACTTCAACCAGGCCAACGACAACGACAGGGACGGCGTCCACCTCAACGGCGATCGTCTGGGCTTGAACTTCGAGAGCGTCGGTCCCACCGTGTTCGACGTGGTGAGCCCCGACCTCCCGCCCTTCATCGAGGACACCGACTTCAGGGTCCTGTTCGGTTCCGGAAGTGGCGACGTGACCGGTGAGCTGGTGGCCATCGACCTCGCCATCCCCAACGACGAACCCATCAACACCAACCCGAACGACACCTCCACCAGCGGCTGCGAGCAGGCTGACTACGACGCCGCCGGCTTCCAGGCCGGCGACGTGGCCCTCATCCAGCGGGGCACCTGCACCTTCGTGGCCAAGATCAACCTTGCCATCGCCAACGGAGCCAGCGCCGTGGTCCTCTTCAACGAGGGCCAGACGGGTCGCACCACCTTCGCCTTCGGCTCGTCCGGCGCCGTCGACATCCCCGTCCTGTCGGCCACTTTCGCCCTGGGCCAGCAGCTGGCCAACCTCACCGAGGCGGGCCCGGTCACCGTGCACATCGTGACCAACACCACCCAGGAGATTTTCGTGGCCGCCCCCGGCGCCTTCGACAACGTCCTCACTGGAAACCGGGCGAACGGCAACGTGGTCTTCGACGGCTTCGACGGCAACCTCGATCCCCCGTGCGACAACAACCGCTGGGTCCAGAACCAGTTCGGTACCGTCAACCAGCCCTGTGTGGGCTCCATCAACATCAACGCACCGGCCGCGGCGGCAGCCGATGGCCCACAGGCTCTGACGGAGGCCAGCGAGAGCGAGGAGCGGGGCGGAGAGCTGACCCGCCGAGGCCAGGTCGACGGTTCCGCCGTCTCGGCCTCCGAGGTCTCATAGCACCGCCCTGACCGTCAGGTCAGCGAAGGACCGTTGGAGCCCGCCCCTCTCTGGGGCGGGCTCCTCTTCGTTGTGGCCCCAGCGCCGGTAGGTCAGATCTCCGAGAACACCCTCCACCGCGACGGCGGCGGCGTAACCGGGGCCAGAATCGAGCTCGTGCACCGACCAGCGGCCCAGCCGGCCAGCACCCTCCCGCGCTCCCAGGAGCTGGGCCGGCCGGTGAGGGAGCAAGGAGACGTCGAAGCGATCGAGGGGAAGCGACAGACCCACCCCCCACGCCTTGACCAGGGCTTCCTTGCGGGTCCAAGCCGCGAAGAAGGCGGCGTGTTGCAACGAGGGCGCCAGTGTGGCCAGTTGCTCGTTCTCTAGCGGGGAGAAGAAGCGGCGAGCGAGGGCAACGTGGTCGATGGCGGGTTTGATCCTCTCCACGTCCACACCCACCTCCCGATCATCGGCCACGGCGACCAAGACAACGTCGCCGCTGTGCGAGAGGTTGAATCGCAGGGTCTGCGGGGGGTCGAGAAGCGGCTTGCCGTGGGGGCCGACGGCGAAGCGCAGCGCGGCCGCGTCTGCACCCAACTCTTGGGCCAGGACGCCACGGACCATCGCTCGGGCCACCAGGAAGCCATGACGGCGTTCGGGGTTGACGAAGCGACGGGCACGCTCCAACTCCTCAGGCGAGAGGGCACCCAAGTGGTCAGATCGGGGCCTGTCGGTGAGCGAGGCCCGCCACACGTGCACCTCGTCGGCGGCCAAGGGCATCGCCTGGTGGAGCATACTTCGAGGCACGCCGAGCGAAGGATACCCCGCCATGCACGTGCTGTTCTCCTGCGTCCCGGGCTTCGGCCACTTCCATCCCATGGTCCCGCTGGCCCGGGCCCTTGCCGATGTCGGCCACGAGGTGGCCTTCGCCACCGCCGAGCGCTTCTGCCGCCGGGTCATCGCTCCCGTCGGGTTCACCACCTTCGCGGCCGGCCTCAGCCCCCACATCGCCCACCAGGAGACGATGGACCTTCCCGAGGTGGTCGGCCTCGCCCCTGACGACGTGTGGACCGAGGGCGCCCTGATGTTCGCCAAGGTGGCCGGACCGGCCAAGGTCGACGAGTTGAGCGCCGCCGTGGACTCCTTCGGGGCCGACCTGGTGATCCACGACACCACCGACTTCGCCGGCCCGCTGGCCGCCGCCCGGGCCGGCATTGCCTGGGCCGCCCAGAGCTTCGGCGCGGTGCAGCCTCCCCAGTTCTGGGAGGCCGCCGGCGAGCTGGTGGTGCCGGCATGGCAGAGTCAGGGCCTCGACCCCGGACCATTCGGGGGGATGTTCCGCTACCTGTACCTCGACATCTGCCCACCCGGCTTCCAGGACCCTTCGATCGCTGACATCGACACCGCTCGCCCTCTTCGTCCCGTGACCTTCGACACCACCGCCGGGGTGAGCCTGCCGGCGTGGGCCGGCGAGCTGGCGTCGGCCCCCACCGTCTACGTGACGCTCGGGACCATCGCCAACCAGGCCACCGAGGTGTTCGAGACCGTCCTCGGCGGGCTCCGGGACCAGCCCTACAACGTCATCGTCACCGTGGGTCCCGACCGGGACCCGGCTGAGCTCGGGCCCCAGCCGGGCAACGTCCACGTCGAGTCCTACCTCCCCCAGTCGCTCCTCTTCCGCCACTGCGACGTGGTGGTGTGCCACGGCGGGTCGGGCACGGTCCTGGCGGCCCTGGCCCATGGCCTTCCCCTCCTGGTCATGCCCCAGGGGGCCAACCAGTTCTGGAACGCCCAGCGCTGCACCGAGCTTGGCACCGGCCTCAGCCTCGGCCCGGCTGAGCTCTCGGCCGAGGGCGTGCGCAGCCAGGTGCGGGCGTTGGTCGACGACGAGGGTTACCGGCATCAGGCTCGCCGGCTCGAGGCCGAGATCAAGCGGATGCCGTCGCCGACCGAGGTCGTCCCCCTCCTCGAGGGCCTGGCCCGGGAGCGTCGGCCGGTGACGACTAGGTTCCTCGGATGAGACGTGTCCTGGTCACGCTGTGCGTGTCGGTACTGCTCCTCGGCGGTTGCGACGACGGTGCCGGCGACAGCGCTGGTCCGGTCGACTCTCCGACGTCGACCACGGAGTCGCCGGCGACGTCGACCACGGAGTCGCCGGCGACGTCAGCCAGCGCGTCGCACGACGCACCCACCACGACCGCCGGCCCGGACGCCACGCCGGGTTCGACCATCGACACCAGCTTCTCGAGCTCCAGAGACGAACGCTTCTGCGAGCTGGCTCGCAGCTACGTCGAGCTGTTCACCCGTCGAGCGGCGCCGGGAGATGCGCGGGCCATCGGCGAGGGGCTACAAGAGGCCCAGTCGGTGCTCCTGGAGATGCGAGAGGTCGCCGACGAGGAGATCGTGGCCGACGTCATCGCCGTGACCGACGTTCTCGGTGTTGTCGTCCCCGCCCTGGAGGAGGTGGACTTCGACCTGACTCAGGTCTCCCCCGAGGTGCTGGAACGGCTGCAGGACCCTGACTTCCAGGCGTCGGCGGTACGTCTGCAAGCCTACGTCGAGAATGTCTGTGAGCCGGTGTAAGGTCCAGCCCGACACCGCGTCATTGTGGTTCTATCCAAGGAGGGGCCATGGCCCAGCCGAGCACGACCCAGCAGTACGTCCTTCTTCCCGCCCAGGGTTTGCGGGCCACCGGCCGAGGGGCCACCCCCGGGGTGCAGGCATTCCTGCGCTCAGCCCATCCCGGCCCCCAGGAGCTGACCACGCCGGCAGGGCATCCGCTGCGCATGAGCGTGATCGATTCGATTGGCGATGACGGGGCCAAGCTCGTGGAGGCGACGGCGCACGACGCGTCGGCCCTGCGGTCCCTCCAGCCGACGGTGCGGGTCGTTCCCGTCGTCTACTACGTCCCGGCCGTCGCCCCCCGGTGGCACGTGCGGGCACCGCTGGTCATTGCCGGCCACGAACCGACACCGGTGCAATCCGTCACGGTTCGAGTCGTCTCCGAAGCCGACGGTTCGCCGATCCCCGGGGCGATCGTCGTTGCCCTGACCAGCGTCGGCGCCGGCCAGGGCGCCCAGGGTGTCACCGGAAGCCAAGGAGAGGTGGAGCTGACGTTCGCTAGTGCCAGTGTGACTCTCGAGCGCCTCTACGTGTACCCGACCAACGCCTATTGGAGCCTTCGTCGGGAGAACGTGACGCTCACCGACGGCACCCAAGTGGCCTTGCGCCCACTCGACCTCGACTACACCGATTGCCTGCGCCACTACTACCGCAACGTCCCCGACGACGCCGGAGCGGGCGTGACCGTCGGCGTGGTCGATACCGGAGTGGCCGACCATCCCGACCTGGTGATCGCCGGGGGAGCCAACACCGTCGTCGGCGAGGACCCGGCCGACTACGGAGACAACGGCGAGGGCCACGGCACCCACGTGGCTGGCATCGTCGCCGCTCGGGGCCTTCCTCCTACCGGCATCCGAGGGGTCGCGCCCGGTGTCAGCTTGCGCGCCTACCGGGTCTTCGCCCAGGGCAGCAAGCAGGCATCGAGCTTCGCCATCGCCAAGGCCATCGACCAGGCGGTGACCGACGGATGCGACCTGGTCAACCTAAGCCTGGGTGGGGGGCCACCCGATCCCGTGCTCCAGGCCGCCATCGCCGACGCCCGAGCGGGAGGCAGCGCCTGCATCATCGCCGCCGGCAACAACCTTCGCGGACCGGTGAGCTTCCCGGCCTCCGACGAGTTGGCGGTGGCCGTGTCGGCGCTGGGTCGCCTGGGCACCTTCCCCGACGACTCCGCCGAGGTCGACACCATCACCGCCCCCTTCGGCAGCGACGAGGCCGAGTTCATCGGCGACTTCTCCAACATCGGGCCCCAGATGGATCTCACCGCTCCTGGCGTGGGGATCATCTCCACCGTGCCCGGCAGCTACAGCGAGATCAGCGGTACGTCGATGGCCTGCCCCGCAGTCACGGGGGTGGCCGCCCGGCTCCTGGCCTCGTCCCAGGTTCTGGGGGCGGATCGCGACGCCGCCCGTTCGGAGGCCATCGTGGGGATCCTGGTGGCCTCGGCCCGAGATCGAGGCTTTCCCGACCCCTTCGAGGGCCACGGACTGCCCCAGCCCTGCTGACGACCATGGGGCGCGCCCGCTACGTCCTTCGCTACCGGGGAGAAGGGACCAAGCCCGCCGCCGACGTGGAGGCGGTCGATCGCTTCGCCGGCGTCACCGTGGTCGACGAGTCGGCTTCGAAGATGCTCCTGGTCGAGTGCGACGGGGAGGTGGCCGCCGAGCTGGCCGAGACCCTGCCCGAGTGGGTCATCGCCCTCGAGCAGACGTTTACCGTACCCGACACCCGCAAAGGTGTTCGCTGACCCCAACCAAGAGGAGACCAATCCGTGGCCACCTACATCATGTTCATGAAGTTCGTCGAGCCGGGCATCGACTCCATCAGGGGAGCCCAGTCCGGGAGAGCCGCCGGACGCAAGGCGGCCAAGGCGCTGGGCATCAAGTGGAAGCAGCAGTACCTGGTGATGGGGGAGTACGACGTGGTCACCATCGTGGAGGCCCCCAACGAAGAGGCCATGGCCAAGTTCGCCCTGATGGGTCTCACCGGCAGCCTCGAGATCACGACCATGCGAGCCTTCACCGAGGCCGAGGCCGAC
>JBBSLT010000075.1:0-11577 GCA_038233555.1 Acidimicrobiales bacterium
CTGAGGATCTTGGCGACGGTCATGAACAGGATCTTGATGTCCAGCGCCAGTGACAGGTGCTCGACGTACCACTGGTCGAAGCCGAACTTCTCCTCCCACGACAAGGCGTTGCGCCCCTGTACCTGGGCCCATCCGGTGATCCCCGGCTTGACCTCGTGGCGACGCATCTGGGCCGGCGTGTACAGCTTCAGGTAGCCGGTCAAGAGAGGTCGCGGCCCGACGAGGCTCATCGTCCCCTCGACGACGTTGAGGAGCTCGGGAAGCTCGTCGAGGCTGGTCTGACGCAAGAACCGCCCGAAGCGGGTGAGCCGTTCGACGTCAGGCAGGAGCCGTCCTGTGCTGTCGCGCCGGTCGGTCATGGTACGGAACTTGCGGATCACAAAGGGTTGGCCATGCAGGCCGGGGCGCGGCTGGCGGAACAGCACGGGACGCCCCAGGGCGATGCGCACGGCCAGGGCGATGACGGCCAGCACCGGCGACAGCGCCACCAGGGCCGGGACGGCCACGGCCAGGTCCAGGGCCCGCTTGAGGGCGAGGCGGCGCCGACTGGGCGAGCCAGGCTGACGTGCCATCAGTGGCGGGCCATGGGAGCTGTAGCGGGCTCCCCGAGGGGCAGGAGTACCCTCGTCGGGTGGGTGGCGACGCGAAGAGAGGGGTGCGAGCGAAGCACGCGGCACTGTCGGTCCTGAAGCTGTCCGCCGCCGCCGCCGACCGTCTGCGGCCGCCCCCTGCCGGGGTGGTGGTGCTCATCTACCACCGGGTGGGGGCGAGGACGCCGATGGAGGTCGACCTCCCCGCCGCCCTCTTCGAGAGCCAGATGGCGGCCCTGGCTGCCAGTGGTCGAGCGGTCACCCTCGACGAGGCCCTCGCCGTCGTGTCCGGCCCCACCGTCCCTGAGACGGACCCGGTGGTGGTGACCTTCGACGACGGGACCGCCGACTTCGTCGACGTGGCTTTGCCCACCCTGGTCCGCCACCGCATCCCCGCCACGCTGTACCTGGCCACCGACTTCGTCGAGCGGGGTCGGGAGTTCCCCCACCAGGGCCAGCCCCTCTCCTGGGCGTCGGTCGGCGACGCGGCGTCCACGGGCATGGTCACGGTCGGCTCTCACACTCACACCCACGCCCTGCTCGACCGTCTCGACCCCGTCGCCACTGCGGACGAGCTCGATCGTTCCATCGGCCTCATCGAACACCATCTTGGCCAGCCGGTGCACCACTTCGCCTACCCCAAGGGGCTGGAGGGCTCGCCCGGCGCCGCCGCCATGGTGCGGGAGCGCTTCCGCTCGGCCGCGCTGGCTGGCACCCGGCCCAACCCTTACGGGCGCACCGACCCTCATCGGCTCTGGCGCTCGGCCGTCCAGGTGGCCGACGGGATGCGCTGGTACTCCCACAAGCTGGAGGGGGGCATGGTGTTCGAGGACATCGTCCGCCAGTCCCTCAACCGGCGCCGGTACGCGGGCTCGACCACCTGAGGGTGAATCGGTCTCACTCACTCGCTCCGCTCGCTCCGTTCCACCGAGCTGATGGCGCTCCGGGCGCCGGCAGAGCCGGCACCCTGCGCACAGAACACTTCCTTGGCGAGCTTCGCTCGCCGGGCCGCCAGTCAGGGCGGGGCCGCCTCCGGCGGCGGGAGTGGCCGGCGGCCGATTTTCATCCATGGTGGCGGCCGCAGGCCATGGAGGTCTGACCGGGGATGCGGGTCCTGTTCGTCATCAACTCGCTCGGTCCCGGGGGAGCGGAACGGTCGCTGGCCGAGATGCTGGCTCCTCTGGCCGACGCCGGTATCCGCCCGGTGGTGGCCTGCTTCGATCGGCGGGACGAGGGGAGCGAGGCCGCGGTGGTGGCCCAGGGCTTCGACGTGCGCTTCTCGCACGCCCGGCGCACGGGCCCACGGGTGCGTGAGCTCCGCCAGCTCGTGCACGAGGTGGAGCCCGACATCGTCCACACCGCCATCTTCGAGGCCGATGTCATCGGGCGCCTGGCCTCGGCCAGGACGAGGGCGGCGGTGGTCACCAGCCTGGTGAACACCAGCTACGGCGCCGAGCGGCGCCAGGACCCCAACGTCAGCATGGTCAAGCTGGAGGCGTGCCGGCAGATCGATGGCTGGACGGCGAGGCACCTCACCCATCATTTCCATGCCATCACCTCCGCCGTCAAGGAGGCGACCGTCTCCTCGCTGGGAGTTCCGGAGGAGCGCATCACGGTGGTAGAGCGGGGCCGCGACCCCGAGCGCCTGGGGCATGCCAGCCCGGCCCGGCGCCGGCGGGCCCGTCACCAGCTCGGTCTGTCCGACGACGACGAGGTGGTGCTCAGCGTGGGGCGCCAGGAGTACCAGAAGGGCCAGGTCACGCTGTTCCGGGCCCTGGCGCACCTGGCCCCGCAGCGACCTCGGCTGGTCCTGCTCCTGGCCGGTCGCCGGGGCCACGCCTCTGATGAGCTCGCCCGCCTGGCCGGCGACCACCCTCTCGGGAAGCGCTTATACATGCTCGGGCATCGCGACGACGTGCCCGAGCTGCTGGCCGCGGCCGACCTGTTCGCCTTCCCGTCGCTCTACGAGGGGTTGGGTGGGGCGGTCATCGAGGCCATGGCGCTGGGCCTGCCCATCGTGGCCTCCGACCTTCCGGCCCTGCGCGAGATCCTCGCTCCGGAACTCGACGCCTTTGTGGTTCCTCCTGGCGACCCCGGAGAGCTGGCCACCGCCATCGCCCGGTGCCTCGACGACCCCGCCCTGGGGCGGGTGCTCGCCGCCCGGGGCCGTCAGGTCTTCGAGGAGCGCTTTACCCTCCAGCGAAGCGTCGAGGCCATGGTGCAGCTCTACCGCCAGGTGCTGACCGGAGCCGAGTGCGGCGGAAGCGAAGCGAGTTGATCAGCCTGGGCCCGCCACCAGGCTGATGTCGTCGAGGTAGAACGTGGTCGGGTTGGCGCCATCGATGGAGAAGAGGAAACGCAGGTTGGTGGTCTGGCCGGCATAGGCCGAGAGGTCGGCGGTCACGCGGTTCCACGTGCCGCGGGGGGCGGTCGAGGTGATGGTCGAGGCGGCAAAGGTCTGGTAGTTGCGCCCGCTACCGACCTGCACCTCCAGCTTGTCGGCGCCGGTGGTCTCCGCGCCGTCGACCCACACCCACGCCTCGAGCTGGCCGTTGACGGGCACGGTGACCTGCTGGACGAGGCCGCCGCTGGTCCTGTCGCTGCCGCCCAGCCTGACGGCTCCGGGGCCGCTACGAGCCGGCGTGGCCACCCAGGTGCCGTAGGTCATCCAGCCGGCCAGGTCGTTGGCAAAGTCGCCGTTGGTCACCGCCGAGGTGGACGGAGGTGGGGGAGTGGAGTCGTCGTCGTCGTTGCGGATGGTGCCCACCCCCTGGCCATCGGCGATGGTGGCGTTGGTGGGGCCACTCAGGTTCACCAGGAAGGTCTCGTCCGGTTCCACGACTTCGTCGCCGTTGACCGTCACCGCGATGGTCTTGGTTCGTTCGCTGGGCGCGAAGCTGAGCGGGCCGTTGGTGGCCACGTAGTCCTCGCCGGCGGTGGCCGATCCGTTGGCGGTGGCGTAGCTCACCGTCACCGTCTCGGTGCTGGCGGCCGACAGTGAGACGGTGAAGGTGGCCGTCGTCGTCCCCTGGTCACCTTCGGTGACGCTCACGTCGTCGAGCGACAACTGAGGGACCGCGGGGGGAGGCTCTTCGAAGCCCGAGCCCTCCACCAAGCTCACGTCGTCGAGGGTGAACGTGGTCGGGGCGCTGGCATCGTTGAAGGTGAGGAATCGCAGCTTGGTGGTCTGGCCCTCGTAGGCGGAAAGGTCGACGGTCACCCGCGTGAAGGTGTTATGGGTTCCACCCGACGTCACGGTGGCAAGCGTTGTGAAGACGCGACCGCTGCCGACCTGCACCCGCAGGTTGTCGGCTTCGCTGGTGTCGGCGCCATCCACCCGAACCCACGCCTCGAACTGGCCGTCGGTGGGCACGGTGACCGACTGGACGAGCCCGCTGCTGGCGTTGATGCTGCCGCCTAGCCGGGCTGCCCCTGAGCCGCTGTTCGTCGGGGAGCTCACCGTCGACGCCGACTGGGAGGTCCAGCCGGTCAGGCCGTTCTCGAAGCCGCCGTTGGTCACCGCCGAGGCGGGGGGAGGTGTTGTGGCATCGTCATTGCGGATGGTGCCCACCCCCTGGCCATCGGCGATGGTGGCGTTGGTGGGGCCACTCAGGTTCACCAGGAAGGTCTCGTCCGGTTCCACCTTGTCGTCGCCGTTGACCACCACCGCGATGGTCTTGGTTCGTTCGCTGGGGGCGAAGTTGAGCGGGCCGTTGGTGGCCACGTAGTCGCCGTCGGCGGTGGTGGCTGATCCGTTGGCGGTGGCGTAGCTCACCGTCACCGTCTCGGTGCTGGCGGCCGACAGCGAGACGGTGAAGGTGGCCGTCGTCGTCCCCTGGTCACCCTCGGTGACGCTCACGTCGTTGATCGACAGCGTGGGAAGGGGTGGAGGTTGAGGGCTTCCCTCTCCTACCAGCGCAGCCTTCATCGCCGCCAGGCCCGCGCTCGACTTGGTGACGCTGTGGGGCATGCCCGGGATGACCTCGCGCACCACGTTCGTCGATCCGGCCTCGATCAGGCGCTCGTAGTAGTCGCGGCTGTGGGCGCGCATGGGCTTGTCGTTCTCGCCGATGACGAGGTGAACACGGGTTCGGGGATGGGTGTAATCGCTGCCTTGGGTGGAAACGCTCTCGTCGTCCCAGCGTCGCTCCCAATAGGGATCAGTGGAGTTGTCGCGGCACGGGCCCTCCGAGCCGAGGTACCCGAAGGTGTTGTCGATGTTCCTCGTGCTGACCCCCGCGTACCAATAGTCCTCCTCGCCCGGGTTGCGCAGGCACCCCTTCGCCATGGCCGAGTGGGTGGGGCCGCTGACGGGCACGATGGCATCGAGGATGTCCTCCAGCCCGTAGTGACTGAGGGGGTAGGCGGATTGGGACGCGCCGCCGCTGGTTCCGGTCACGCAGAACCCGCATGCTCCTACGCCGTGGCTGGCGACGTCGAGGTCGGCGTAGAGGTTGTTGTGGATCCAGTCCACGGCCGTGGCCGGCCGGCAGGCCACGTGGGCCCCCCCGGCGTCGTCCTCCCCGACCTCAGCTGCCTCCCACGCGCTCGTCCATCGGACCTGGACCACCGCCAGGCCCTCGGCGCGTACGTCGTCGACCAGGGTCTCGGCAGCCACGTCGATCGTGCTCCAGAAGTAGGTACCGCCTCCACCGGAGAAGAAGACGACCATGCCCCGCGGCGTTCCCACGGCGGGGGCGTAGGCGATGACGCCGTCCCGGGGCTTGGAGACGTTGGTGCAGTCCGACACCGTGAAGTTGGTGCAGGTCTGGCCGTCAGGGCAGCGGCCCTCTTGGGGTCCTCCCAGAGTGAAGGTGCCCAATGGGAGGGGCGCGGGCCGAAGGGGTTGCGTGGCCACCTGGATGGGCCACAGCTCGGCCGCTTGGTTCAGCGATGCCGCCAAGACGATCACCGCTACCGCCACGACCGGCCACGGGAGGGCACGGAGGAGGAGCGATCGGTGCACGGAGGAGGTATCGGCGAGAAAGCAGCGGAACTTGTGCATCCCGAGATCAATTCTTGCGGAACAGTCCGTAGATCTCGCCCCGCACGTTCCCGTTGGGCATTCGGATCGGGGCCTCATCGATGGCCTCGACCTCCAGGGACGGGGGCGCCAGGCTGCGGATCAGCTCCTGCGAGGCGAACTGCGGGCCCGGTCGTCGCCCTCGCCACCACCGTTGGCGGGCCTTGATGCCTTGCTTGGAGAGCAGCGACGGGAAGTCCTTGATGGCCCGGGAGCAGAAGAGCTGGAGCACACCGCCGGGGGCCAGGAGTCGCTCGACCTCGCGGAAGTAGCTCGGCCAGTGCTGACGGGGGAGGTTCTGCAGGCATCCGCGGTCGAAGAGCAGAGCGATGGTGCCCGCTCGAAGAGGTAGCCGAGCGGCATCGCCCACCAGGAAGGTTGCTCCGGCTCTCTCCTGGACTGCCTTGTCGCGGGCCTGGACGACGGCCCCGAATGCGATGTCGAGGCCTATCGACGGCGAAAGGTGCTGGGCGAGGCGGGCGGTGACCACACCATTGCCACAGCCGACGTCGAGAGCGGCGCCGGCGGGGAGGTCACGATCGGCAAGGAGAGTGTCGAGGCGATCGGGGACAGACTCGAGGTTCCAGACGAAGCGGTCACCCTCTTGGGTCTCCCAGCGCTGCTCCCAGTGGCTGCGCCGGTCACCGTCATTCACCAGGGCGTTATCGTAGCGGGCATGGCTCTGTCAGACTCCACGGTCGACCTGGGCCTCCTCGAGGAGCCGCCGGCGGAGATCCGCTATCGCCGGGTGGTCCACCCCCTTGGCGCCCTGGGTGAGCTGTACCGGTCACGCGAGTTGGTCTTCACCCTGGCCGAGCGGGAGATCCGGGCCCGCTACAAGCAGTCCTCGTTAGGGATGAGCTGGACGGTGCTCACCCCGGTCCTGCTCATGATCGTGTTCACCCTGTTCTTCCGCCGGGTCGCCGACGTCGATACCGGTGGAGCGCCCTACGCCGTGTTCGCCTACATCGGACTCTTGCCGTGGACGTTCTTCTCGTCGTCGGTCAGCAACGGGGGCCAGAGCCTCGTCACCAACGCCAGCTTGCTCAACAAGGTGTACTGCCCCCGTGAGGTCTTTCCCCTGTCCAGCATCGGCGTGTCCGCCGTCGACGGGGTGATCTCCACGGTGATCCTCGGCGTCCTGTTCCTCATCTACGGGGTGATGCCGGAGCCCGAGACGGCATGGGTCCCTGTGCTGCTCGCCGTGCAGCTCGCCTTCACCACCGGCGTGACCCTGATCATCTCCTCCGTTCTCGTCTACCTCCGTGACCTCCGCCAAGCGTTGCCGATGGTGCTCCAACTCGGGCTCTTCGCCAGCCCGGTCGCCTACGGCATCGAGGCCATTCCCGAGTCCTACCGGTTCGTCTACGCCATCGCCAATCCTCTCGGCCCCGTCATCGACGGGTATCGCCGCACCGTCCTCGACGGACAGGCGCCCCAGTGGGAGTTTCTGGCGCCGGCGGCTGTGTCCGCCTTTGTCGTCCTGGTGGTTGGCTACCTTCTCTTCAAGCGGCTGGAGACGCGCTTCGCCGATGTCGCCTGACGGAACCATCACGGCGACGAGGATCTGGAAGCGCTTCCGGGCCGACCGAAGGCACGCCATGCTCCGCCACCAGATAGAGACGCTGCGCCGGCGGATGAAGGGCAAGGCCAGCCCCTGGCGCTGGGCTCTGCGCGATGTCGACTTCTGCATCGAGCCGGGGGAATCGGTGGGGCTGTTCGGCCCGAACGGGTCCGGGAAGTCGACCCTGTTGAAGATCCTCTGTCGGGTCATGGTGCCCGACGCCGGGACCCTGGAGGTGAAGGGACGCGTCGGCGCGCTCATCGAGGTGAGCTCGGGGATCCACCCCCAGCTCAGCGGACGTGAGAACGTGTTCTTCTACGGCTCTCTCCTCGGTCTCTCTCGACGGGAGGTGGCGCAGCGCTTCGATGCCATCGTCGACTTCGCCGAGATCGAGAACGCCATCGACCGCCAGGTCAAGTTCTACTCGAGTGGGATGCGCATGCGCCTCGGCTTCGCCGTTGCCGCCTTCCTCGACCCCGACATCTTGTTGGTCGACGAGGTGCTGGCCGTTGGTGACACCGCCTTCCAGCAAAAGTGCCTCGACCGCATGCGCGCCGTGCTCGACGAGGGGGCCACGCTGGTGTTCGTCTCCCACGATCTGGCCTCCGTCGAGGCCTCCTGCACTCGCGGAGTTTGGTTGCAGGACGGTGTGCTGCGCCAGGACGGGCCGATCGCCGAGAGCCTGGGCGCCTACCGGCGATCGATCGAGGAGGCGGCGGAGGTGCTTCCGTCGGTTGGGGGCCAGGTGAACGTGCGCAAGGTGTCGATCAGCGGCCCTGGAGGCGCCCGCCCCTCCAGCCAGGAGGCTCTCGAGATCTCCTTGATCCTGGAGAGTCAGACGGCCCGTCCCGGCTCGTTGTGCCTGGGGATCAGCGAGGGTCCGGCCACGCCCATCTTCGTGGTGCGGCGCGAGCTCCACCTCGTCGAGGGCGAGATGGAGATTCGCTGCGCCATCTCGGTCCTGCCTCTCCCACGCGGGCGCTTCTACCTCTGGCTTGCCATCCAGGACTGGGGTGACCCGCTGCCTTGGCACCCGGCGGCCCACTTCGACGTCGACGGCCCGGACCTCGACATTCCGCCCCACGCCGTGGCCCGCATGTCCCCCGTCCACGTCAACGCCAGCTGGGAGCTCGACTCCCGCTGAGCCGTGCGACGAACGTCGGCATGAGGAGGGGGGGCTCAGAGCACCCGGTAGCGTGCAACAGCTGATGAGAACGCACCGGCGCGCCATCGTCACCCTGGCTGTCGCCCTTGCCCTGGTCGCCGTCGGCGTCCTCGGCGTGTTGGTCCTCGGCGGGGACGACGGCCGCGGTGGCCCCGGGCGCGGGAGCGCCCGAGACGAGGGCCGGGCGGACTCCGCTGAGGATGGATCGAGGGGAGAGAGCCAACAGGTCGTGGCCCCGGCTGACGGCCTGCCCCTCGGCACGGTAACGGTGGGCAGCACGAGCGTCCGCTGCCCGGGCGAGGTGTGCGAGGGCATCGAGGTTTCCTGTCCCGGCCTGTCCGAGCCGATTCGCGCCATGGTGAGCACGACGCCACCGTCCGGCCCGCCGCGGGGCCTGGTCATGTTCTTCACCGGGGGCCCCGGCAAAGGTTGGTATGTCGACGAAGCCTCGGAGACCGTTGACGAGTTCGAGCAGCTGCAGGCGGAGGGCTTTGCCTTGGTGCAGGTCCGGTGGGGCGGGCTGGGCTGGCTGCGAGCGGCCTCCGACGAGCAGGTGGGACCGGCGGAGTTGGCGTGCCGGCCGGCCACGGTCATCAAGTGGATCCACGACACCAGGTACGCAACCCTTGGCCTCGATCCCGAGCCGGGTACTTGCGGATTCTGCCTCACCGGCAACAGCGGAGGTGCCTCCCAGATCTCCTACGCCCTCACCCACTATGGCCTGGCCGACGTCGTCGATGCCCTGATCCCCACCTCGGGCCCACCGCACGCCCAGCTGGCCAAGGGGTGCCTACCCGAGCCTGGTGACGAGGCCTATGCCTTCCCCGCCTCGGCCGTGGGCGTCATCGACTCCTCCTATGGCGGGGCAAGGACCGACGGGCCTTGTGCGGCGGCCGACGAAACCTTCCGAGACACCTTCGACCGCGACAGCATCGACATCGGCGGAAGCGATTATGACTACCCCCAAACCCGGGTGCACTTCATCGTCAGCCCGGGCGACGAGACCGTGGCCGTGCGGGCCCAGGACTTTGCCGACAAGCTGCGCCAGGCGGGGTCGCCCTGGGTGAGACTCCAAGAGGTCCCCGAGATGGGCCACGACATCCAGAAGTCCGATGTGGGCATGGCTGCGCTGGTGGCGGCCATCCTGGCGTCACCCTGAGGTTGCGCGGTTGCCGGCGGTGGTGAGCCCGGTGGTGGCGGCGATCGTCGTCACCTACAACCGTCGGGACGTCCTGGCTGAAGCGCTCGAGGCCATCGCCGCCCAGTCCCGGGCGCCCCAGAGCGTCTGTGTGGTCGACAACGCCAGCCAGGACGGCACCGAAGAGATGGTGCGCCGCCGATTCCCGACGATCGACTATCTCCGCCTGGCCGACAACCTCGGCCCCGCAGGTGGCTTCGCCGCCGGGTTGGCTCACCACGAGGGCCGGGACACCGACTACTTCTGGTTCCTCGATGATGACAGCCAACCTTATTCCCACGCCCTCGAGCGGGTGCTGCAGGTGGCGCAGGGCCTCCCTCGCTGCGGCGCGGTCGGCCTCGACGGCGGGAGCTTGCGCTGGGGAGCTCCCCGCCACGGCGGCGACCCCATCCCCGGTATCGATGCAGATCTGGACGAAGGGGTGCGGCGCTGTGACTTCATCCTCTGGGACGGGGCGGTGATGGCGAGCCCCGTGGTCGCCCAGATCGGCTACCCCCGCACCGAGCTGTTCATCATGATGGAGGACATCGAGTACACCAATCGCATTGCTGTTGCCGGGTTCGACGTCGTGGTGCTCGACGAGGCGCTGATCCAGCGGGGCCACCTCGGATCCGGTGGGGACGGCAGCCGCCCGCCCCCGTGGCGGGGCTACTACCAGACTCGCAACCAGCTCCTCTTGGCCCGCGAGCACCGTTCGCCCATGGAGTTGGCGAGCTGGGCCCTGCGTTCTCTGCGCTTCATGGTGGGAGCCGTCTTTCTGCTCGACCGCAAGCGCCAACGGGTGTCCCTGCGGCTTCTGGGGGCGTGGCACGGTCTGCGGGGTCTCAGCGGTCGCCGTGTCGACCCGGCTGCGTGAGTCCGTCGTTCCCGTTCATCGTCGGCTGCGGCCGTTCGGGCACCACCTTGGTGCGCGCCATCCTGAACGCCCATCCCCAGATGGCGGTGCCCGGCGAGTCGTACTTCGTGGTGTGGCTGGGCCGGGAGCGCCGTCGCTATGAGGTCGCTGGTGGCTTCGACCAGGACGCGTTCCGCGCCGATCTCCTCGCCCAGGCCTGGTTCGGGCGCTGGGGGCTGGGCGACGATCAAGTCCGAGAGGCGTTAGCCGAGGCTGCACCCCTCGGGTTCACCGACGCCGTACGAGCCGTCTACCGGGCCTACGCCGGACAGCAGGGCAAGCTTCGCTATGGCGACAAGACACCGATCTACGTTCTGCACCTCCCGCTCATCGCCTCGCTGTTGCCGGAGGCGGCGTTCGTTCATGTGGTGCGGGACGGCCGCAACGTTGCCCTGTCCCTCCTCGACGCCGGTTGGGGCCCGCAGCGCTGGGAGGACGCCGCCCTGCACTGGAAGCTGCAGGTGGAACGGGGTCGAGCGGCGGGCCAGGCGCTGGGGACCTCCCGGTACCGTGAACTTCGCTACGAGGACCTGCTCGAGGATCCCGAGGGCGAGGCGCGCTCCCTGTGCCGGTTCCTGGACCTCGAGTTCGACGACGCCATGCTGCGATACTTCGAAGGTGCCGCATCGCTCCTGAGCGCCGAGCCCTACCCGCACGAGCACGAGAATCTCCGCCTTCCCCCCACCAAGGGCCTACGAGACTGGCGCGGCGCCGTCCCCGCCAGGGAGGTGACCCAGTTCGAGGCCCTGGCCGGCGAGCTCCTCATCGATCTCGGCTACGACCGAGCGACTCCGACCCCCCCGCTCCCAGCCCGCATGCGCGCCTACCAAGTCCGAGCAAACTGGAACCTGAAGAGAGCCGCCCAACAAGCGAAGAGCCAAGCGGCACGAGCGGTGGGCAGAAGGTAGCGAAGCGAGTGAAGCTTACAGCGTCGACCGTAACCAGTCGTCGATGTTGGAGATGACGGTGTCCTGGATGTCGACGTAGGCGAAGCCGGTGACCGTCCCGGCGATGGTGCGGACCTCGACGCGCGAGCCGCCTCGTTCGATCAGTTGGCCCAGGCGCCCGGATCGGGCGTGCTGGAACTCCCCGTAGGCGCGGTCGTCGGTTCCGTAGAGGAAGAGCACGGGCACCTGGCGCTC
>JBBSLT010000076.1:0-11506 GCA_038233555.1 Acidimicrobiales bacterium
CATTCCCCGTAGTCGACCATTT
Source organism: Acidimicrobiales bacterium (assembly GCA_038233555.1). GTDB lineage: Bacteria > Actinomycetota > Acidimicrobiia > Acidimicrobiales > CADCSY01 > JADDRA01. Next base: position 23 of record JBBSLT010000076.1, read on the forward strand.
CCCACTAGATAAGTCAAGAATGTAGGAAGGCCGTCCCGCAGCAGGCACCGGTAAGGTGGGAGGTCATGGAAAGCGCCCGTGCGCAGGTCCCCGCCACGCCGTCGGACCCCGGTCACCGCTCCGTCACCCGGGCCGATCTCGACCGGGTGGAGGCCGAGCTGATCGGCGTCGACCAGGCCCTGACCCGCCTCGACGACGCCACCTTCGGCACCTGCGAGGTGTGCCGAGCCCGCCTCAACGACGAGCTCTTGGCCGCCGAACCGCTCGCCCGGCGCTGCGCCGACCACCGCTGAAAGTGCGCCGGCCGATGCCCAGGCCGGCGGCGCTCCCGCTGCTGGCCGGCGCCACCGCCCTCACCGCGAGCGTCACCGCCGCCGGCATCCTCCTCGCCGACCCCGACCGGCGAACCCATCTGCATCGCAGCGCCCGGGTCTGGCGCCTCACCGGTCGCCGGGGTGCGTCGTGGGCCGTGCTCAAGGTGCGCGGGCGGCGAGCCGACGAGGCCAGGCGAGCAGCCTTGGAGGAGGCGTTTGCCATCCGCACCGCCGAGGACGTAGCCCGGGAGCTGGGCAACATGAAAGGGGTCGTGATGAAGGCAGGACAGATGGTCTCCTTCATCGCCGAGGGCCTGCCACCCGAGGCCAAGGCCGCCCTCGCCTCCCTCCAAGCCGACGTGGCCCCCATGGCGCCCAGCCTGGCCGAGCAGGTGGTCCGCGAGGAGTTGGGTGACACGGTGGCGCGCCTGTTTCTCGACTGGGATCCGATCCCGGTGGCGGCGGCGTCCATCGGCCAGGTCCACCGGGCGGTCATGCCCGACGGTCGCCTGGTGGCGGTCAAGGTCCAATACCCGGGCATCGACCGCGCCATCACGAGCGACCTGGCCAACGCCGAGCTGCTCTACGGCCTGTTCTCGTCCTTTGCCCTCAAAAGCCTCGACCCCCACGCCCTCGTCGACGAGCTACGCGACCGCATGGGCGACGAGCTCGACTACCGCTTGGAGGCAGCCAGCCAGAGGGAGTTTGCCGACCGCTACCGGGGCCATCCCTTCATCCACGTCCCCGACGTCGTGACCGAGCGGTCAGCCCGCCGGGTGCTGACCAGCGAGTGGGTCGAGGGCCAGCGCTGGGAGGACTTCCTCGCCACTGCCGACCCCCCGATCCGCCAACGGGCCGCCGAGGTCCTCTTCCGCTTCTCCCAAGGCTCAGTCCACCGCCACCGGGTGTTCAACGGCGACCCCCATCCCGGCAACTACCGCTTCCACCCCGACGGCTCGGTGACCTTCCTCGACTTCGGGTTGGTCAAGCGTTGGAGCCGGGGCGAGCTGGAGCAGCTGACGCCGGTGCTCGACGCACTTTTGGCCCATGACGCCGAAGCGACGACGCGCCATCTCGTCGGGGCCGGCTTCCTTGCTCCCGACCATGGGCTCGACCCCGGCCTGGTGTGGGACTACGTCTCCAACCCCTACGCCCCGTATCTCTCGGAAACCTTTACCTTCAGCCAGGCGTGGACGGCCGAGGCGCTAGCCCGAGCGCTGGACCTCTCCGGGCCGGCGGCCGAGGTGCTCGAACGACTGGACATGCCCGCCTCGTTCGTGATCCTCGACCGTGTGGTCTGGGGCATGTCGGCGCTGCTCGGGCGCCTTGAGGCCAAGGGCTCGTGGCGCGCCATCCTGGACGAGTACCGCAAGGCGACGGCGCCCGTGACGGCGCTAGGCGAAGCCGAGGCGAGGTGGATGGCGGCCACCCCTACAGCTGGCGGGGGACGGTGACGGCCACCTCGGCGGGGTCGACGAGCAACACCCGGGGGCCGACGGCCATGGTGGCGTCGGCGGACACCTCCAACCAGGCCCCGCCCAGGTTGGGCAGGGCATCGGGGTCGACGCCGAGATGGCGCTCGAGGCCGCGGATCACCCCGCCGTGGGTGACGGCGAGCACCGTCGAATCGGGGTAGGCGCCAGCTAGATCGACCACGGCGGCAACCACCCGATGCACCAGGGTGGTGACGTTCTCGCCTCCCGGAGGATCGGTCATGGCTGCCAGCGCCTCGGGCCAGCGCCCTTCGATCTCCTGGCGGGTCAGTCCGGTCCACTGGCCCACGTCACGCTCACGAAGGCGAGGCTCCACCGCCACTTGACCGAGCCCGAGGGTTTCGGCCATCAACGAGGCGGTGTCGACCGCCCGCTGGAGGTCGGATGATACGGCCACGTCGAACCCTAGGAGGTCCTTGCCGGCCAGCGCCGACTGCCGGCGCCCGAGTTCCGAGAGGGGCGGGTCGGCCCATCCCTGCCAGCGACCGACGGCGTTCCACTCCGACTGGCCATGACGCACGAGCAAGATCCGCACCGGATCGGACGCTACCCCGGCCACCTCACTGCGGCTGACGCACCCGACCCCGCACGAGGGGGCTGGCCAGCCCCCTCGGACGCCATCCCAGAGGCGGTACCCTTCTCCCCTCCCCATCCCTAGGAGCTCCGTGCATCGAAGCGAAATCTCCGTGGCCTGCGCCACCTTCTGAACGTGGCTGTGCTGCGACTCTTTGCGGCGGCCCGGGAGGCGGCGGGGACCGGATTCGACGTGGTCGACGGTGCAACGGTGGGCGCCGTCCTGGCCGAAGCCGAACAGCGCTACGGCGAGGCGTTCATCAACGTCCTCGCCGGGTGTCGGGTCTGGTGCAACGGCGAGCCGGCCTCGGTCGACGACCGGGTCGATGACGACGACGAGGTCGCCGTACTCCCCCCCGTCTCGGGTGGCTGAGCTGGCCACCGCATCGAGCGGTCGACTACCGGCGAAGCTGCGCCGGACGCCCCGACGCCTCGCCGTCGTCCACGACACCGACGGACCGCGAGTGCGCTGGGGCGTGGTGTGGTTCGTCACCGCCGTGGGTGCGGCGGCGCTCAGCCAAGGCCTCCTGGCAATGGTGATGGCCCTGGCCGCGGCACTGGCGACCGACCAGGTGCTGCGGTTGTGGGACGCCGACGCCGCCGCCGTGGCCGGTGTCCCCGTCGGCGGGCTCCTTTCGGACCCCCGGCGTCTCCCGGCGGTGATCGCCGCCGCCGCCATCCCGCTGGCGGCGAGCGCAGGGCCCGACACCCTCGCCGCCGTGCTTCCGGCGGTGATCCTGGTGGTGCTCGTCCAGCGCCTGTGCACCGTGTCGGTCCAACCCGCTCATGGCCGGGCCGTCGCCGACGCCGCCCTCGCCGTCGCCGTCTCGCTGGCGTCGGGACTGGCCGCTTCCGCACCCGTCATGGCCCGCAGCTTCGGCGCCCAGGCTGCGGTGGTGGTGTTGATCCTCGTGTGCGCCTATGACGCCGGCGACTTCCTGGTGGGTAGCGGCTCGACCACCTGGTGGGAGGGACCGGCGGCCGGCGTCGCCGCCGTGGCCGTGGCCACCTTCGCCGTCTCCGTGGTGCCGCTGTCGCCGATCGACGCTTCGGCCGCCTACGCCCTCGGCGCCCTCACCTGCGTCCTCGCCCCTTTGGGCCCCCCCACCGCCTCCCTCCTCATCGGAAGCGGCCGGCGCCCCGCCCGCTTCCTGCGCCGCCTGGACTCCCTCCTGCTCCTTGGCCCCATCCTCCCCTACGCGTTGCAAGCGATCCTTTGATCGCTTGCAAGGCTTCGTCCTCACTCGTTCCGCTTCGCTCCACTCCGTTCGGACGAGCTGAAATTGCGCTCCGACCGACGAGCAAAGCCCGCGTCGCGGGGCCGGTCAAAGGGATACGGACCGAGCCTCGAACCCGGTCCCCAGATTCTCCAAGAGAAGGGGACCGGACCGGAGGGATAGCGGAGGCCAAAGCCGGAGTGGAGGCCAAGCCGAGGGAGGCCCGGGGGGTGGCACCGAGGGGAGGGACCCACGGGCCGCAGCGCAGCGAGGACCCGTGGGAGGGGGCCCGCTCGGTGACAGGACCCGCCGGGCAGGGCAACGACCGGCGCAGGGCAACGACCGGCGTAGGGCAACGCGCAAGACCCACCAAAAGCCGGCCCCAAGAGTTACTTCTTGGTCTCCCAGAAGATCTTGTCGATCTCGGCGATGGCGTCGAGGAGCTGCTGGCCCTGGGCCGGGTCCTGCGACTTCTTGGCGTCTCCGGCGAGCTTGGTGGCCTTCCAGAACTTGTCGTGCAGGTCGGGGTAGGCCTCGAGGTGGTTGGGCTTGAAGTAGTCGGTCCACAACACCCACAGGTGGTGCTTGACCAGGTCGGCTCGCTCTTCTTTGATCAGGATCGCCCGCTGCTTGAACACCGGGTCGTCGGAGTCCTGGTACTTCTGCTGGCAACCCTTCACCGAGTCGGCCTCGATGCGGGCCTGGGCGGGATCGTAGATGCCGCACGGGAGGTCGCAGTGGGCGGAGACTGGAATGGGGGCGTTCATCCGGTCGAGGGCGGCGAGGAGGCGGGAGATCATCGGGTGGGCTCCTTGGTCGAGGGCTGATGGGCCACGTCAGCGCCTGTGGGATACACAGACGGGGTGACGCTTGCACGCTACCCCCGACCGCCGTGGGGCATGGCTACCGCTGCTGCCGCCGTGGCCGGCGCCCTGGCCCTGGCGTGGCGGAGGGTCGTCCGCATCGAGGTGCAGGGCCCGAGCATGGCGCCCACGCTGTGCGAGGGTGACCGTATGGTCGCCCTCGCCGGCCTCCGAGGCCGTCCCGGCGACATCGTGGCCATCGGCGACCCCCGGGCACCGTCGCGCCTGCTGGTGAAGCGGGTTGCTTGCGTCGAGGCCGACCGCCACCTGCACCTCAGGGGTGACGACCCCAGCACCAGCACCGACAGCCGTAGCTTCGGAGCGGTCTCCCCCGCCCTCCTCGTCGGACGGGTGGTCTGGCGCTACTGGCCCCCGGATCGGCGGGGAAGGCTCGACCCGGAGCGATCGCCCCCGAAGGCGTCCCAGGCCTTCCGGTAAGCTTCGTGGATGGACCAGGCCCGCATCGAGCACGTCCTGGACCCTGCGTGGGTTCCCGACCCCAGCGCCTTGCCCATGGAGGAGCTGCGAGAGCGTCGGGGCGAGCTGCAGGAGGTCGAGGTCACGCTGTCCTATCAACGCCGCATCGCTCAGGGCCGCCTCGACATCGTCGCCGCCGAGCGAGAGCGACGAGCCCAGGGAGGCCCACCGCTCGACCCTGATGCCGTCGTGGCCCACCTCACCGGCATCCTCGCTCCCAACACCCGCGGCCAGGGCATCGGTCGCCTGTCCCAGCTCTTGGCCCCCGAGCCCACCGAGGCCGAGACCCCTGAGCTCGATGCCATCGCCGGGTCCGAGGTTTTGGCTTCGCTGCCGACGATGAGCGACGACGGGCTCGACCGTCTCATCGAGGAGCTGGCCCAGTTCGAGGCCGCCTGCTCCAAGTCGCGCCGGGCGCTGCACGATCGGATCGACTCGCTTCAGAGCGAGGTCGTACGCCGGTACCGCACCGGTGAGGCCTCCGTGGACACCCTCTTGCGATGACCCCGCCGTCGCCTGCGCAGCCCCGGCGCGCCGTGCTCGTGGTCGACGACGACGATCGGGTGCGAGCGGTGGTCCGGGCGGTGCTGGAGGCTGACGACTTCCAGGTGGCCGAGGCGGCCGACGGCATGTCCGCCCTCCAGATGATCGAGAGCGGCGACGAGGGTGATGTTGACGACGAGGCCCGGCCTCTTCCCGGCGATGCCGCCACGCCGGTACGTCCCAACGTCTTGGTGCTCGACGTCATGATGCCCGGCATGGACGGCATCGAGGTGTGCCGCCAGGTCGACCACCGCACCACCAAGGTGCTGATGCTCACCGCACGGGAGGACCTCGCCACTCGCGAGGCCAGCGTCGCCGCCGGCGCCGACGCCTTCCTGGCCAAACCCTTCTCGGCCGTCGAGCTGCTCGACGCCATCGAACGCCTCTCCGCCGATGACCCCGACGCCTGACCCCGCCGTCCCCTTCCCGGGCGGCGACCAAGGAGAGCTCGAGGCCCAGCTCAAGGTCTTCGCCAGCGAGATCGGCGGCCTCTACCGGGCCCAGAAGGAGCGTGCCGAGGAGCTCGAGGAGGCCTTGGTCTCCCTCAAGACCACCTATCTGGAAACGATCCGCTCGTTCGCCTTCGTGGTGGAGGCCAAGGATGCCTATACCGGCCAGCACCTCGAGCGCTGCCGGGCCTACGGCGTGGCGCTCATGGTCGAGCTCGGCGTGGCCGGCGACCACCCTGACGCCGAGTACGGCTTCTTACTCCACGACGCCGGCAAGATCGGCGTTCCCGAGCGAATCCTCTCCAAGCCCGGCCCCCTCACCGCCGCCGAGTGGCGGGTCATGCGCACCCACCCGGTCATCGGCTACCAGATGCTGCAGAACATCCCCCACATGACCACTGCGGCGGAGATCGTGCGCTGCCACCACGAGATGTTCGACGGCTCGGGCTATCCCGAGCGCCTGGCGGGCGAGGAGATCCCCCTGCCCGCCCGGGCCTTCAGCATCGTCGATGCCTTCGACGCCATGACCACCGATCGCCCCTACCGGGCCGCCTTGGGCACCGACCACGCCGCCGCCGAGCTCGCTCGCATGGCGGGGACCCAATTCGACCCCGAGGTGGTCGAGGTCTTCCTCCCCCTCATCGACCGCCTGCCGGCGTTCACCCCGGCCTGAGCAAGAGAGTGTGGGACGCTCACCAAGGTGCTCCCACGACTATGCGATCGAGCGCATGCGCCGTTCTCTCGATGCCGGGAACCTGGCCCCGAGCCCCAGGTAAGCGTGTCGGAGACGCTGCGGGACCGCAGCCGGTCAAGCTGCCTCTGCGTAGGATCGACCACGCCGTGGTCCCATCCACCGCCTCAGCGGGAACGATGCGGAGTAGGCCACGGCTTGCAGGGTAGAGGACGGGTGCCACCGAGCCGAGAGGTGGAATCCCGGCCGGACCGTTAGCGTTCAAGCTCTCGTGCGCAAGCTCGCGGTGCTCTCCTTCCACACCTCGCCGCTGGTGCAACCCGGCGTCGGCGACAGCGGCGGGATGAACGTCTACGTCCGTGAGCTGGTCTCGGCCTTGGCCCAGGCTGGCGTGGCCTGCGACGTCTACACCCGGACGTGGTCGCCTGACCTTGCCGAGGAGGTCGTGGTCGAGCCGGGCTTCCGTGTCGTCCATGTCGACGCCGGTCCCCGAGCCGAGGTCCCCAAGGAGGCGCTGGCCGGCCTGGTACCCGAGTTCAGCGCCGCCATCGTCGAGCGCATCGGGGCGGCCGGCGACGTCGACGCCATCCACGCCAACTACTGGCTCTCGGGGGTGGCCGGCCACACCGCCAAGCACCTGCTCTCGCTGCCCCTCGTCTCCACCTTCCACACCCTGGCCCGGGTCAAGGCCGAGGCCGATCCCGGCGAGCCGACGGCCAGCACTCGAGCGGCGGCCGAGGCCGAGGTGGTCGCCTGCAGCGACGCCATCCTGGCCAACGGGGCCGAGGAGGCGGCCGAGCTGCGGCGCCACTATGCCGCCAGCCCCGAGCGCATCGAGGTGGTCCCGCCCGGCGTCGACCACGCCTTCTTCTCTCCGGGTGACCGCGACGGCGCTCGTGCCGCTCTCGGCTGGGCCGGCCCTGGTCGGATCTCGGCCGACGGAGGACGGCGGGCGGCCCAAGGCCCCATCCTGCTCTTCGTCGGCCGCATCCAGCCCCTCAAGGGCCTCGACGTGGCCGTGGCGGCGCTGGCCGAGCTCGACCGGCCCGACGCCCAGCTGGTGGTGGTGGGCGGGCCGAGCGGGATCGACGGCCCGGGTGAGCTGGCCCGAGCCCGTGACCTGGCCGACGACCTGGGCGTGTCCGGCCAGGTGCGCTTCGTCGAGCCCCAACCTCACCATCTGCTCTCCACCTGGTACCGAGCCGCCGACGTGGTGCTCGTCCCCAGCCGCTCCGAGTCCTTCGGGCTGGTCGCCCTGGAGGCGGCGGCCTGCGGGCGCCCCGTGGTGGCTGCGGCCGTCGGCGGTCTACGCACCATCGTCGACCACGGCCGCAGCGGCTTCCTCGTCGAGGGCCGCCGGCCCGAGGCCTATGCCGCCTGGGTGGCGGAGATCCTCGGCGACGCCGGCCTGGCCGGCCACCTTGCTCTCGGCGCCCGGCAGCGGGCGGCCGGCTACACCTGGTCGACGGCAGCGGCCCGGCTCCGGCGCCTCTACGCCGATCTGACGGCTCGTCAACTCGTCCGCTGTTGATTTTTATGATTTTCCATTGCTTTACATTGCCTTCTTGACCTAGAATGACGGGCGGGGCCCGAGGGGCGGAGCGACCGGACTCGTTCGGGGAAGTACGAGCATCGACGTCAACGTCCTCGGGCCCCACCGATGCCCCGGGCGCAAAACGACCGTCCCGGGTGCTGATCTTCGCCATCACCGTCACCGGGATCATGGCCAACACCTTGATCGCCCCGGCGATCCCCGACATCCTCGCCGACCTCGGGGTGGCCCAGAGCCGAGCCGGCCTCCTCTTGGCGGCGGCGACGCTTCCCGGGGTGGTGGTGGCCCCCGTCATTGGCCTGCTGGCCGACCGTTACGGCCGGCGGGAGGTCCTGGTCCCGTGCCTGGCCGTCTTCGGGCTGGCCGGGGGCCTGGCGAGCTTCGCCCCGAACTTTCCGGCGCTCATCGGCCTGCGTCTGCTTCAGGGGGTCGGCTCAGCCGGACTCATCAACCTCGCCGTGGTCGTCATCGCCGACCACTGGCACGGCGTCGACCGGGCCCGGCTCATCGGCCAGAACTCAGCGGTGCTGACGGTCTCCCTCGCCGTGTTGCCTCCCCTCGGCGGGAGCCTCACCGACCTCGTCGGCTGGCGGGCCTCCTTCGCTCCCTACTGGATGGGGCTGGTCACCGCCGGCGTCGCCGCCAGGGCCCTGGGCGCCTCGCCTCGCCGTGACATCAAGGTGGGCGAACAGGTCCGGGAGGCCCTCGGCTACCTCCGCTCGGCCCGGGTCCTCGCCGCCATGGGCAGCGGGATGATGATGTTCGTCTTGATCTTCGGGCTCATGCTCACGGCGCTGCCCCTCTACCTGGCCGAGGACTTCGGATTGGGCGCCACCGAACGGGGGCTGATCCTCGGTGTGCCCGCCCTGACCGCCACCGCCGGCGCCCTGGCCCTCGGGCGCCTCACCGTGCGCTTCGGTTCGCGTCGCCTCATCCTGACCGGCTCGGCCGTGATAACGCTGGCCTTCGCCATCGTGGCCCAGGCACCGGTACTGGCCGTGGTGGTTCTTGGCGCTCTCCTGTACGGCTTCGGCGAAGGTGCGACCATCCCCTCCCTCCAGGCCATCGTGGCCGGGGCGGCACCGTCGTCCAGCCGGGGCTCGGTCGTCGCCGTGTGGGTGGGCGGGGTCCGCGCCGGCCAGAGCGCCGGTCCCCTGCTCGCCGGCGTCGCCCTCGCTCACCTCGGTGCGTCGGGCACCTTCTGGGCCGGTGCCGGGCTGGCCGCCACCCTGCTGGCCGCCCAGGTCTTCAGCGGCCAACCGAGCGCAGAGGCCGGAGAGAAACGACCTGAGCATCTGCGTGAAGAACCCGTCAGCCCCCAGTGAAGAACGCCCGGGTAGTCTCCTTTGGGCGCTTCAGGTACGAAGGAGCAGGCCTGGCGGGGCGCGCCTATAACGTGGGTGCCGACCGGAGGCGGTCATACAGTGGCGAGGCGGTTGCGGTCGTGTTACGTTTCCCCAGCCTTCCCTGCCGCAAACCACTGCGCCTTGGCCCGAGAGAGAGCGAACGAGCGACCCACTGCATGACCAAGATGAGGATCACGTTCGTTGCCGTCCTTCTCGCCCTGCTCGGCGTCCAGCTCGCCCCGGCCGGGGCTGCGCAAGACCCTCGGGCGGACCGTGAGGCGGCCCGCGACCGCCAGGCCCAGCTGGCCGAGGAGCTCGACGGGTTGGCGGCCTCCGAGAACGAGTTGCTCGACGCCATCGCCGTGCTCAGCGAACAGGTCGACGCCCAGTCGGGCGAGGTAGAGGCGGCTCGTCAAGCGGTGGCCGCAGCCGAGGCCGACGTGGCCGAGGCCGAGACGGCCATGGCCGAGACGGGCGCAGAGATCGGCGGGCTCACCGATGCGGTCGTCGAGCGCGCCGTCGAGACCTTCATCCGCCCCACGGGCGACGGCCTCGACGAGATGGTGCAGTCACGCAACATCGCCGAGGCCTCCCGCAAACGGGCCCTGCTCGACCAGGTGACGGCCAACGACCAAGACGTCATCGACCAGCTCAACGCCGCTCAGGAGGACTTCGAGCTACGCAAGGTCGAGGCCGAGGTGGCCACGGCCAAGGCCGACGAGCGCAGGATCGACACCGAGGCCCGGCTGGCCGAGCTGGAGGCCACCAGATCAGAGCAGGCTCGCCTGGTGGCCGACCTCGACACCCGCCAGTCCGAGGTGTCCGCCGAGATCGACGCCCAGGCGGCGAGCGAGGCGGAGCTCACCCGAATCATCGTCGAGGCCGAGGCCCGAGCCGCCGCCCGTTCGGCGGGCCCCAGCACCGGCGCCGCCCCTGGTGCCGCCTCACCCAACCGCACCGTGGGGGGAGGAGGCTGCATCTGGCCCGTCTCGGGAACCGTCACCTCGGAGTTCGGGAACCGCTGGGGACGCCTGCACGCCGGGATCGACATCGCCGCCCCTACCGGCACCCCCATCTACGCCGCCCAGGCGGGCACCGTCATCTTCTCGGGCGTACAGAGCGGCTACGGCAACGTGGTCATCGTCTCCCACGGCGGAGGGCTCATCACGCTCTACGGCCACCAGAGCCGGGTGGCGGCATCCAACGGCCAAGCGGTGGGCCAGGGCGACAACATCGGCTACGTGGGCAACACCGGCCGCTCCACCGGACCCCACCTGCACTTCGAGACCCGCTACGGAGGATCGCCCCGCAACCCCCGGGGATGTCTGCCGTAAATCAGTCGCCTTCGCAACCGGAGGTTGCTCGGCGAATCGATGGTGCTGCGGGCACCGGGCAAAGCCCGGCACCCTTCGCGCTGAACACTTCCTGGGCTACGTCGGGTAGGGGGTGAACTTGGAGCAGAGGGCGGCGACGTCGTCGCGTACTGCGGCTAGCTCGGCTTCGTCTTGATGGCCCCGCAGGGCCCGGGCGATGAGCGTGGCGATGGTGGCCATCTCCGCAGTCCCCATGCCCGCCGTGGTCATGGCCGGGCTCCCAAGGCGCAGCCCACTGGTGACGAAGGGTGAGCGGGGGTCGTAGGGGATGGCGTTCTTGTTGCAGGTGATGCCAGCCCGGTCGAGTGCCTCTTGGGCAGTCTTGCCCGTGAGCTCGGCGTCGAAGGGGCGTAGGTCGACCAGCATGAGGTGGTTCTCAGTGCCCCCCGAGACGAGCCGGAACCCGTCGGTGGCCAGGCCCCGGGCCAGCGCTTCGGCGTTGGCGATGACCAGGGCCGCGTAGTCGCAGAACTCGGGTTGGGCAGCCTCGAAGAAGGCCACCGCCTTGGCGGCGATGGCGTGCTCGAGTGGCCCGCCCTGGAGCGTGGGAAAGACCGCCTTGTCGATGGCCTTGGCGTGCTCCGCTCGGGCGA
>JBBSLT010000077.1:0-11451 GCA_038233555.1 Acidimicrobiales bacterium
AAGCCCGGCCGCTACCGACCCTCTGACCCGCTCCTCGCCTTCCTCGAAGGCCTCTGATTATGCCGACCTATACGCCCCGATCAACCCATCACTGAAGGGCTTTCTCCGGGACGTCGGCATAACGCGGGGGTCGGCATAATCGTGCTTGTGCCGACGTCGGCACAAGCATGACCTCCGACATGCCAATGCAACCGGCATGGTGGCTGCCGGAATCGATGTGAAAACGGCCCAAGCACGCCTCGGGCACTCCGATCCTCGTATGACTCTGGCCATCTATGCGCAGGTGACGAACGACGGTGACCGGGCTGCCGCCGACCTCCTCGGCGGTCTCTTCATGGCACAACCGGCCGACCAGATGTGCCATGGAAGTGCCATGGGCACCTCGACGGTGTCAACTCGGAACCCTCGAAAGGGTTCTTAACCAGCACCTTTACTGGTCGGGAAGGCGGGATTCGAACCCGCGACCTCAGCGTCCCGAACGCTGCGCGCTAACCAAGCTGCGCTACTTCCCGGAGAAGCCGAGCCTACCCGAGGGACAGAGGTGCGCCGCCGGAGGGGACCGCCGCCACGGGCGGGGCGTCGGTGGCGTCGAAGTAGGTGCCGCCGCCCAAGAGAGCCAGCACCGCCCGGCGGAGGCGAATGGCGTCGATGGGCTTGATGAGCCAGCCCTCGGCGGCGGAGCGCTTGGCCAGGAACACGTCGGCCCGGCGGTCGAGCAACATGAGGACCGGGACATGATCTAGTCGGCCGGCGCCCTCTTCCAGGCGAAGGTCGAGGCACACGGCCATGCCGCCCATGTTGCCGATCTGCAGATCGAGCACCGCCAGGTCGGGTCGGCGATCGAGGACCGCCGGGAGGACGTCCGCACCGGCCAGGACGCTGCGCACAATGACGTCTGGACCTCCCACCCCGGCGACGACGTCGTCGATCACTCGGACGGCGTCGCTGGCTACCAGGATGTCGGCCACGGCGGAAGCGTACCGCGCCAGTCGCCGGCCACCGGGGGTAGGGTGGCCTGGCGGGGAGTCGCCCTGCCGTGCCCTGCCGCCGGCCCCTTTGGAGGTTCCGTGCTCGATATCAATGTCGATGAGACTGGGGAGTACACCGTCTGTCGTCCCGTGGGAGAGTTGGATGCGTTCACCGTGGGCCAGTTTCGCGAGGTGCTGACCGAGATCGGCGGAAGCTCACGCTTGTTGATCGACCTGTCGGGGGTGCCCTTCCTCGACTCGGCCGGCCTCGGCGCCCTCATCGGCGGGGTGCGCCGGGCACGTGAGGCGGGCGGCGACGTGGCCGTCTACGGCGCCCGTCCGGCGGTGGCCCGCCTACTGCACACCACCGGCTTCGACCGGGTGGCCTCTGTCTCCGAGAACGAGACCGAGGCGGCCGCTGCGCTTTCCGACGGAGCCGGCCCCGCCACTGGCGGCTGACCCGGCGCAAGCGGTCAGCGGCGGACGATGGTGATGGGGCACGTGGGCCCCGGTGCTCGACCGAGCCGGCCATCGGCGGTGACGAGCGGGCAGCCCAGCGCCTCGGCCAGCGCGACATAGGTAGCGTCGTAGGCGCTCAGGTTGTCCCGGAGGGCCCAGACCCGGTCGAGCAAGCCCACCACCGGGAAGCGTTGGATGCCGAGGCGAGCCCAACGCTGGAGCGCCCGTTGCGCGTCGGCTGCCTCGATGGCACCTCGGCGCACGTGAGCCCGGAGCGCGTGCGCGACCTCCGAGTCCGCCAGATACGGCAACCCGATCGAGTCCGAGGCGAGGTGGCCCCGGGCGTCTCCGTCGTTCAACAGGCCGAGGACGGCGACCGAAGCGTCGACGACGATCACCGAGTGGCTCGCCCGGAATGCAACTCGGCGACCACCGCATCGGCCTCCACGCCGCAATCGGGGAGGTCACCGAGAAGTGACGGGTTGTCGGCCCGGCGCGCCACCTCGCTCAAGGCTCGGACGGCGAAGGCGGACACCGACATGCCCTCTCGCTGAGCCAAGGCTGCCAGGTGGGCGCCGACATCATCAGGGACGTTGCGGAGGTAGAGGGTCTTCATGTCGCACAATACTAGCAAGCTGCTTGCACAAGCCGGTAGATCAGGCCGGGAACAGATGGGTGGTGATGTGGGCGAGGGAGTCGAGGTCGTGCACGTCGTCGGCCAGGAAGGGCACCCGCACCACCGGCGCCGGCGCCACCCGGGCGCTCAGCCCGGATAGGGCCTCCTCCTCTCCCTCGGCCATGGCCCGCAGGTCACCCAGGTTGGCGTACAGCGATCCCAGATCGGTCCCGGCATGGGTGCGGGCCCGAGCCCGGTCGGCCTCGGGTCGACCGGTCCCAAAGCGCGGGTGCATCCGGTTGAGGATCAATGAGGCCACCGAGATCCCCGACTCCTCCAGCTTGGAGGCGAAGAAGGTCGCCTCGGCCACGGTGTCGGCCCGGGGCGAGGTCACCAGGATGAAGGCGGTGGCGTCGTCACCGAGGAGCGCCTGCACCCGCTCGGCCCGGTCCCGGAAGCCTCCCTCCATGCCCTCGAAGGCGCTGAAGAAGGCCAGGGCGTCGTCGAGCACCTCACCTCCCACCACCTTGGACACGGTGCGCACGAACGCCTGGGCGGCCAGGTTCACGGCCCGCAGGTAGGCCCGGGTGGGGCTCATCAGGAGCCGGTAGAGGCGGTGGTCGAGGAAGTTGGTGAGGCGCCGGGAGGCGTCAACGAAGTCGAGGGCGTGGCGGGTCGGCGGGGTGTCGACCACCACCAGGTCGAAGGCGTCTTCCTCGTGCAGCTCATAGAGCTTCTCGCCGGCCATGTATTCCTGGGTGCCGGACAAGGCGCTGGAGATGTTGCGGTAGAAGCGGTTGTCGAGGATGCGCCGAGCCTGGTCGGCATCGGCGCTGTGTTGGGCCACCAGGTCGTCGAAGGTCGACTTGGTGTCGAGCATCATGGCCCACAGCTCACCCGGCCAGTCGCCCTCGATGCGGCTCGGGGTGTTGGTCAGCGATGCCACCCCGAGAGTGTCGGCCAGGCGCTTGGCCGGGTCGATGGTGACCACCACCGAGCGGCGCCCCCGGGCTGCGCCCTCGAGCGCCAGGGCCGCCGCCGTGGTCGTCTTCCCCACCCCGCCCGAGCCGCAGCACACGAGGATGGCGGCGGAGGCGACGAGGTCGCCGAGACCTGTTCCCCCGGTCATGCGGTGGCCGTGGGTGGGCTCGCCGGAGCGGGTCCCTCCAGCGCGCTTACCCCGTCGCGCAAGGCCGCGGCCAGGACGTCTACATGGCTGGGACCGAGGTCGGCCGAGAATAGAAAGGGCAGGTGGAGCTGGGGCATGGGCAGCATCTCGCCCAGGCGGGCGAGCTGGGCCTCCTGAAGCGCGTGGCGGCGAAGCCGAAAGGCGGCGGCGTCGGCCATGGCCTCGGCCTCGCCCGGGCGCAGCTGGGCCCCGGCTTGGGCGGCGGCCTCGTCCGGCGGCGTCGCTAGGCCGGACAGCGCGGGGTAGAGGCCGTTGACCACCACCGGCCCGAGGCTTACCCCGACCCGGTCCTCCAGGGTGAAAGCGGTCTCCACCAACTCGTTGACCGGTGTCTCCTCGGGCAGGGTGACGAGCATCACCGTGCAGCGAGCGGGGTCGGTGAGCAGCTCGAGCACGTCTCGCGCCTGGGCGTTGATGGGACCGACCTGCACGGCGTCGAGCAGGCCCCGCACCGACAGCAAGAAGGTGATGGCGTGGCCGGCCGCAGGCGCGTCGAGGACGATGAGGTCGGCGCTGCCGCTGCGCTCCAAGGCCTTGACCTTGCCCAGTATGAGGATGTCCTTGATGCCGGGGGCCGCCGTGGAGACCACGTCCATGGCCCCAGTCGAGACCAGGCGCCGGGAGATGCGGCGCAGGCCGTGGTCCTCCAGGTACTCCAACAGGGCGTCGTCGGGGGTTATGGTGCGACCCCTGACCTCGGCGATGGTACCGGCGGCCGGCGCCAGGCTCGATTCGGCGTAGCTGAGCGGGGGGCGGCCGAAGAGCCGGGCCAGCCCCGACGACTGCTCCACCTGCACCACGAGGGTGCTCAAACCCTCCCTCGCGGCCATCCGGGCCAGGGCGGCGGCCACCGTCGTCTTGCCCACGCCACCCTTCCCGGCAACGATGACGACTCGGGATGCATGCAGAAACTGGCCGAGGTCCACAACTTCCTCTCGGGAGGGGGCCGTTGGGAAGGCTAGAGGGTCCGCCGCTAGGCGGGCACGTGGCCCGAGCGGCCCACCGGCGAAGCCGGCAAGAGCGGAAGGTACAGGGCTTTCTCTCGGCGGCGAAGCCGCCGAGCCCAGGAGGGCCTGCCTCTCCGCTGAGGATCTTAGTGCTGGCAACTCTGGCTGCCTGCTTCGCCGTCGCCACCGCGTGGTCGGCCGCCGGTCCGGCGGGGGCCCAAGAGGGCGGCCCCGCCCGCCCCTTCGTCAACGTGGTCCAGGTCACCGGCTATCTCGATCCGATCATGGCCGACTTCCTGGAGCGGGCCATCGCCGAGAGCGAGCGAGCCGGCGCCGAGGCCCTGATCCTCCAGCTCGACAGCCCCGGCTCGGTGCTGGCGACCGCCGAACTCGACGCCCTGGTCTTTCGGATCGGCCATGCCCGGGTGCCCGTCGCCGTCTGGGTGGGCGAGAGCGGGGCCCAGGCGCTGGGCGGCGCGGCCCAGCTCGCTCTGGCTGCCCCGCTGGTGGGCATGGCCCCCGAGACCCGCCTGGGCGAGGCGACGCCGCCCATCTTCGGTGAGCTCCCGGCCGCGGTGCGCAACGGCGTCGTGGGTCCGGAAGAGGCCCTGGAGCTGGGCTTGGTGGAGCTGAACCAGGAGGAGTCGGCGGTGCTGGGCAGCTTCATCGCCGCCCTCGACGGACGCCAGGTCGGTGCCCAGACCATCGAGACCGCCGACTTCGAGGCGGTGGAGGGTGGCCCGCCCAGGGCCGAGCTCACCGTCGACGCCCGCCTGGCCAAGCTCGACCTGGTTCCCCGGTTCCTGCACACCGTCGCCAGCCCACCGGTGGCCTACCTCTTGTTGTCGGCCGCGCTGGTGCTCGTCGTCTTCGAGCTGTTCACCGCCGGGGTGGGAGTGGCCGGGGTGGTCGGCGCTGTCTGCGGGGTGCTGGCCGCCTACGGCCTGGCGGTGTTGCCGACGTCTCCCATCGGCCTGGCCCTGCTCGGCATCGGGGTCTTCGGCTTGGCTGTCGACGTCCAAGCGGGCGTCCCCCGCTTCTGGACGGCGGTGGGCGTGGTCACCTATGCCCTCGGCTCGGTGCTGCTCTTCGACGGGGTGCCCATCGGGTGGCTTCCGCTGGCGGCCGGCCTGGTGGGGGTGGTGTTGATGATGGTGACCGCGCTGCCGGCCACGGTACGCAGCCGGTTCTCCACCCCGACCATCGGGCGGGAGTCGATGATCGGGGAGATGGGCGAGGCGGTGGCCGAGGCCGCCCCCGACGGGGTGGTGCGGGTACGAGAGGCCCTCTGGCGGGCTCGGACCAACCGGGCCACGCCGCTCGCCGTCGGCGACCGGGTGCGGGTGACGGGGATCGACGGCCTGGTGCTCGAGGTCGAGCCCGAAATCGGCGGCGCCCGCGACTACCGGGAGCGCCGAGGCGCCGGCGACGACGGCGCCAGCGAAGAGCCCGAGAGCGGGTAGGCCGCCCGCTGCTTCAGGAGCCGATAGACCACTCAGCAGTCGGTTTCAGGCAGGCGGCAGGCGCGGCCCCGCCACCCTCAGATCGCCGCGGCGCCGGGTGATGCCTTGAGCGTCGAGCAGGGCCAGCAGCGGCAGCAGGAACTTGCGGCTGGTGCCAAGGGCGTCGCGGATCTGGGCCACGGTGAGACCGTCGGGCTGCTCGGCCAGCAGCCCGGCCACGGTGTGGGCGGCGGCGTCGAGGGCGTCGGGGGCGAACCACGTCCCGTCGCTGGCCAGCACCAGGCCCCGGCGGACGAGCTCGCGTAGCTCGCCCCGGTCGACGCCGTCGGGTAGCGGAGGGGCGAACGGGGCGGCCTGGAGAGCGGCCAGGTAGGGATGGTCGACGAGGGGGTCGACCGCGCCCGGGCGTCGGGCCCGCCCGGCGTCGAGCTCGATGTCGTCCAGGGTGGCGAGCACGGCCCGCTCCTTGGGGTCGAGGGCAGCCACGTCGAGGCCGAGGGGCCCGGCGTCGTCGATGGCCCGCTCCACCTCGGCCCTGGTGGCGGCCAGGGCCGACGGGTCGACCACCCAGGGCCCCACCTGGGGCTCCTGGGCCACGCCGGTCAAGAGCGTGAGGACCTCGGCCTCCACCCAGCCCCGCTCCGCCACCACCCTGGCGGTCGAACGGTCGGGCCGGGCCCGGGAGGCGGGCACGATGGGGTCGACATCGAGCACCTCGCCGCCACCCACCGTCTCAGCTCGGCCGGTCTCGCGCAGCACGAAGCGGTCACCGGGAATCAGGGGAAGCTCTTCGGCCAGGTGGAGGCGAACCAGGCCGGCTTCACCGGGCAGCAGGGCCGAGCCGCCCAGCACCCGCAGGCGCACCGGACGCTCCCCCGACCCCAGGTAGGCGACGTAGGCTCCCCGTCGCGAGACCTCGTGGTCGAGCGAAGCCAACACAGCCAAGCTGGCGTCGAGGCGACGGGTGAGGTGCCATTGACCGCCCCGAAGAAGAGCGTCGCCCCGCACCACGTCGTCGTGGCCCACGCCGACGAGGTTGACGGCCACCCGCCGCCCGGGCCCGACGTCGTCCAGGGACGTCTGGTGGCTCTGCAGGGCCCGCACTCGCACGGCCCGGCCGCCCGGCACCAGGACCAGCTCGTCGTCGACGGCTAGGCGCCCGCCGGTCAGGGTGCCGGTGACCACGGTGCCCGAGCCCTTGGCCGCGAAGCTGCGGTCGACCCACAGGCGGGGCCGACCCACGTCGGGAGCCGTCGGCGTGGCGACCAAGAGACGGTCGAGGCCAGCCCGCAGTTCCTCCAGGCCCCTTCCGGTGATGGCGTCGACGTCTACCACTTCGGCACCCTCCAAGAAGGTTCCAGCGACGTGATCAGCCACGTCAAGGCGCGCCAACTCCCGGTGGTCGTCGTCTACCACCGCCACCTTGGTCAGCGCCACCAGGCCATGGCGGACTCCCAGCAGCTCCAGGATGCGCAGATGCTCCTCGGACTGGGGCTTCCAGCCTTCGGTGGCCGCCACCACGAACACGCAGGCGTCGACGGCGCCCACGCCGGCCAGCATGTTCTTGATGAAGCGGATGTGACCAGGGACATCGACGAAGGCCAGCTCCCGCCCCGTGGGCAAGGTGGCCCAGGCGAAGCCGAGGTCGATCGTCAGGCCCCGGGCCTTCTCCTCCCCGAAGCGGTCGGGATCGATCCCGGTGAGGGCGTGGACCAGCGTGGACTTGCCGTGGTCGACGTGACCGGCGGTGGCGACGACGTGCACGAGCGATGGTAACGCCCCGCCAGAAGGCACTTGACAGCAAGCACTTTGCGGGGCAAAGTACTTGCTATGACTACTCCGCCTTCAGAGGTTCAAGCTACGCTCAGCCACCTCGACGACGTGGCCCGCCGCACCCAGTCCCTCCTGCGATCGTTCTGGTTCCCCCTCGTCGTCTTCGGCACGCTCACCCTGCTCAGCGCCCCGGTTGCCGCTCTAGGGGGAGGAACGGTCATCGCCTTCTACTGGGCGGTGGCCGGGACCACCGGCGGCGCCCTCGTCGGGTGGTACTACCACGCTCGAGAAGAGCGACTCGGCGTCTCCCGGTCGGGCCTGCCCTTCATCGTCACCGGTTCTTTGCTGTTCGTGGCCGCCTTCGTCCTCCCCGCCACGACGTCTGGACGACTCCAAGAGGTCATCTCCGCCTTCGCCGTGGGCGGCGCCTACCTGATCTTCGCCTGGCTCGACCGCAGCGTCGTGCTGGCCGCTCTGGGCATGGCGGTGGCCGTGGTGCCAGCAGTGGCGCTGGCGTCGAGCCTCGAGCACCCCGGCCCAGTGGTCGCCGCCACCACCGGGCTCGCCATCCTGGTCACCGGGCTCGCCGTTCGCCGTACCGAGCAGCACGGGCGATGACCGCTACCGGCGATCACCCGCTGCGACGCCTCGACGATGTGGTACACCAGCGGGTCCGTCTCGGGATCCTGGCCGTGCTGGGCGAGGCCGACCGGGCCGAGTTCACCTACCTTCGCCAGGCACTCGAACTCACCGACGGCAACCTGTCCCGCCATCTCGGAGTCCTCGAGCAGGCCGGCTACGTCGAGATCCGCAAGGCCTTCGAGGACCGCAAGCCCCGCACCTGGGTACACGCCACCCGTAGCGGCCGGGCCGCCCTGGCGTCCGAGGTGGCCGCCCTGCGGGAGCTCCTACGTGACCACGTCTGAGCTGACGGGACCGGTGCCACGTCTTTGTGTGCAACGGTGATGCCATATAGATAGGCATCAACCATGCACACAAAGTGAGTTCAGCTCAGCGCAGCCAGGGCCTCGGCCACCGTGGCGTCGTCGGCCGGGTCGACGGTGCGCAGGTCGCACAACGTGGCCCCCTCGACGGCTCGGGCCACCACCGGGCGGGCACGGGCCCGCAGGGCGCCAACGTGGTCGCCGTCGACCCGAACCCCCATGGAGGGGATCTCCACGTCGGGGAGGGTGCCGCCCCCGGTCACCGAGGAGCACGGGCCGGGGCGACCCACCCCGAGGGCTCGGGCCCGAGCTCCTAGCTCCTCCACCGGTGCGGTGGCCATGCGCCAGAACGGGATCGCCCCCGGATCTCGCCGCAAGTAGGCCAGGGCCACCTCCTGGAGGGCGGCCAGCACCAGGCCACCGGGGCGTAGGGCTCGGGCCAGGGGATGGGCGGCGCACGCCGCCACCAGGTCGGCCCGTCCGGCGATGACGCCGGCCTGGGGCCCGCCCAGCAGCTTGTCGCCCGAGAAGGTGATCAGGTCGGCGCCGTCGGCCAAGGTCTGGCGGGCAGCGGGCTCGCCTGCCAGCCACGGCGGCGGGCCCCCGGCCAACCACGGGGTGGCGGCGTCGAGGAGACCCGAGCCGATGTCGGCCACCACCGGTGGTCCCAGGCCGGCCAGCGCCGCCACCCCCACGTCCTCGGTGAAGCCGGTGATGCGGTAGTTGGAGGCGTGCACCTTGAGCAGGAGGGCAACGTCAGCCCCGATGCCGTCGACTGCGGCCCGGTAGTCGCTGACGCGGGTGCGGTTGGTGGTGCCCACCTCCACCAAGCGCGCCCCGGACTGGGCCAACACGTCGGGAATGCGAAAGCCTCCACCGATCTCCACCAGTTCGCCCCGACTGACCACCACCTCCCGGCCCCGGGCTAGGGCGGCCAGCACCAGCACCACGGCGGCGGCGCAGTTGTTGACCACCATGACCCGCTCAGCGCCGCAGAGCCGGGCCAGCAACGGTCCGACCCGGTCCTGGCGAGAGCCCCGCAGGCCGTCGTCGAGGTTGAGCTCGACGTTGGCGTAGTCGAGCCCCGAGGTGGACACCCCTACTGGGGCCCGACCGAGGTTGGTGTGGAGCAGGACCCCGGTGGCGTTGACGACCGGCTGGAGCAGCGAGCGGCCCGACGCCGCCGCTCGCTGCGGCGCCGATGCGGGGTCGCCGGCGGCAATCGCCTCCCGGGCCGCCTCCACCAGTAGTGGGTGGGGCAGCCCCGTCCCGGACAAGGATCGGGCCAGGGCGTCGACCGAGGGGGGCCGGGCGCTTGCATGCACCCCTCCATCCTGCCTGATGACCAATCGAATCCTCGACCCTCAGTTATACTCACTTGGTATGACTCATCGAGTGGGGGCCAAGGGCCAGGTCGTGATCCCCAAGCCACTGCGTGATGTCGCCGGCCTCCGCCCCGGAGTCGAGGTCGACTTCACGCTGGATGACGGTCGGGTGGTCCTGTCGCCGAGGCCACATCGACCACGAGAGCTTGGCGGCCGCTACGCCAGGAGCGGTATGGCGGATCGACTGGTCGAAGACCGCTCGCGCGAGCCCAGGTGATCGCTTCCCTCGACTCGTGGGCCGTCTTGGCCTGGCTCGACGGAGAAGAGCCGGCGTGCACCCGGGTCGAAAGCGTTCTGGAGCACCAGCCGGTGATGAGCTGGGTGAATGCGGTCGAGGTCTACTACCGCATCGAACGCGACCATGGCCGCAGTGAGGCAGACGAGGTGCTGGCCGAGCTACGGGCACGAGTGGACCTTGATCTCCCCACCTCTGGGTGCATGGTGCAGACCGCTCGGCTCAAGGCCAGGTATGCGATGGCGCTGGCCGACTGCTTCGCCATCGCCACAGCTGTCAGCCACCAGGCTGTCCTGCTGACCGGTGACCCTGAGATCATCGGTGCGCCGGACCTGCCATGCCTGGTGCAGGACCTGCGTCCCTGAGACGGTCCCCGACCGCAGGCGTCGCCAGGCCCCTCGTACACTGGCCCGGGCCATGCGCCTGTTCGGCCGGTCGGTCTTTCTCCTCGTCGTCACTGCGGTCGTCGTCCCTTTGGCGGGGGCGTCGACGGTGCTGGCCGCGCTGTTGTTCCTGCCCCTTCCCGCCAGCCTGCCGCAGGCCCGGCCCGGCGTCGAGGCGCTGATCAGCCGGATCTACGACATCAACGGCAACGAGATCGGCGTCTTCCGCCAGTTCGACACCACCAAGCCGGTGGCGCTCGGCGACATCCCGGAGGTACTCAAACAGGCGGTCATCGCCGGCGAGGACCGGCGCTTCTACTCCCACAGCGGGGTCGACGTCTGGGGGACGGCCCGGGCCCTCTGGGCCGACGTCCAGAGTCAGGAGGTGGTCCAGGGCGGATCCACCATCACCCAGCAGTACGTCAAGAGTGCCTACGTAGGTGACGAGCGGACACTGTCCCGCAAGATCCGCGAGGCAATCCTGGCCAGCCAGCTCGACCGCCAAGTCGACAAGGAGGAGATCTTGTTCCGCTACCTGGAACGGATTTACCTGGGGGAAGGCGCCTACGGCGTGGGGGCGGCGGCCGAGACCTACTTCCACAAGTCGGTAAGCGAGCTCAGCATCTCCGAGGCGGCGCTGCTGGCCGGTTTGATCCCCGCTCCCAGCCGCTACGAGCCCCGCGGCAACCCGACGCTGGCCGAGGAGCGGCGCGTGCTCATCCTCGACGCCATGCTCGAGGAGCAGATGATCACCCCCGCCGAGCACGCAGAGGCGCTGGTCCAGCGGGTCTGGCTGGCCACCCCCGATGTCGAGCCCCCCGCCGGCGGGGCGACCGTGGTCCACCCTCGGGAGCAGGCCGAGACCGCCTTTCCCTACTTCGTGGACTACCTCCAGCGCTATCTGGCCGAGCACTACGGGGAGGACGCCGTCTACCAGCAGGGCCTGCGGATCTACACCACCCTCGATCCCCGCATCCAAGCTGAGGCCGAGCGCTCGGTGGCTGAGACGCTGGAGGGCACCGAGGCGCCCCTGGAGATGTCGCTCGTGGCCGTCGAGCCCTTGACCGGCTTCGTCAAGGGATTGGTGGG